>DASYNW010000048.1:0-36432 GCA_036008325.1 Allostellaceae bacterium
AGCAGCCCGTCGACCTCGCTTTCGGACAATAGCTTCGGCAATGTCCGGCCGAGCCGCGGGGTGTCGAGCCCGGCCGAGGGATCGTCCTGCCGCACCCCGTCGACCAAGAGAAACTTGTAGAATTGGCGCATCGCCGAGAGCCGCCGCGCTAGGCTGCGCGGGGCCAGCAGCGCCGTCGCCGCCGCCGCCAGGTAGGCATGCAATGCCGCCTCGTCCGCCATCTCGAGAGCGGTCGCGCGGGCCGATAAAAACCGCGACAGATCGCTGAGATCGGTGCGATAGGCGGCAATCGTCAACGGCGCGGCGCCGCGCTCGGCCGACAGCATTTCGAGAAACGCTTCGAGATGCTTGGAAAGGCTCGCGGCCGGCACGGCGCCGGCGGAGGTCCGCCGATCACTTCGCGAAGCGCGCATCCGGCAATACTTTCTCGACCGCCACCGACGGCACCGGCGGGTTCCACAGCGCCAGGAACGCGGCACCGCCCAGCGCTGCCAGCACAATGACGACGACAAACCCGATGGTCAGCTTTCCCATCCCGCGGCTCGCATGTTCGTGGCCGATCGCTCCCGGCCGGATGGCCCGGCCGAACCGGCCCCACACTGCCGGCCCCCACCAATTGACGACCCGGCCGCAGGATATGCTAGTACCGTCCCTGCAGGCCGGAAAAAAGCCGCGCCGACGGAGTGGACCCGGTGCACACTGACGCGCTCGATACAGAACTGCGAGCCTTGACGGTGCGGCGCTTTGTCCCGTGCCGGACGATCGTCCTGGTCGGGCTGATGGGTGCGGGCAAGACCAAGGTCGGGCGCCGTCTCGCCTTGCGGCTCGGCCTGCCGTTTTTCGATTCGGACCGGGAGATCGAGGCCGCCGCCGGCGAGACGATCGAGGAGATTTTTGCCAACCGCGGCGAGCAGGTATTCCGCGACGGCGAGCGCCGGGTCATCGCCCGGCTGCTGGCCAGGCCGGTGCATGTGCTGGCGACCGGGGGCGGCGCGTTCATGGATCGGGAGACCCGCGCGCGAATCGCGCGGCGCGGCGTGTCCTTGTGGCTGCGCGCCGATCTCGAGGTGCTGACCCAGCGGGTGTCGCGCCGGGCCGATCGGCCGTTGCTGAAGGCGGGCGATCCGCGCGCGATCCTGGCCCAACTGATCGAGCGGCGCCATCCGGTCTATGCCGAGGCAGAGCTGACCGTCGACAGCGGCGAGGGCTCCCCCGAATTGACGGTAAGCCGGGCGATTGCAGCGCTCGCCGCCTGCCCGCGCGCGCTGACCGCGCCGGTCGCAGACAGCGAGGGATGACGATGACAATGGCTGGCGAAGCTTCATACGAGCGATTGCGCGTGGCCTTGGGCGAGCGCGCCTATGACATCATCGTCGGGCCGCAGCTGATCGGCGGGGCCGGGCGCGAGATTCTGCCCCTGATGCGCCGCCGCCATGCGGTCGTCGTCACCGACGAGAATGTCGCCCAGCATTGGCTGGCGCCGTTGCGCGACAGTCTCGCCGAAGCCGGGATCGCGCAGCAAATCGTCGTGCTGCCGCCCGGCGAGGAGACCAAGAATCTCGGCCATTTCGCCAGGCTGGCCGAGGACATCCTGGCCTGCGGCATTGAGCGCGGCTCGATGCTGGTGGCCTTGGGCGGCGGCGTCGTCGGCGACATGACCGGCTTTGCCGCGGCGACCCTGCTGCGCGGGATCGATTTCGTGCAGATCCCGACGACCTTGCTGGCCCAGGTCGACAGCTCGGTCGGCGGCAAGACCGGGATCAATATGGCGATGGGCAAAAACCTGATCGGCGCCTTCTATCAGCCGCGCCTGGTGCTCGCCGACAGCGCCACCCTCGCCACCCTGCCGCGGCGCGAACTGCTCGCCGGCTACGCCGAGACCGTCAAATACGGGCTGATCCGCGACGCCGATTTCTTTGCTTGGTGCGAACGCCAGGGGAATGCCCTGTGCGCGCTCGAGCCCGACCCGATCCGGCACGCGGTGGTGACCAGCTGCCGCATGAAGGCGGCGATCGTCGCGGTCGACGAGCGCGAGGAGGGCGAGCGGGCATTGCTCAATTTCGGCCATACCTTCGGCCACGCTCTGGAGGCCGAAACCGGGTTTTCGAGCCGGCTGCTGCATGGCGAGGCGGTGGCGCTCGGCATGGTGCTGGCCTTCGATTTCGCAGCGCGGCTGGGGCTGGTCGCGGCGGGCGAGGGCGAGCGGGTGCGCCGCCATTTCGCCGCGACCGGCCTGCCGACGGCGCTCGGCGATGTCGGGCTCGACGGCGTGCCGGCCGAGCGGCTGATCGCCCATATGGGTCGGGACAAAAAGGTCCGCGACGGACAGATCACGCTGATCCTGCCGCGCCGGATCGGCGATGCTTTCGTGATGAAGGACGCGCCGATCGACGAGCTGCGCGATTTTCTCAACGCCGCCGCTTAAGTTTGCCAACTTAGTCCTCCCCCTCGATGGGGGAGGGTTGGGTGGGGGTGACGCCTCGGACCACAGATATGAAGAAACATCCGACGGACGGCGCCCGCGACTGTGCCCCAGCCTTACGACAACAGATGACCGAAGCCGAGAAACGGATCTGGCAAATATTGCGGTTGCGTCAGATCGATGGGCGTCGATTTCGTCGCCAAGTGCCGCTCGGGCGCTAGATCGCTGATTTTGACTTCTACGAGGCGCGGCTAATCATCGAAATCGATGGTGGTCAACACGACGCGTCGGCGCCTCAGGAAGCCGAACGGAGCCGCTTCCTGCAAGGCGAAGGCTACCGGATTCTGCGGTTTTGGAACAATGAAGTGCTGTCGAACCTCGAAGGCGTATATGCGACGATCGTTGACAATCTGCGGCGGCACCTCCCCCACCCAACCCTCCCCCATCGAGGGGGAGGGCCTTAAGAGGCGCTAGCCGCGGTCCTCTTCCGGGGCGAGCGTCGTCAACGACAGCGCGTGGACGCGGGTCGCCAATTCTTCGGCGAGCGTCTGGTAGACGAGGCGCTGGCGCGCCACCCGGCCCTGGCCGGCGAAGGCGGCGGCGACGATGGTGACGGCAAAATGCGTTTCGCCGCCGGGGCGTGAGCCCGGGTGCCCGACATGGAGATGCGACTCGTCGACGATGTCGAGCCGGGCCGGGGCGAACCGCTCGGTCAGCTTGCGGCGGATTGCATCGGCGACGGACATGCCCGCGCCTCCGTTCTCAGAGATGCCGCGGCCGCGAGAAACGCGCCGAGATCGTCGACGATGTGATGGATGTGGTCGCCCTCGGCGCCGGCGGCGGCCCAGTCGAGGGTGCCGCGCAGCCAGGCGGTGGTCATGCCGAGGGCAGCGGCCGGAACCAGGTTCTTGGCCATGTCCTCGACCATCAGCGCGCGATCCGGGCTGACCGCGTGGCGGCGCAGCAGCTCGTGGTAGCCGGCGAGCGCCGGCTTGGGGTCGAACCCGGCGATGGCGATGTCGATGATCCCGCAGAACGAACGGGCGATGCCGAGATGGTCGAGCAGCCGCTCGGCGTGGCGCACCGAGCCGTTGGTGTGGACGATCTTCCGGCCGGGGAGTGCGGCCAATGCCGCCACCAGCGCCGGGTCGGGCGGCACGCAGGCGAGATCGACATCGTGGACATAGGCCATGAATTCGTGCGGATCGACCCGGTCGACGATCATCAGCCCGCGCATCGTCGTGCCGTGTTCGCGGAAATAGGTTTTTTGGACGACCAAAGCCGCCTCGGGCGACAGACCCAGCCGCTCGGCGATAAAGCTCTGCATGCGCGCATGGATCTGGTCGAACAGCCGGCACGAGGCGGGGTAGAGCGTGTTGTCGAGATCGAAGATCCAGGTCTCGATCTCGCCCAGCGGCCGGCCACGCGAAGCGGGCATCGCATGGCGCTCCTAGCCAGCCCGGATCAGGGTGCCGGCGCCCGAGGTGTCGGTGAACAGTTCGAGCAGGATCGCGTGCGGCACCCGCCCGTCGAGGATCACCGCGGCCTCGACCCCGCCATCCACCGCATCGAGACAGGTCTCGACCTTGGGGATCATTCCGCCGGAGATGACGCCTTCGGTGATCATCCGCCGTGCCGTGCCGGCGGTGATCTCGGAGAGCAGCCGTTTGTCGGCATCGAGCACGCCGGCGACATCGGTCAGCAGCAACAGCCGGGTCGCCTTGACCGCGGCGGCGACCGCGCCCGCGACAGTGTCCGCGTTGATGTTGTAGGTCTCGCCCGCGGCGCCGACACCGATCGGGGCGACGACCGGGATGATGTCGGATTGCCGGAAGGTTTCGAGCACGCCCGCCGCCACGCGCTCGGGCTCGCCGACAAAGCCCAGATCCATCTCGATCCTGGCGCCCCCCTCGATCCGGCGGCGGACGAGCTTTTTGGCGCGGATCAGCCCGCCATCCTTGCCGGTGAGCCCGATGGCGCAGCCGCCCTCGGCGTTGATCGCCGCCACTAGCCCTTTGTTGATCGTGCCGGCCAGCACCATCTCCACCACTTCCATGGTCTCGCGGTCGGTAATTCGCAGCCCATCGACAAATCGGCTCTTGATGCCGAGGCGTTCCAGCATGTGGCCGATCTGCGGCCCCCCGCCATGCACGACGATCGGGTTGATCCCGACCTGCTTCAGCAGCACCACGTCGCGGGCGAATGAATCGCCACCCCCTCGCGTTTCCTGGCCGCCCATCGCGTGGCCGCCGTATTTGACGACCAAGGTGTGGCCGGCATAGCGGCGCATATAGGGGAGGGCCTCGGCCAGCACCGCGGCTCTCAAATCGGCTGGGAATGACGACGGGTTGACGACAAGCTTCATAGCACAGGCCATTCTATCGTTTTTGTCCAGATGCCGCCGCGGCGGGGTCGTCTGATCGGATCGCGGCAAAGCCGGCGAGGGTCGCGCGCAACGCGGCGATGCCGCGGCGCTCTTCGGCGCTGGTCAGGTGGATCTCGGGGTGTGCCGCGGCATGCAAGGCGATTTCGGCCGCGACCCGTTGCACGGTCTCGGCGAGCGCCGTCGGGCCGAGCTTGTCGGTCTTGGTCAGCACGATCTGATAGGAGATGCCGGCCCGGTCGAGCATGTCCAAGAGCGGGCGGTCGATTGCCTTGATGCCGTGACGGGCGTCGATCAGCACGCACACCCGGCGCAACGCGGCGCGGCTTTGCAGATAGCGGCGCACCAGCCCGGTCCAGCGCTTGACCGCGACTTTCGAGGCTTCGGCGTAGCCGTAGCCCGGCAGGTCGACCAGCATCAGCGCGCTGCCGAGATCGAAGAAATTGATCTGGCGGGTGCGGCCCGGGGTGTTGGAAATGCGCGCCAGCACGCGGCGCCCGGTCAGGGCGTTGACCAGGCTCGACTTGCCGACGTTCGAGCGCCCGGCAAAGGCGATCTCGGGCAGGGTCTCGGGTGGCAGCGCCGCCGGTTCGCCGGCCCCGGCGACAAAGCGCGCTTCGTGCGCAAAGAGGCGCCGGCCGGCTTCGACCAGGCCAGGATCGACCGCCTGCGCCGGAAACAGATCCTCGGCGGCAGCTCCCGTCATCGCCGGTGCCGTGCTCAGGCCGCCCCGGCGCGGTGCATGATCACCCATTGCTGGGCGATGCTGAGGCTGTTGTTCCACGCCCAGTAGATCACCAGCCCGGCCGGGAAGTGCGACAGCATGTAGGTGAACACGAGGGGCAGGATCATGAACATCCGTGCCTGCACCGGGTCGACCGGCTGCGGGTTCAGCTTTTGCTGCAGAAACATCGTCAGGCCCATGATCAGCGGCCAGGCGCCGATCATCAGGATCGATGGCGGGGTGAACGGGATCAGGCCGAACAGATTGGCGAACGAGGTCGGGTCGGGCGCCGACAAATCGTGGATCCAGCCGAAAAACGGCGCGTGCCGCATCTCGATGGTGACGAACAACACCTTGTAGAGCGAAAAGAACACCGGGATCTGGATCACGATCGGCAGGCAGCCGGCCAGCGGGTTGGCGCCGACCCGCTTGTAGAGCGCCATCATCTCCTGCTGCTGGCGCGCCTTGTCGTCGGGAAAGCGCTCGCGCATTTTCTGGATCTCGGGCTGCAACAGCTTCATCTTGCTCATCGCCGAGTAGGATTTGTTGGCGAGGGGAAAGAACAGCAGCTTGGCGCACAAGGTCAGCAGCAGGATCGCCAGCCCGAAATTACCCAAGAGTCGGTCGAAGAACTGGAGGATCAGAAAAATCGGCTTGGTCAGAAAATAGAACCAGCCGAAATCGATGGCGCGGTCGAAGCGCGGAATGCCCGAAGCGGCATACGAATCAAGCAGGTCGACTTCCTTGGCGCCGGCGAAAAAGCGGGTCGACGTGGCTCTCGTGCCATCAGGGGCGACGGTGATCGTTGGCCCCAAAAAATCGGTCTGGTAGTGGTCGATCCCATTTTCCAGGCTATGGGTGAAACGGGCTTTTATCGGCTCGTTTTGCGCCGGGATCAGCGAGGTCAGCCAGTATTTGTCGGTAAAGCCGAGCCAGCCGCCGGTTGAGGGATAATCGTCGGGCTGGCCCGGGCTCAACGAGGCGTATTTGACCTCCTGCAGCGAGCCGTCGAGATAGCCGATCAGCCCTTCGAACAGGATGTAATAGCCGGCGACCTGGGGCGTGCCGGTGCGGCTGACGAGGCCATAGGGCAACAGCTCGACCGGGGCGTTCCCGGTGTTGCGCACCGCATCGCGCACCGTGAACATATAATAGGGGTCAACGGAAATGGTGCGGGTGAAGATCAGCCCCTGGCCGTTATCCCAGGTCAGGGTTACCGGGTTCGACGGGGTCAGGGCGCCGCCCGCGGTTTTCCACAGGGTCTGCGGCCCCGGCACCTTTACCGTCCCTGGATGGGCGGCGACCCAGCCCAATTCGGCGAGATAGGGGTTTGCCGTTCCGGACGGAGAGAGCAGCACCACTTCCGGGCTCCTCGGATTGACCGTCTCGTGATAGGTGGCGAGCGTCAGATCGTCAAAGCGGGCGCCGACCAGATCGATCGAACCGTGCAATCGCGGCGTGTCGATCTGGACGCGCGGCTGCTCGGCGATGGCCGCGGCGCGCGATTGCGCGGCTTGCGCGGCGACCGCACCCGGGGCGGCGGCGCCGGGGGCGCCTGCCGTGGCGCCGGGCGCGCCCGGCTGGGAGGCCGGAGCCGTGGCCGTGGTTGCGACATTCGGCGCCGGCGGCGGGTGCAGCCGCTCGAACACGAACTGGAAGCCGATCAGAATCCCGACCGAGAGCACGATCGCAATCAAGAGGTTGCGCTGTTCCATTTTGATTGGGGCCAGTGCCGCTCAGCTGGTGGCGCGGGCGTGCCGGCGATCGGCGGGTTTGCCGCCGGGCAGCGGCGGGACCGGATCGTAGCCGCTGCCGCCCCAGGGATGGCAATGGGCGAGCCGCCGCAGCGCCAAACCGCTGCCGCGCAGCGCGCCGTGCCGCTCGAAGGCTTCGATCGCGTAATCCGAGCAGCTCGGCAAAAAGCGGCAGGACGGCGGCAGCAGCGGCGACACCAGCAGCTGATAGGCCCGCACCGCAGCCTGCATGCTGGCGCTGACCACGCCGGCGCGGCGTTCCCCAATCATCTCAATCCTCCTCCGCGGGGCGCGGCCGGGGCCGGCCCGGACTCCGCTCGATCTTGCGCAGCGCGCCGGCAAGATCGTCGAGCAGCGCCGGGTATGGCCGTTCGGCCGTGCCCGAGCGGGCGATCAGCACATAATCGGTCCCCGATTTACCGCGAACCGGCAAGATCTCGGCCGCCGCCACGCGCAGCCGCCGCTTGGCCCGATTGCGGATCACCGCGTTGCCGACCTTGCGGCTGGCGGTGAACCCGACCCGCGGCGCGGCATCGGCCGCCAAACCCGGCTGTGGCGCCGCCTGTAATATCAGGCCGGGTGTCACCGCCTTGCGGCGTGTCGCCGCAACACGAAGGAAATCGGCGCGGATCTTGAGCGTTGCAAGCCTGCCGCCCACGGAATCCCCGCCCGGCGGGTCGAGCGGCGGACGATCGCCGCCTCAGGCGGACAGCCGCTTGCGGCCCTTGGCCCGCCGCGCCGCGATCACCCGGCGGCCGGCGGCGGTCGCCATCCGCGCCCGAAACCCGTGGCGGCGCTTGCGGACGAGTCTGCTGGGCTGGTAAGTGCGCTTCACGGCACCGGCTCCGATTGCGGGATCTCTTTCGAGCGGAGGCGGCTGTATAGGAGAGGCGGTCGGTCAAGTCAACGGCCGCTCCGGTTTTGCGGTGGACTCTGGTTTGAGGTGGGCCCGTTTTCGGGCTGGCGCTGCGTTTTCCGAAGGTGGAATGACGCGAGCTTCCCGAGCGTTCGCTTGTGCGTGGGCGGTGGAAATGGCATGTCGGGGAGGAATGGGGAGAAAAGTTGGCGACGATGGTGACTGACGCGACGGTTGAGGCGGCCGATCGTGCCGCCCGGATTTGGGCTGCGGCCGAACCCGGTCCGATCGTTCCCGGCAGCGACGCGCACAAGCGCGCGTTTTGCCGGATGCTGCTCGACACCCACAATCCCTACCGGCCCTCGATCATCGACTGGCCCGCGCTCGACCCCGAGGCGCGCGATCGTTTGGTCGGCCTGCCGATCTGGGATATCGCGGTGCAGACCGAAGGCAAAGCCCGTCTGCGGGTGCTGAGCTACGCCGAGGCGGTAGCGGATCCGCTGCTCCGCCAAGCGATCGAGCTCGACGGCTTCGAGGAGGGGCGGCACAAACAAGTCCTCTCCAATCTGGTCGAGGCCTACGGCATCCACCTCACCCCGGAACCCGATTATCTGCGCCCGCGCGACCCCGAATGGGCTTTCATGGTCACCGGCTTCAGCGAGTGCATCGACAGCTTCTTCGCCTTCGGGCTGTTCGCGCTGGCCAAGCGCTCGGGCTTTTTTCCGGCCGCCCTGGTCGAGACGTTCGAGCCGGTGATGCAGGAGGAAGGCCGCCACATCCTGTTTTTTGTCAACTGGGTCGCCTGGCACCGCCGTCGCTTGCCGTGGTGGCGCCGCCCATGGTTCGCAATCAAGACGCTCGCGGTCTGGGCTTTCCTGATCTGGGAGCGGATCGGCATTGCCCGTGGGGTGGGCCACAGCGAGGCCGCCGGCGCCTTGGAGACGCCGCAAGACAACAACTTTACCATGACCGGCAGCAAGTCGCTGGGCGCCGTCGATCTTTCCGCGGCGGCGCTGATCGACATCTGCCTGGCCGAAAACGATCGCCGGCTCGCCGGCTATGATCCTCGCCTGCTGCGGCCCAATGTGGTGCCGCGCCTGATGCGCTTCGCCCGCCGACTGATGCGCCTCGCCCACCGCCTCGCGCGATGGCGGGGCAATCCCGTGTCCGCACCATGAAGATCGGTTCGGACGAGCATAAAGAGCGGTTCTGCAGCCAGTTCATCGCGAGCCATAACACCTATCGGCCCGAGGGGCTTTCCTGGCCCGATCTCGACACCGCGGCGCTGGCCCGCTTGCGCGCGATCCCGTTTTGGCCCGAAGTGCTCTACACCGAGCGGCGCGCCGGCGCCATCGTCGATGCGTATGCGGCGACGGTCGACGATCCGCTGGTGCGCGAAGCGGTCATGCTGCAGGGTTTCGAGGAGGCGCGCCATGCCGATCTGCTGCGGCTGATGGTCCACCGCTACGGCGTCGCCGTCGAGGAACGGCCGCTGGATGCGGTGGGGCCAGACCTCTATCGGGCTTTCGCCGATTTCGGCTATGGCGAGTGCCTCGACGCCTTTCTCGGTTTCGGCGTGTTTCAGATCGCGCGGCGAGCGGGTTTTCTGCCGGAGGCGATGTTCGCGATTTTCGAGACCCTGATGCACGAGGAGAATCGCCACATCGTCTTTTTCGTCAACTGGATGGGGTGGGAGCAGGCGCGCCGCGGACGAGGCGCTCCGTGGCTGCGTTCGGCGGTCGCGGCCGGCTATTACTGCCGGGCAATCGGCCGCCTCCTCGGGACCGTGCGGCGCGGGCAGGCGGCGAACGGCGGCAAGGACTTCTCGGCGACCGAGGCGAGCGTTTTCCTCGACGGCTTCTCGGTTCGCGGGCTGGTCGAGGAATGCTGCGCCGAGCATGGCCGGCGGATGGCGGCTTTCGACCCCGACCTGTTGCAGCCGCGCTTTTTGCCGCGGTTCGCGGCGCTGGCGCTGGCCGGCCTGCGCCTTGGAGGCCGCCGCCGCGGCTCGCGTTAGCCGCGCATGCGGGCATTTTCGGTACTGGCGGCCGCGGTCGGACTGACGCTCGTAGCCGCCCTGGTGGTCCATTTCGGGGCGAGCGCGGTCATCCATTCCTTGCTCGCGGTCGGCTGGGCGGGTTTCGCCGCAATCTGTCTGATCCAACTGGCGCTGATCGGGTTGATGGGCATCGCCTGGTGGGTGCTGCTGCCGGGGACGAGCCCGTGGGCTGCGATCTGGGCGCGGCTCATCCGCGATTCCGCGTCCGAGGTGCTGCCGCTCTCTCAAGTCGGCGGCTACGTGTCGGGCGCGCGGGCGATCGCCATCGCCGGGGTTTCGGGCAATGCCGCCGCCGCCAGCACGATCGTCGATGTCACCCTCGAATTTTTCGCGCAGATCGCCTACACCGCGCTGGCGCTGGCGTGGCTCTTATCCGTCGAACCGCGGGCGCGGGTTGCGGCGCCGGCCGCGATCGGCCTCGTCGTCGCGGCATGTTTGGCCGCCGGGTTCGTGGCGGCGCAGCGGCGCGGCGTCGGGCTGCTCGATCGCTTCGCCGGCGCGCTCGGCCGGGGATGGGCCGAACGGATGGCGGTGGGGGCGGCGGCGCTGCACGCGGCCATCGCCGACATCTATAGCCGCACCGCCGCGCTGTGGGTCAGCCTCGCTCTCCACCTTGCTTGCTGGATCGGCAGCGCGGTCGAGATCTGGCTGGCCTTGCGTTTCATGGGCGCGGCGCTGAGTTTTGGCGCGGTTCTGCTGATCGAGAGCCTGCTCTATGCGATCCGCAGCGTCGCCTTTGCCGTGCCAAACGCGGTCGGGGTGCAGGAGGGCGCCTATATCGTGCTCGGGGCGAGCTTTGGCCTGACCCCGGAGATCGCGTTGGCGCTGTCGTTGTTGAAGCGGGCGCGGGACGCGGTGCTCGGGTTGCCGGCGCTCGGCGCCTGGCAGCTCGTCGAAAGCGGCCGGCTCTACCGCGGTTCCGCCGCCCACCCGAACGGTTTTCGCGCGCCTCTCGAAACGAAACCCCGGTCGCGATGACCGGGGTTTCTCGCTCCACACCCGGAGGCAAGGGCAGAGCCGCGCGCATCGTTCATGGAGGTCGATCAGGAAGGCAGGACGATGCAAACGCATACTGCGGCAGAACCGTAAAGATTGCAATAAGTATTCCAAAAATTAAGTATTTATCTGTGACACGCGCCTGCCGCGAGGCAGCGGGAGACGCGCCGGTTCGGGCGCCGCTGGCGGCTGCGCCTTTTGTCCGCGGCTCACGGGAAGGTGACCACCCTTGCGTGGCCCCAGGGTTAGCATCGCCGGTTCCCGTGGCCGAGCCGGACCGCGATGCCCGACAATCTTCCGCTGCAGCATGGTTTTTCCGCGCGTCGTCTGGTGCCGCTCGGGCTTCTCGTCGCCGCCGGGGTGGCCTTTATGGCCGCTGGCGGACGCCACTATGTGACCTTTGCCGCGCTTGCCGAACACCGTGGTTGGCTGTGCCGCCTCGTCGCCCGCTGGGGTGTCGCCGCGGCCCTGCTTTATAGCGTGGCCTACGCGTGTCTGGTGGCGCTGTCGCTTCCCGGCGGAGCGGTGATGACGATTGCCGGCGGCTTTCTATTCGGAACTTGGGTCGGCGGCATGTGCGCGGTGGTCGGCGCGACCCTGGGCGCCACCGCGCTTTTTCTCGCGGCGCGCGCCGGCCTCGGCCCAAACGCCATTGGGGGCCTGGCGCCCGGCGCCGGGCCGCTCTTTGGCAGGCTCGAAGCCGGATTTCGCGCGCATGCGTTCAGCTATCTCCTGGCGCTGCGCCTGATGCCGCTGTTCCCGTTTTGGCTGATCAATCTGGTGCCCGCGCTGGCTGGGGTTGGCTTGCCGACTTACCTGCTCGCGACCTTTATCGGCATTATCCCGGCAACCTTCGTCTATGCCAGCCTCGGCAACGGCTTTAGCAAGGTCGTCGAAACGCCGGATGCAGGCGTCCTGTTCAGGCCCGGCGTGCTACTCCCGATCCTGGCCCTGGCCGTGCTCGCGCTCGTTCCAGTGTGGTACAAGCGCTGGCGCCGCAAACCGACCGCATGACCCGCCCTCTCACCCCCGATCTGTGCGTCGTCGGCGCCGGCGCCGGCGGGCTCGCGGTTGCCGCCGGGGCGGCGCAGCTCGGCGCCGAGGTGGTGCTGGTCGAGCGGGGTGCTATGGGCGGCGACTGCCTGAATTTCGGCTGCGTCCCGTCGAAATCCTTACTCGCCGCCGCTCGGCGCGCCGAGCTGTGGCGGCGCGCGCCGCAATTCGGCATTTCCTACGCGCTGCCGCAAGTCGATTTCGCCGCGGTCGGCGACAACGTCGCCCAAGTGATCGCAGAGCTCGCGCCGAACGATTCGGCGGAGCGGTTCGAGGGTCTGGGCGTTAGCGTGCTGCGCGCCACGGCGCGTTTCACCGACCCGCGCGCGATGCGGGCCGGTGAGGTCGAGATCCGCGCCCGCCGGTTCGTGATCGCCACCGGCTCGCACCCGGTGGCGCCGCCGATCGCCGGGCTCGACGAGGTGCCCTATCTGACCAACGAGACCGTGTTTGCCAACCGTGAATTGCCCGAGCATCTGATCGTGATCGGCGGCGGCCCGATCGGCATCGAGATGGCGCAGGCGCATCGCCGGCTCGGCGCGCAGGTCACCGTGCTCGATCTCGGCCCGCTGCTGCCCCGCGACGACCCTGAACTCGCGGCTCTGCTCGCCGAACGGCTCGCCGGCGAGGGGATAGCACTGCGCCCGCGGGTCGCGATCGCTTCTGTCGCACGCGATGCAGCGGGCGTCGCGGTCCGGCTCGGCGATGGCGACGAGCTCAAGGGCTCGCATCTGCTGGTCGCCGCCGGCCGGCGCCCGAGCATCGAAGCCTTGGATCTCGCCGCCGCCGGGATCGCCGCCGGTGCACAGGGGGTCGCCGTCGACGCGCGGTTGCGCACCTCCAACCGGCGCGTTTTTGCCGTCGGCGATGTCGCGGGCGGGCCGCAATTCACCCATGTCGCGCTCTATCACGCCGGCATCGTGATCAAGAACGCGCTGTTCCGCATCCCGGCGCGGGTCGATTATCGGGCCTTGCCGTGGGTCACCTACACCGACCCCGAGCTCGCCCAGGTCGGGGCGACCGAGGCGGCGGCGCGGCAAGCCGGCGGGTCGGTGCGGGTGCTGCGCTGGCCCTTCGCCGAAAACGACCGCGCCCAGACCGAGCGCGACACCGAGGGCCTGGTCAAGATCGTCACCCGCCGCGACGGGCGCATTCTCGGCGCCTCGATCCTCGGCGCCGGGGCCGGCGATCTGATCCTGCCCTGGGCCTTGGCGATCTCGCAAAAGCTCAAGATCGGCGCGCTCGCCAATCTGGTCGTGCCCTACCCGACCCGCGGCGAGGCCGGCAAGCGCGCGGCCGGCAGTTTCTACACGCCGGCATTGTTTTCGCCGCGCACCCGCCGCATCGTGCGCTTTCTGGCGCGGTTTGGCTGAAGCGGATCACCCCCGTGCTGCTGCGGAGCCTGTCGGCCCGTCTTCTGGTGTTGACCGTCTTCTTTGTGATGGTCGGCGAAGTGCTGATCTTCGTGCCGTCGGTGGCGCGCTTTCGCATGACCTATTTCGAGAACCGCATCGCCGCCAGCGAGCTTGCAACCGTGGCGCTGGAGGCGAGCCCGACCGGGCGTCTCAAATCGTCTCTGGTCGACAAGCTGCTCGCCGAGGTCGGCGCCCACGGGGTGATCCTGCACCGCGCCGACGGGATGGTGCTGATGCTCGACCGTCCGGTGCCGCCGCGCGCCGACCTGACGATCGATCTGACCCACCCGAGTGTCATTGGCGCCATCCGCGGCTCGTTCGGCGCGCTGTTTCGCAGCGGAAATCGAATTCTTCGGGTGCTCGACTCGTCGCCGACCGGCAGCGGCGAGACCGTCGAGGTGTTGCTCGACGAGGCGCCGCTGCGGGCCGAGATGTGGGGTTTCGGCATCCGCATCCTCGAATTGTCGGTGGTGATCTCGCTGCTTGCCGCGGCGCTCGTCTATCTGAGCCTGCAGTGGCTGCTGGTGCGCCCGATGCGCCGGCTGACGGCGAGCATGATCGAGTTTCGCGAGGATCCCGAGGACGCCTCGCGGATGATCCGGGCCAGCCGCCGAAGCGACGAGATCGGGGTTGCCGAGCGCGAGCTCGCTGTTATGCAGGAGACCGTGCGCCGAGCCTTGGGGCAGCGCGCGCGGCTGGCGGCGCTCGGCACCGCGGTGGCCAAGATCAATCACGATCTGCGCAATATCCTGGCGACGGCGCGGCTCGTGACCGATGGGCTGACCGCCAGCGCCGCCCCTGAAGTGCGCCGCATCCTGCCGCGGCTGATCGATGCGATCGACCGGGCCGCGGCGTTGTGCACCCGCACCCTCGATTTTTCCCGCGATGGCGCCCCACCCTTGGCGGTGAGCCGGGTTCGCCTCGCTCCGCTGATCGATGAGGTTGGTTCCGGCCTCGCGGCCTCCGAGCACGAGCTGACGATCGAAAGCGCGATCCCGGCCGATTTCGAGGTCGAGGCCGATCGCGATCAGCTCTATCGGGTGCTGTCGAACCTGGCGCGCAACGCGGTCGAGGCCGGCGCGCGGCAATTGCGGTTCGCGGCGGCGCGTGAGAACGCATTGGTTGCGATCGAAATCGACGATGACGGCCCCGGCATGCCGCCCAAAGCCCGCGAAAACCTATTTCGCCCGTTTTTCGGCTCGGCCCGCCCCGGCGGCAGCGGCCTCGGCCTGGCGATCGCCCGCGAATTGATGCGCGCGCATGGCGGCGACCTGGCGCTGGTCGCCAGCACCGGCGCCGGCACGGTCTTTCGCCTGACCCTGCCGGCCCCAGCCGAACATCGCGCCGCGGTCAGTCGAGCGCCAGTGTCGTCGTCTTGAGATAGGCGCTCTCGGGCAGCGCCGGGTGGACCGGGTGGTCGGGCCCGGCCCCGGCATCGCGCAGGGTACTGAAGCTGCGGCCAGCGTCGGCGAGGCCGCGCCGCACCGCCTCGGCGAAATCGGCCGCCGCGACATTATAGGAGCACGAGGCGAGAAAGAGGGTGCCCTCGCGTGCTGTCAACGATGCGCCGAGCCGTGCCAGCTTGCGATAGCCGCGCAGCGCCGCCGGCACCTCCTTGCGCGATTTGGCGAAGGCCGGGGGGTCGGCGATGACGAGGTCGAAGCGCTCGCCGGCGGCGGCGAGCCGGGCCGCTTCGCCAAGGATTTCGGCGCGGCGAAAGCTCAAGATGCCGTCGACCTCGTTCAGCGCCGCGGCCGCCGCCGCCAGCGCCAGCGCCGGCTCGGAGCGGTCGATGCCCAGGACTTCGATGGCGCCGGCGCGCGCCGCCTGCACCGCGAACCCGCCGGTGCAGCAATAGAGATCGAGCACCCGCGCCCCCCGCGCCAGGCCGGCGACAAAGCGCCGATTATCGCGCTGGTCGAAAAACCAGCCGGTCTTCTGCCCGGCGAGCGGATCGATCGGAAAGCGGGCGCCGTTTTCGTGGACCAGGCTCGGTTCGCCCAAAGCCCCTAGCGCCACCAGCGCTTCGCGCCGCAGCCCCTCCTGTACCCGCGCCGGGCTGTCGTTGCGCAATACGATCGCCTGCGGCTGCAACAGCGCGGCCAAAGCGTCGAGCAGCAGCGGTTCGAGCCGGGCGATGCCGGCGGCGTTCGACTGCACGACCACGACCGTGCCGTAGCGGTCGACGACGAGACCCGGCAATCCGTCGGCCTCGGCATGGACCAGGCGGTAATAAGGCTCGTTGAACAGGCGCTCGCGCAGCCGCAACGCCCGTTCGAGCCGGCGCAGCACAAAGCGCCGGTCGATCGGCCGCGCGGCGTCGCGGTCGAGGAGCCGCAGGGCCAGCAGGCAATGCGGGTTGAACATCGCCACCCCGAGCGGCCGGTCGTCGGCCCTGCGCAGGGTGACGAGGGTGCCCGGCGTCAGCGCGCGCGCCGCCTCGTCCATCCGCACCTCGTTCGCATAAATCCACGGATGGCCCGATTCGGCGCGCTTGTGCCGCGCCGGCAGCAGAGTGACCTTAGGCCGCGCCGCCGGGTCGTCGGCCGTTTCGCCGCCGGCCTTGTCGATTGCAGATGTCTCGGCGCTCATGGTTAACCGATCCGGGCTTGGTTGCAGCCGCCGGCCATTGTGCCCGCACCCGGCCGCGCCGGCGAGCCCCCGCCCCAACCGCCGACCACAGTCGCCGCGCGCGTTGCCGCGATCCGCCTTGCCTTTTCGGTCGCTGCGGGAGTAGTTGTGGGCGCTGCCAACGCCGACTGGCTTGGCCGCATGCGCCCGTAGCTCAATTGGATAGAGCACCAGACTACGGATCTGGGGGTTAGGGGTTCGACTCCTCTCGGGCGCGCCAACCTTCTCGATTAGCACTTTCAACGCCGAGCGATCGCCGGGGCGAGTCGGCCGTGGGCCATTTCCGCAGTTGGGCTCTTTCGTCGCTGTTCCCAGGCTGTTAAGTTTGCCGACTTGAAAAATATGTCCTGCCGCCTTGACGCGCGGGACACAAAAACAGGCAACCTGGGAGGGATACGATGGCAACAACCGGGATCTCTGCGAGTCCGCTTTCCGAGGCCGAGCACAGCCGGCAGCTGCGCCGAGCGATCGTCGCCGGCACCGTTGGCACGATCATCGAAGCCTACGATTTTTTGCTTTACGTCATCGTCGCTCCGCTGGTTTTTGCGAAATTGTACTTTCCGTCCTCGGAACCGCTGGCCGGGACTTTGCAAGCGTTCGGCATTTACGCCGTCGGCTTTATCGCCCGCCCGGTCGGCGCGGCGCTGTTCGGGCATTTCGGAGACCGCATCGGGCGCAAGGTCACCTTGATCTCGACCTTGTTGTTGACTGGGCTTTCGACTTTTGCTGTGGGCTTTGTCCCGGGCTACGCCTCGATCGGCATCTGGGGTGCGGTCATCCTGACCGTCGTGCGGTTCATTCAAGGCCTCGGAATCGGCGGCGAATGGGGCGGCGCCACCTTGATTGCGATGGAATGGGCGAAAACCAACGCCCATCGCGGCTTCATCACCTCATGGCCGCAATGGGGCGGCCCGGCGGGATTGTTCCTAGCCAACCTCGCGGTGCTCGCGTTCAGCGCGATTTCGGGCGATCAGTTCCTGACCTGGGGCTGGCGCGTCCCGTTCTGGCTCTCGATCGTGATGGTCGGCGTTGGCCTCTACATCCGACTCGGCATCCTCGAGACGCCGATTTTCTCGCGCATTTTAGAGGAGCGCCGCGTCGAACGCACGCCGGTCATCGAAGTCATCAAGCGTCAGCCCAAGCAAATCGTCCTGTCCGCGCTGTGCCGGATGGCGGAGCAGGGCCCGTTTTATGTCTATGCCGCCTTTGTCTTCGTGTATGGAACCAAAGTCTCCGGCGCCTCGCGCGACTTCCTGCTCACCGCCGTTTTGGTCGCGACCGCCCTATCGGGCGTAACGACCCCGCTCGCCGGGCACATCTCCGACCGCATCGGCCGCAAGCGGATGTACCTGATCGGCGCGGTCACCACCGGGGTGTTCGCCTTCATCTATTTCGCAATGATGAACAGCATGGTTCCCGGGCTCGTTTTTCTCGCGATCGTGCTGTCCTTCATCCCGCACGACATGATGTACGGCCCCCAGGCGGCATTGATCGCCGAATGCTTCACCCCGCGGCTGCGCTACAGCGGCTCTTCGCTCGGTTACCATTTATCCTCGGTGATCGCCGGCGGTCCCGCCCCTTTGATTGCGACGGCTCTGTTCGCGGCGTTCGGGTCGGGCTATGTAGTGGCACTCTACATTCTGTTCTGCGCGATCGTCAGCATCAGCGCCACCGCCTTCCTGCCCGACTACACCAACCGCGACATCTCGCAGGAGCATGACGCGCTCGGGCCTGCGCCGCAGGCCGCGATATCGTCGTGAGATCAACCGCAGCAGCCATGCGGCTGCACGATCGGCGCGTCATCTTCTGGCTGATTGCACCTTAGGCGTCCCTCGCGCTTAATTCCGTGATCTCGGGTCTGAGGAGAGCGGCGATGCTGGTGCTCAGGGGCGCAAGGCTGATCGACGGGACCGGCGCCGGGCCGGTGGCGCAGGCTGCGGTCGTTGTCGGCGGCGACCGGATCGAGGCGGTCGAGACCGGCGGCCATGGCGGCTGGCCGGCCGAGGCCGAGATCGTCGACGTGTCCGGCATGACGATATTGCCGGGGCTGATCGACACCCATGACCACCTGGCGATGCACGGCTACGATCTGGCGCGGCGCTGGGGCATCGACGAGCCGCAGACGACGCGCACCCTGCGCACCGCCAAGGTCTTGGGGCAGACCCTCGCCGCCGGCTATACCACGGTGCGCGATGCCGCCGGGCTCGACGCCGGGTTCAAGCGGGCGATCGACGAGGGGCTGATCGAGGGGCCGCGGCTGGTTTTGTCGCTGGTCATCGTCTCGCCGATCGGCGGCATCGGCGACCGGGTCAGCCCGGCCGGCTTTTCGTGCTGCGTGCCGAACGACCCGCTCTTGCCCGACGGCGTCGTCACCAGCCTCGCCGACGTGCGGCCGGTGGTGCGCCGGGTGGTGCGGGCCGGAGCCGACGTCATCAAATGCGCCACGACCGGCGGCGCCAGCTCGCGCCCGGGGCATGGGCCGATGGACGGCGCCTTCAACCTCGACGAGATGCAGGCATTGGTCGAGGAGGCGCACGCGCTCGACCGTCGGGTCATCTGCCACGCCTTGGGCGGGCGCGGGTTGAAGATCGCGGTCGAGGCCGGGGTCGATTCGATCGACCATGGCTGCTATCTCGACGATGAGCCGGAATTGATCGATCGGATGGCGCAGCAGGGCATCTTTTTCGTGCCCACCTTCGCGGTCTACGATTACCACCGCAAATCGCCATTGCCATATGTCCGCGAACGGGCCCGCGACCTTGAGGAGCACCATGTCGCGAGCCTGCGCCGCGCACTCGCCTCCGGGGTCAAGATCGCCGCCGGCACCGACGCCGGCGGGCACGGCCACCCGCCGAACGCGATCGAGATCGCCTGCCTGGTCCGTGCCGGGATGACCCCATTGCAGGCCCTGCGCGCGGCGACCGGCTGGGCCGCCGAATGCATCGGCCGCGGCCACGATCTCGGCACCATCGAAAAGGGCAAGCTCGCCGATCTGGTCGTCGTCAAGGGCGACCCGCTGGCCGATGTCGGGATATTGCAGAAGCCGGAGACTATCGCGCTGGTGATCAAGGGCGGCGAGATCGCTGCCGACCGCCTGAGCTCGCCCGAACGGCGGCGAGGCGCGACAACCTGAAAGGTCTCGCGACAGTGAGCGCCCCGGGCTAATGGGTCTGCGTCCAGCGACGGCGAATGCCTAAGATTTAATCGTTTGCCAACGGTACGATTGCACCGAGACACCGTTTGTTGGATTGGCGCGGAATATGCGTCGCGCTGCTGCCGACAATGATTCGGACAGATTCATGGGTCGCTCGATCCTCGACGGTTACGATCCGCAGGGCTTCTACTGCGAGATGCTGGGCAATCCGGCGAGTGCCGCGGTCCGGGAGCGCCTGGCCGCGCTGTCGATGGCTGCGCTGAAGGAACGCGCCGCCGCCGCCAATGCCGAGCTCTATAATCTCGGGATCACCTTTACCGTCTATTCCGACGCCAAGACGATCGACCGGATCCTGCCGTTCGACGTGTTGCCGCGGGTGCTCTCGGCGGCCGAATGGCGGCATATCGAGAGCGGCATTGTGCAGCGCATTACGGCGCTCAACCTGTTGCTCGACGATATCTACCACGACCGGAAAATTCTGCGCGACGGCATCGTCCCAGCCGATCTGATCCTCGGCAACCACAATTATCGCCCGCTGATGCAGGGCGTCGAGGTGCCGCACAAGGCCTATATCAACATCTGCGGCACCGATATCGTGCGCGACGAAACGGGCGCCTTTCTGGTGCTCGAGGACAATGCGCGCACCCCCTCGGGCGTCAGCTACGTGGTCGAGAACCGGCACATGATGCTGCGCGCCTTCCCCGATCTGCTCGACGATATCGGCCTGCGCGGAATCGACAATTACGGCGCCAGGCTGATCGCCGCGCTGCAGGAATTGGCGCCGCCCGGAACCGCCGACCCGCAGGTCGTGCTGCTGTCGCCCGGCACCTACAATTCGGCCTATTTCGAGCATGTCTTTCTCGCCCGCGAGATGGGCGTGCCGCTGGTCGAGGGGCCCGATCTAGTGGTCGAGGATGAGCGCGTCTATATGCGCACGACCGGCGGCCTGGCGCGGGTCGACGTGATCTATCGCCGGGTCAACGACGATTTTCTCGACCCCGAGGCGTTCATTGCCGAGAGCAGGCTCGGGGTGCGCGGGCTGATGCGGGCCTATCGCGCCGGCAATGTCGGTCTGGCCAATGCGATCGGCACCGGGGTCGCCGACGACAAGGCGGTCTATGCCTATGTGCCGCGGATCATTCGCTATTATCTGGGCGAGGAGGCGATCCTGCACAACGTCGAAACCCATATCTGCCGCGAGCCGCAAGCCCTGCGCTATACCCTCGACCATCTGGCCGAGCTAGTGGTCAAGCCGGTCGGCGAAGCCGGCGGCTACGGCATCACGGTCGGCCCGAAGGCGAGCCGGGCCGAACTCGACGATTGCCGCGCGAAGCTTCTCGCCGACCCCGCCAATTATATCAGCCAGCCTTGTATCAACCTGTCGGTGGCGCCAACCTTGATCGATGGCCGCATCGAGGCCCGCCATGTCGATCTGCGGCCGTTCGCGGTCACCGGGGCAAGCACCTGGGTATTGCCCGGCGGGTTGACCAGGGTGGCGCTGCGCCGCGGCTCGCTCGTCGTCAACTCCTCGCAGGGCGGCGGCTCGAAGGATACCTGGGTCCTTGGCTGACGTTCTGCTCGCCCGCTATGCGGATTGCATCTTTTGGCTCGCGCGCTATGTCGAGCGCGCCGAAAATCTGGCGCGCATCCTCGACGTCAACGAGACGTTCTCGCGCGACAGCCATGGCGGCCAGAACTGGCGCTCGATCATCCAGCTGAATTCCGACGAGGAGCGCTTTTTCGAAGGCGGACGCAAGGTCTCGGCCCAGAGCGTGCTCGAATTCTACGTCGTCGACGCCGACAACCCGACCTCGATCGTCAGCGCCATCCATAGCGCGCGCGAGAATGCCCGCACCTTGCGGCCGCTGATTTCGACCGAGATGTGGACGCAGCTCAACGTCTTTTACAATCACCTGGCTGCGATCGGGGTGGCCGATCTAGCTCCCGGCCGGCTGGCCGGGCTGCTCACGATGATCAAGGAAGCCTGCCAGACCCACACCGGCATCACCGAGGGCACGTTTTTCCGCGACCAGGGATGGTATTTTTATCAGCTCGGCCGGTATATCGAGCGCGCCGACCAAACCACGCGGCTGCTCGACATCAAATACCATCTGCTGCTGCCCGACATTGCCGATGTCGGCTCGCCGACCGACGTCAGCCAGTGGAACGCGCTGCTGCGCTCGGCCGCCGGCTATCACGCCTATCGCCGGCTGCACGCGGCCAGCACGACCCCGGCGCGGGTCGCGGGCTTTCTGCTGCTCAACCAGGCCTTTCCACGCTCGGTGCATCATTGCGTGCGCGAAGTCGGGCAGCTGCTGGGCGGTGTCAAGTCGCGTTATGCGCTGCGTGGCGGCAATGACGCCGCCGAGGAGCTCGACCGCTTGCGCGCCGTCCTCGGCACCCTCACCATATCAACGATCCTGAGCGAGGGGCTGCACGAGTTCCTCGATTTGATCCAACAGCAGCTGATCGCGGTCAGCCGCGATCTGTCGATCGCCTTTTTCGGCTACTCGCCCGAGGCCTCGCAGACGCAGACCGCGATCGGCTAACAGGCAGGTGCGATGCCGATCATCACCGTGCGTCACGTGACGACCTACCGTTATAAGCAGCCGGTGGCCTTTGGCGAGCACCGCATGATGCTGCGGCCGCGCGACAGCTACGACCAGCGGCTGCTCGACAGCAGGCTGGCGATCACCCCGGAGCCCGCCGACATGCGCTGGGTTCACGATGTCTTTGGCAATTGCGTCGCGATTGCAAGGTTCGGCGGGCGGGCGGCGGAGCTGCGGTTTGAGAGCGTGATCCGGCTCGACCACTCGGCGAGCAATGTCCTCGATTTTCAGATCGAGGACTATGCGACGCGCTATCCGTTCACCTATGGCGCCGACGAGATGCCGGATCTGTTGCGCCTGGTCGAGCGCCAGTATCTCGATCCCGAGCACGAGATCGACCGGTGGGCCCAGCAGTTCCTGCGGCATGACGGGCGCAGCGACACCTCCGAGCTGCTGGCTTCGATGACCCGGGCGATCCGGCGCGACCTGGTCTACGAGGCGCGCGAGGAGAGCGGCGTCCAGGACCCGGTCAAGACGTTGCACCAGGGGAGCGGCAGCTGCCGCGACTTTGCGGTGCTGATGATCGAGGCGGTGCGCTCGCTCGGGCTCGCCGCCCGCTTTGTCAGCGGCTATCTCTATGTCCACGAAGGGCGCCGCCGCCGCCGGGTCGGCGGCGGGGCCACCCATGCCTGGCTCGAAGTTTACCTGCCGGGCGCCGGCTGGATCGAGTTCGATCCGACCAACGGCATCGTCGGCAACCACGATCTGGTCCGCGTCGCCGTGGTCCGCGACCCGCGCCAGGCGGTGCCGATTTCCGGCAGCTGGACCGGCTTTCCCTCGGATCATCTCGGCATGACTATCGAGGTCGAGGTCACCGCCGAGCGGGAGGCGGGCATCGTGTCCGAATCGTCGCCGGAACGCCGCCCGCAACCCGCCTCGGGTTGACGAATCACCGCAGCACACCTGGACATTGTCGCGGCGCCGCCCGTATCATCGCGCTTGGGATGTCCCGCCAGCGCCTGCTGCGCAGAGGGGGTTGTGAGCCGTGACCGACCGGCAAGGCCACCCGCGGCATCGAGCGCAAAATATCGGCGGCGCGTCTCTCGGTGAACGGCGGTGGCCGACCTATCTGTGGATCACCGCACTGTTGCTGTTCATCCTCGTGGCCCTGGCCGGCGGGATCATCTGGTACAACTCGAAAAAGTCGAGCGAGCTGGCGCTCTCCGCGGCGCAGCGTCTGATGCAGCAAGCCGACGAAAAGATCAGGGACCGGATCAAGCTCCTCTACGACCCGATGTATGCGATCGTCGGCATCGCTACCCTGGTGCCCGGCCTGACCACCCCGGCGATCAAGGACGACCCGAGCGCCATGGCCCTGATGCAGCGGGCGCTGCGGATCTACCCGCAGATATTGTCGCTCTATGTCGGGTTCGACAACGGCGACTTTTTCATGCTGACCCACATCGCCGGTGAGAAAGCCAGCGCCCTGCGCAAGGCGCTGCAGGCTCCCGCCGAGGCCGTCTTTGCCAATGAGGTGATCACCACCAATGCTGCCGGGGCCGATGCTACCGGGGCCAATGCCGCCGGCGGGCGCACCGTGCGGTGGGTCTTCCTCGACAAGGATGGCGCCATCGTCGGGCGCCGCGATCCTGCCCCCGCGGCCTTCGATCCCCGTCAGCGACCCTGGTACGGCGCGGCCAAACGCACCAATGTCGTCGAGCACAGTGATCTTTACATCTTCGCTTCGAGCGGCGAACCCGGTTTCACCCTGAGCCGCAGCTTCAAGGGGCCGACCCCCGGAGTGATGGGCGCCGATCTCGCCGCGGTCGATCTGGCGGATTTTTTGCGCGAGCAACGCATCACCCGGGGCAGCACCGCATTTATCTTCACCAAGAAGGGCGAAATTATCGCGTTGCCGGATCAGGCCCGCGTGACCCAGGCGATCCACGCCAAGGGCGAGACCATGACGGTCCCGCCCAAGATAACCGATCTGCACGACCCGGTGATCGACGGGTTGGTTGCCGCCTACCGGAACAAGCCGATGTCCGGAACCCGCGTCTACGAGGTCGCCGGCCGCGGCTATATCGGCCGGGTGGTCGATATCCCGCCGCGCTACGGGCGCAATCAACTGCTGGCGATCACCGTGCCGGTCGACCAGATCGAAAAGCCGATCATCGATATCCGCAACGACACCCTGCTCTATTCCATCGCGTTTCTGGTCTTTGCCTTGCCCCTTTATGTGACTCTCGTCGTCGCCTGGATCGACCGTCGGCTCGAGCAACGGGCGTACCGGCCGCGGTTCCGCGACGATGAATGATGCGGCGAAAATCGCCCGTAGATAATAAGTCTAAGGTTGTGGGCGACCCTTTTCTAACGGTAGTATATTAATCGTCTGACACGTGGAGGACAGCGATGGACAGCGATATGTCGCGGCGCGTTATCGCCGAGTTCTTCGGGACGTTCTGGCTGGTGTTCGGCGGCTGCGGCGCCGCAGTCCTGGCCGCCGGGTTCCCCAATTTCGGGATCGGCTTTCTCGGTGTCGCGTTTGCATTCGGCCTGACGGTTTTGACCATGGCCTATGCCGTCGGCCACATCTCGGGCGGTCATTTCAACCCGGCGGTCACGATCGGCTTGTGGTGCGCCGGGCGCTGTGCCAACAAGCACGTCATCCCCTACGTCATCATCCAGGTCATAGGCGCCATCGCCGCCGCCGCGGTGTTGTGGGTGATCGCCTCGGGCAAACCGGGGTGGGTCCCCGGCGGTTTTGCCTCCGATGGCTATGGCGATCTAAGCCCCGGAAAATACGGTCTACCCGCTTGCTTTGTTACCGAAGTGGTAATGACGTTCTTTTTCCTGTTCGTCATCATCGGCACCACCTCGAAGGGAGCGGCCACCGGCTTTGCCGGAATTCCGATCGGGCTCGCCTTGACGTTGATCCATCTGGTGTCGATCCCGGTCACCAACACCTCGGTCAATCCGGCGCGCAGCACCGGGCCGGCGTTGTTTGCCGGCGGCGCTTATATCAGCCAGCTCTGGTTGTTCTGGTTGGCGCCGATCCTCGGCGCGGTCATCGCCGGGCTGTTGACCCGCTACATGTACGAGCGCGAAGCGATCGTAGACACGGTCGTCGTCGAGGAAAGGCAGGTGACCCCTTATTAGTGAGTTGAGCACCTTGCCGGGCTAATCCGGCCATCGCCGGTGCACCCAGAGCCACTGCTCGGGGCGGTCGCGAATCCACCTCTCCAGGATGGCGTTGACCCGCGCCGTCAGCTCCGCGACGGCCGCATGCGGGGCTCTGCCGCGCGGCAGAGGCAGGGGCGGAAACACGGTCAACCGGAAATGCGCGCCGTCGAGGCGCTCGACCCGGGCGGGCAGCACGTCGCAGTCAAAGCGCAGCGCCAGCGAGGCCAGAGCCGGGGCGGTCATCGCCGGCCGTCCGAAAAACGGCGCCGGGATGCCGTCGTTCATTTTCTGGTCGGCCAGTAGTGTCAAATGTTCGCCACGGGCGAGGGCAGCCACCGCGCGGCGCGCCCCGGCCGAACCCTTCGGGACATATTCGCCGCGGTCGCCGCGAAGCCGAGAGATCAGCCGGGCGACCAGCGGGTTGTTCGCCGCCCGGTAGATCTGGGTGACCGGCGCTCCATATTGGGCCGCCGCCAACGCGCCGATCTCCCAATTGGCGAGATGGCCGGAAAAGATGATCATTCGTCGCCCGGCAGCAACCGCCCGGTCCATGTGTTCAAACCCGTGGGTTTCGACCCGCCCGTCCGGCGCGAACACGCGAATCCGGCGCAAATGCGGGTACTCGGCGGCGACCCGTCCGAGATTGTCCCACATGCCGGCGACGATCTCTTCGATGGCACTGTCGGCGAGATCGGGAAAAGCGCGGCGCAGATTGATCCGGGCTCGCTTCGAGATGCCGAGAAACGGGCCGACGCGCCGGGCGAGCGCGCCGCCGATCGCCGAGGCCCGATCGATCGGCAATTTTCCCAGGCCGCCAAACGCCAGCGCCGCTCCCAACCCTTCCAGCCGCTGGCCGAGCGGCAGCCGCTCGGCGCGGCTATCGGGACGAGCCGCGTCCATCGCCGCCGGGTGAGGCCGCGACCGAGGCGAGGAGCCGAGTCAACGCCGCGGGATCGGGCCAATCGATCTCGATTTCGAGCACGTCGACGCCGCTTCGCGCCGCAACCGGCAACCGCACGAAATCCTTGGCCGTCGTCACCAGTTGGGCGCGGTCGCGGTCGGCAGCCCGGCTCAGCTCGATTATTTCGCCCGGTGTGTAGGGATGATGGTCGCGAAATTTGCGCGCGCCTGCGAGCTCGGCGCCGAGCGAGCGCAAGGTTGCAAAGAATTTTTCCGGCCTTCCGATCCCGGCGAAGGCGACGACCCGGATCCCGGCAAACCGTTCGCCGGCGATCGGCGCCAGCACCGCCGGTACGATCGGGACCCCGTCGCCCCAGGCGATCGGCGGCATCTGAGGGGGCTCGCCCTGGCCGGCGAGCAGCACGACGCCGTCGGCCCGCGCGAGCCCGCGGCGCAGGTTTTCACGCAGCGGGCCGGCCGGCATCACCCGCCCATTGCCGAAACCGTAGGCGCTATCGACGACGATCAGCGCCAGGGCCTTTTCGATCGACGGATTTTGGAACCCGTCATCGAGCAGGATCGCCACGGCGCCGGCCTCGACCGCCGCGGCAATGCCGGCGGTGCGGTCGCGCGCGACCCAGCACGGCGCGTGGGCGGCGAGCAGCAAGGCCTCGTCGCCGACCGCGGCGAAGTCGTGGCACGCCAGGTCGACCCGGACCGGTCCGGCGAGCCGGCCGCCATAGCCGCGCGTCACGATATGGACTGCCCCTGTATGGACTGGAGCTGGGCGGCTCGCGAGCCAGGCGGCGAGCGCCATCGCGACCGGGGTCTTGCCGGCGCCGCCGGCGACGAGATTGCCGACACAGATTACCGGCGCCGGCGCGCGCGCGGGACGGGTGAGGGCTCGGCGCAGCCGCCCGGCGGCGTCCCAGGCGGCCCCGATCGGCAGCAGCAGATCGGCCGCCAGCGTCGGGGGTCTGCCCCAAAACTCGGGAGCCGCGCGCATCACGCTCGCAGCGAATGCGGGGCGCGGGCGCCGCCTTCGATCAACAGATCGCGCGCCGGGCGCGTTTGCGGCGGCGCGACGGGGTCGAGCCACGGGGCGAGACGGGCCACGATCGCCTCGAGGATGCCTTTGCCGGCGGCAGCGACCCGCGCCCCGGCGGCGCAGCGCGCTGCGCGCCGCGCGCGATCGGCGAGAAGCATCGCTACCGCCCGCGTCAGGTCGTCGGCGCCGGTGACCATCCCCGCCGCGCCGGCTGCCGCCAATGCCGCAGTCATACCGGCGCAATTGCTCATGTCGGGCCCATGCAGGACGGCGCAGTCGAGACGGGCCGCCTCGAACGGATTGTGCCCGCCTTGCCCGGTCAGCGAGCCGCCGATAAAGGCGATGCCGGCGAGGCGATAAAACAGGCCGAGCTCGCCCATCGTGTCGGCGAGGTAAACCTCGATGCCGGCGCCGACCGGTTCGTCGCGGCTGCGCCGGGCGACGCGCAGCCCCTCTTTTGCGAGCATCGCCGCGACCGCGTCGCCGCGCGCTGGATGGCGGGGCGCGATCACAGTCAGCAGCCCCGGAATTCTGGCGGCGAGCTGGCGATGGGCCGCGGCGGCGATCTCCTCTTCGCCGGCATGGGTGCTGGCGGCAAGCCACAGCGGGCGCGCGCCGATCTCTCGGCGCAGGCGCCACAACTGCGCCTGATCGACCGGCAGCGGCGCGCCGGCCGCCTTCAAATCGCCGATCGCCGCAACATCGCGAGCGCCGAGCCGGCGCAGACGCAGGGCCTGCGCCTCGTCTTGAGCCAAGCATTGCGCGAACGCGGCGAGCATCGGGCCGATCAGCCCCGGCCACCACCGCCAGCGCCGGTACGAGCGGGCCGACAACCGGCCGTTCACCAGCATCATCGGGATGCCGCGGTCATGCGTCGTCAGCACCAGGTTCGGCCACAGCTCAGATTCGACCCAGAGCGCTAGATCGGGTTGCCAATGATCGAGAAACCGCTCGATCCAGGCGGGCAGGTCGAGCGGCACGAATTGATGGCGCGCCCGCGGCGGCAGCCGCTGTTCGAGCAGTCGGGCCGAGGTCACGGTCCCGGTGGTGACGAGGATCTCGAGCTCGGGCCGGGTTTGCAGCAGCAATTCGATCAGCCGCAGCATCGCCGTCGCCTCGCCGACGCTCGCCGCGTGAATCCATAAGAGCGGCCCGGGCGGCCGCGCCGTGCGCGCAAAACCTTGGCGTTCGCGCAGGCGCGGCCCGTCTTCCTTGCCCCGCCGCTCGCGGTGCCGCAGGTATAAGAGCGCCGCCGGCGCCAGCAGCCGGGTCAGCCCGCGATAGACGAGCGGCAGCATCAACCCAGCCGATCGAGGAAGGCCGAACGGTCCGCCGACAGCGCCTCGCCCCGCCCCTCTGCGGGCTCGCCGGAAGCGGCCGGGACCCGCGCGGTAGCGGAGGCCTGGGCGCTGCCGGCGCAAGTCTGCGCTGCCGCGCCGGCCTCGGCGTGTCCGACGCGGCGGTCGGCTTCGCGGACCATGTCGATCATGCGCGCCTCGACCAGTCGGCGCATCCGTTCGAGGCCGGCCGCGTCGAGGTCGGCGCCAATCTTGATCGGCTCGCCCCACAGAAAGACGCCGCGGCCGAACGGCAGCGGGACATGAAAGCGGTCCCAGGTGGAGAGGATCCGCCGCCGGCTGGTGGCGTAGGTGAGCGGCACGATCGGCGCCTGGGCCAGCCTTGCCGCATTGACGATGCCGATGCCGGCGACCATCGCCGGACCGCGCGGCCCATCCGGAGTGACCGCGACGCAATCACCCTCCTTCAACTTTTTGAGGATGTTGCGCAACGCCGCGGCACCGCCGCGGCGGGTCGAGCCGGCAATTGCACCAACCCCGAAATACGATATCGCCTCGGCGATGATCCGGCCGTCGCGGTGCGCCGATATCAGGATGTGAACCGGTGCTGCGCGCTGCCAGGCCATCGGGATCATCAGCATCCGCCCGTGCCAGAACGCGCCGATCAGGGCCTCCCCCTCGGCGAGCCGCCGGTGTGCGCTTTCCGCGCCTTCGACCGTCCACCGGTTGGTGCGGTAGATCAGGCGGATGTAGCAATGGATCCCCCAGCACACCGCCAGCCGCAACCAAGGATGATGCAGAAGGCGGCGGCGCAGCCCACGCCTGGTGAAGATCGGCCGCACGCCGCTACTGCGCCGGAGCGGTGGCGACGAGGTCGGGCTCATCGGCAAACTGCATCGCATGGAGCCGTGCATAGAGGCCGTCGCGGGCGAGCAGCTCCGAATGCCGGCCGCTCTCGACAATCCGCCCGCGATCGACGACGCAGATCAGGTCGGCGCCCTGCACCGTCGACAGCCGATGCGCGATGACGACGGTGGTGCGCCCGCGAATGAGCGTGCGCAACGCGGTCTGAACCTGGCGCTCGGATTCGCTGTCGAGCGCCGAGGTCGCCTCGTCGAGCAGCAGAATGGGCGCATCCTTCAGCATCGCCCGGGCGATCGCCAGCCGCTGGCGCTGGCCGCCCGAGAGGCGCACGCCATGCTCGCCGACCTGCGTGTCGTAGCCGTTCGGCAGCTCGCGGATGAACTCGTCGGCTCCGGCCGCCCGCGCCGCCGCCTCGATGTCGGCTTCCGCGGCGCCGAACCGGCCATAGGCGATATTGGCCCGCAAGGTGTCGTCGAACAGCGTGACCTCCTGGGCGACGAGCGCCACCGCACCGCGCAACGAGGCCAGGCTCACGGTGCGGATATCCTGTCCGTCGACCGCGATGCTGCCTTCCTCGACATCGAAAAAGCGCGGGATCAGGTTGAGGATCGTCGACTTGCCGGCCCCCGACGCGCCGACCAGCGCCACCGTTCGCCCGGCCGGGACTGTGAACGAGACGCCGTCGAGGGCGACGCCGCCCGGGGCATAGCCGAAACGCACCCGCTCAAAGCAGATTTCGCCGCCGGCGATTTGCAGGGGCCGGGCGCCCGGCAGGTCGCAGATCGTCGGCTCGACGTCGAGCACCTGAAAGATCCGCTGGGCGGCGGCCAGGCCCTCCTGCAGCGAGGCATTCAGGTTGGCGAGGCTCTTCAGCGGCTGATAGGCGAGCAGCAGCGCGGTGATGAATGAGAAGAAGGCGCCGGGGGTGCGCGATTCGGCGATCACCTGATGGCCGCCATAGAGGATGACGATCGCGATCGCCGCCCCGCCCAGGGTTTCCATCATCGGCGAGGCCCGCGATCGGGTGCGCGTCGCCCGGTTGGTCAGCGCGAACAGCCGCTCGAAGAGGCCGGCGGCGCGGCGCTGTTCGTAAGCTTCCATGCCGTACGCCTTGACCAGGCGGGCGCCCTGGAACGTCTGGCTCAGCAGGGTCGTCAGCTGGCCGATCTCGGCCTGCGTATTGGCCGAGACCCGGCGCATGCGGCGGCCGATGCCGACGATCGGATGGATCGCCAGCGGGAAAATGAAGAACGAGATCAACGCCAAGAGCCAGTCCTGGTAGAACATGACCCCGACCAGAAAGACGACGGTCAGCGCGTCCTTGCCGATGCCGCCGAGGACGTTCGCCGCGGCGCTGCGCAACAGCACGGCATCGCTGGTAAAGCGCGAGATCAGGGTCCCGCTCGGATGGCCGTGGAAATAGGCGAGATCGGCGCCCATCAGCCGGGCGAACAGCGCGATCTGGACATCGGCGATGACCCGCAGCCCGACCCGGTTCATCAGCACCGCCTGACCGTAATCCGCCAGGCCCTTGACGATGGCGATGGCCAGCGCCGCGCCGGCGATCAGCAGCAAGAGCGAGCTGTCGCGCCCGACAAAGATGCGGTCGAGCACCGGCTGCATCAGCCAGGCGCGCATCGCCGTGCTGCCGGCCGCCGCCCCCATTAGCAGAAACGCCAGCGCGATCCGCGCCGCATGCGGGCGCATAAAATCGCGCGCCAGGCGCCATACGAGCGCGAAGGTGTGCGCGCCCTCTTCGAGGATCGGCGGCTTTATCGACGGCTTTCGCGACATGGGTCCCCGCCGGCAGTGTTAGAGACGGGGACCCGAATTGGCAAGGGCGGCGGCGCTCAGCGGAAAACCTCGGTCACGGCCCCGCGTATCGTGTCGCCGGTCGACCTCATGCCGGGTAGGAGACGAAGCATTTCTCCGAGGCGAAGATGTGCGTCTCGACATAGTCGTGCACGACCGGCCGGCGGTCGAGCGCCTCCATCGCCCCCATCAGCGCGCACCAGTTCAGCATCTCGTGCTGGCCCGCCTGCTCCATCGCCGCCAGCGGGCGCTTGCGCCAGGTGTCGTAGTCGCGCTGCGAGAGGGCGTCGAACAGCAGCCGGTCGGCCTTGTGGTCGGGCCACAGATAGCCGTTGGTCGGCGACAGGAAGCAGTGCGACCAGCTCGACGACGCGATCAGCGCCACCCGATAGGGCGAGGCCGCCAGGGTCTCGGCCACCGCCCGGCCCACCTCCATGCAGCGCCAAGGGTGCGGCGAGGGCGGATCGGCGGCGATCTTCGGGTCGCGCGGCGGCATGAACAGGGCCGAGGTGCCGCCCTTGGCATGCAGCAGATTGCTGCCGTAGCAGTTGATCGCGAACGGCACCACCGGATAGGGGAAGCCTTTGCGGTCCCAATCGAGATAGAGGAAGGTGTTGGTGAAGGCATGCGCCAGCGGGTTGTGCAGCGGCTTATAAGCATAGGCCATGTCGACGCCGCGCTCGATCAGCCCGGTGGCAAGGTACTTGGCCATGTCGCGATGGCCGTGCAGTTTGAGCGCCCAGTCGCCGGGCTCGCCCCAGCGGTTGGGCCGACCGCCATTGCCGTTGTGCCACGGCTGGGTCGCGAAATCGTCGTCATAGCCGAGGAGGCAGAAGGCCGGGATGATGTCCTCGCGGAAGTTTTCGTACTGGTCGTCGCCCCAGACCAGCACGACGTCCGGGTTGAAATCGTCGAGCGCCTTGCGGATCGTGCGGAAATCGTCGGCCATTCGCGCGGCATAGCGCTGGGCCGATGATTGGCCCTCGTCGTTGCCGAGTTCGGCCACCAGTTCGGCCGGCCAATTCACCGGGTTTTTGTAGTGATCCGGCACGTTGGGCGCGGTCAGGAAGCGATGAAAGGCCGCCGGCAGCTGTTCGTCCGGCACCGTCAGACCCGGGTAATGCGTGCAGCCAAGCCCGAGAATTTCGCCCATTTCCCTGCCTCCTTGTCCACGTCCTCAGTTTGCTGTCGCCGATCCTAACCTAATTCCGATCGCTTGGCAGCCACGGATGTGTAATGAGTGGCCGCGCCCCGCAACCCGGCTGTCGGACAATGACGAAGAGCCGGAGATTGATTTGGGGCGGTCGCCGCGCCTAATTTCCGGCAGGTTTCGCAGTGGGAGTGGCCGCAAATGGCCGAGCGCCGGACGCGGGTGGGCCTGTTTGTGACCTGCCTCGTCGATCTGTTCCGGCCGACGGTCGGATTTGCCGCGGTTAAATTGCTGGAAGAGGCCGGCTGCACGGTCGAAGTGCCGTGGGCGCAGACCTGCTGTGGCCAGCCGGCCTATAATTCGGGCGACCGCGCCGATGCGAAGGCGATCGCGATACAGGTCATCGACGCGTTCGCCGGCTATGACTATGTCGTCGCCCCGTCCGGATCCTGCGCCGGGATGATCCGCCAGCACTACCCGGAGCTGGTCGCCGACGATCCAGCGGTCCTGCCGCGGGCGCGCGAGCTGGCGGCGCGGACCTGGGAGCTGGTCTCGTTCCTGGTCGATATCCGCGGCGTGCGACGGATCGCAGCGCAGTGGCCGCGCGAGACGACCTACCACGATGCGTGCTCGGGGTTGCGCGAGCTCGGGGTCAGGGACCAGCCGCGCCTGCTGCTCGCCTCGGTCGAAGGGCTGCGGCTGCGCGAATTGCCCGGGGCCGAGGTGTGCTGCGGCTTCGGCGGCACCTTTTGCGTCAAATACCCGGACATCTCGGACAAGATGGTCGACGACAAGGCGGCAGACATCGCCGCTACGGGTGCCACGGCGGTCCTGGCCGGCGATCTCGGTTGTTTGCTGAACATCGCCGGCAAGCTCACGCGCCGCGGGCAGCCGGTCGAGGTTCGGCACATCGCCGAGGTGCTCGCTGGCATGACCGGCGACGTTCCGCCGATCGGAATGTCGCGCTAGCGCCGATGCTCGCCACCAGCCGCAATTTCGAGGCAAATGCCCGCGCCGGCCTCGCCGACCGGAACCTGCAGCGGGCGTTGGCGATGATGACCGAGAGCGGGTTTCCGGCGCGCCGCCGCGAGGCCGTGGCCGCGCTCCCGGAATTCGAGGCATTGCGCGAAGTCGGCAGCGCGATCAAGGAGCACACCCTCGCCAATCTCGACTTCTACCTCGAGCTCTACGAGGCGAACGTCATCGCCGCCGGCGGCGAGGTGCACTGGGCGCGTACCCCCGAAGAGGCGCGCGACGCGGTGCTGCGGATCTGCCGCGCGGCCCATTCCCGGACCGTAACCAAAGGCAAGTCGATGATCGCCGAGGAGATCGGGCTCAACGACTTTCTCGAAGCGAACCGCATCACCCCGGTCGAGACCGATCTCGGCGAATACATCATCCAGCTGCGCCACGAGCCGCCGAGCCATCTGATCGCGCCGGCGATGCACCTGGTCAAGGAGCAGGTCGCCGACACCTTTCGCGCCGAGCACCGGACGCTCGACCCGGGCCGGCCGCTGGCCGAGCCGCGGCAGTTGTGCGACGAGGCTCGCGCCCTGCTGCGGCCGCGGTTTCTCGCCGCCGATGTCGGCATCACCGGGGCCAATTTCCTGGTCGCCGAGACCGGCTCCAGCATCATCGTCACCAACGAAGGCAACGGCGACCTGACCCAGACCCTGCCGCGCGTCCACATCGTTCTTGCCAGCCTCGAAAAGCTGGTGCCGAGCTTCGAGGACGCGGCGAGCCTGTTGCGCGTGCTGGCGCGCTCGGCCACGGGCCAGGAATTCTCGTCCTACACGACGGTCTCGACCGGACCGCGGCGTCCGGGCGATCTCGATGGGCCCGAGGCCTATCACGTCGTGCTGCTCGACAACGGCCGCAGCGCGATGCTGGGCGGCGAGTTCCACGACATGCTGCGCTGCATCCGCTGCGGCGCCTGCATGAACCACTGCCCGGTCTATGCCGCGGTCGGCGGCCATGCCTATGGCTGGGTCTATCCGGGGCCGATGGGGGCGGTCTTAACCCCGAGCCTGATCGGCATCGACGAGGCGGCGGCGCTGCCCAACGCCTCGACGCTGTGCGGGCGCTGCGAAAGCGTGTGCCCGGTCAAGATCCCGCTGCCGAAAATGCTGCGCCATTGGCGCGAGCGCGAATTCGCGCGGAAGCTCACCCCAAGGGTGTGGCGATCCGGGCTGTCGTTGTGGGCCTGGGTGGCACGCCGGCCGGCGCTCTATCACGCGCTCACCGAAATCGCGAGCCGCGGGCTCGGCTGGGCCGGCGGGCGTCGCGGCCGGTTCCGCAGCCTGCCGTTCGCCGGCGGCTGGACCGCGGTGCGCGATCTGCCGGCGCCCGAGGGCCGCAGCTTCCACCGCCTGTGGGCCGAGCGGCTGAAACGCGCGCGCGCAAGATGAGCGGGGCTCGGGCGGAAATCCTCGCCGGCATCCGCCGCTCGTTGCAGCGCGGGCCGCTCGACGGACCGACCGAGGCGGAACTGCGCGCACGAGTCGCGGCGCATCGCCGCAACCTGGTCCCGGCGCGGGCGGCGGCGCTCGACCATGCCGGGCAGATCGACCTGTTCGTGGCGATGACCGAGGCAGCGCAGGCGACGGTGACCCGGGTTCCTTCGGCCGCGGCGATCCCGGAAGCGGTGGCGCGCTTTCTCGCCGCCGAAAATCTGCCGGCCGAGCTGGTCGTGGCCCCCGATCCGGGCCTCGACGACATCCCGTGGGAAACACGGCCGCTGCTGCGCATCCGCCGCGGCCGGGCCGAGCCCGAAGATGCGGTCAGCCTGACCCCGTGCTTTGCCGCGGTGGCCGAGACCGGCACCTTGATGCTGGTGTCTGGTGCGAAGACGCCGACGACTTTGAATTTTCTTCCCGATACCCATATTGCCGTGGTCCGCGCCGGCCAGATCGTCGCGAGCTATGAGGATGGCTGGGACCGGTTGCGCGCCGCCACGGTCCCGGCAGCACCGGCGCCAGGCTTGCCGCGGACGGTCAATTTCATCACCGGGCCGTCGCGCACCGGCGACATCGAGCAGCGCATCGTGTTGGGCGCGCACGGGCCGCGCCGGCTCCATATCGTCGTCGTCGACGATCGGCAGGAATCGGACGGGCAGGAAGCAAAGGATGGTCAGACCCAGGGATGACGGGGCAGCCGCACATCGCGATCGGGCGTTGTGGGCCGAGGCCATTCGCGACGTGACCCCGCTGCCCGGCCGTCCCGCCGGTCCCGTCCCGCCGCCAGGCGCGCCCACCCGCGCCGAGGCCGGCCCGGCGCCCGACCCGGTTCAGCCGCCGCTCGACCGGTTCGCCGGGATCGACCGGGCCAATGCCGAGCGGCTGAAGCGCGGGCTTCATCCGATCGAGGGGCGCCTCGATCTGCACGGGCTGACCCAGGCCGAGGCCCATCGGGAACTCGCCGACTTTGTTTGGGCGTCGCACCAGGCCGGCCGGCGCTGCGTCTTGGTGATCACCGGGCGCGGCTTCGGGCCGGATGGGCCGGGGGTGCTCAAGCGCGCAGTGCCGCGCTGGCTCGAAGAAGCCGGGCTGCGGCGGCGAATCCTCGCGACCGCGACGGCGCAGCCGCGCCATGGCGGGGAGGGCGCCCTCTACCTGCTGTTGCGGCGGCAGCGGTGATCGGGTGACTGTGTGCCGCCGCGGCAAATCTTGCGTTCGCTCGCCGCTCCCGGCAAAAGTGGAAGCGGAGATTCCGCAATCAACGAAACGGCGATGACCGACAACAGCGATCTCATTCCGTATCTCGAGCGACTGGCCTCGGCGCGTGTCCTGTGCATCGGCGACGTGATGCTCGATCATTATATTTACGGCCAGGTCGAGCGCGTGTCGCCCGAAGCGCCGATCCCAGTGTTGTGCATCGAGCGCGAATTGAAAACGCTCGGCGGGGCCGGGAACGTGCTGCGCAACCTTGCAGCGCTGGGTGCCGGGGCGTCCTTTGTGTCGGTCATCGGCAATGACGACGCCGGCCGCGAGATCGGGCGGCTGCTCGAGGCGCAGGACGGTGCGCAGGTTCACGTCCTGGTCCAGCCGCAGCGCACGACTACGGTCAAGACCCGCTATGTCGCCGCCAACCAGCAACTGTTGCGGGCCGATCGCGAGACCGCGGAGCCGCTCGACCCTTATATCCGCGAAGACCTGCTGCGGCTGGCGCGCGAGCTGGTGACC
>DASYNW010000049.1:0-21953 GCA_036008325.1 Allostellaceae bacterium
GGCGCTGGCCTCCTCGCGCTCGGTCGGCAGGGAGGTTTCGTTTGGCGAGGACGACATCCTTACGATCCAGAACCTCGAAACCTTCGACTTCCATGGCATCGATATCGTGCTGTCCTCGCCCGGCGCCAAGGTGTCGGCCCAATTCGCGCCGCGCGCGGCCAAGGCCGGGGCGGTGGTGATCGACAATACCTCGTGCTTCCGCATGGACCCCGACGTGCCGCTGGTTGTGCCCGAGGTCAATCCCAAGGCAATCGCCGACTATCAAAAGCGCGGCATCATCGCCAACCCGAACTGCTCGACGATCCAGATGGTGGTGGCGTTGAAGCCGCTGCACGACCTGGCTCGGATCAAGCGGGTGGTGGTCGCGACCTACCAATCGGTTTCGGGCGCCGGACGCGCGGCGATGGACGAGCTGTTCAACCAGACCCGCGCGATCTTTGTCAACGACCCGGTCAAGTCCGAGCAGTTCACCAAGCAGATCGCCTTCAACGTGATCCCGCACATCGACATCTTCATGGATGACGGCGACACCAAGGAAGAATGGAAGATGGCGGCCGAGACCCGCAAGATCCTCGACCCCGACATCGCGGTCAGCGCCACCTGCGTGCGCGTCCCGGTGTTCATCGGCCATGGCGAGGCGGTCAATGTCGAGTTCGAGCGCGCGCTCAGCGCCGACATGGCGCGCACCGCCTTGCGCCGTGCCCCCGGGGTCAGCGTCGTCGACCACCGCGCCGACGAAGGCTATGTGACCCCGACCGAGGCGGCCGGCGAGGATCTGGTTTATGTCAGCCGCATCCGCCGCGACCCGACCGTGCCGTACGGGCTCAATCTGTGGGTGGTGGCGGACAATCTGCGCAAGGGTGCCGCGCTCAACGCGGTGCAGATCGCCGAAATGCTGGTCGCCGAGCATCTCGGCGGCAAGCGCGCCCCGACCCGCTCCAACGTCGAGCCATTGCGCCGCAAAGCGGGTTGAGGATTGCATCGACGCGGCGCGTGCTTCGAGACGCGCCCAGGGCGCTCTTCAGCATCAGAACGCTATGATGGCGTCGGAGAATTGTTGCTCATCCTGATGGGGCTGCGTAACGGCCGTCTCGATGGACGCACGCCGCTGATCCATCCGAGACCGACATGACCGCGCAGGCTGAACCGGCTCGGTTTACCGGAGCCGCGCCCGACCGCTTTCTCGGCCGGCCGATCTCGCCGCTGACCCGGCGCCGGCTCGACAGCTTCCGCGCCAACCGGCGCGGCTTCTGGTCGCTGTGGATCTTTCTGGCGCTGTTCATCCTGTCGCTGTTTGCCGAATTCATCGCCAACGACCGCCCAATCGTGGTCCATTTCGACGGCGGCTGGTACTTCCCGATCTTTACGGACTATCCGGAGACCGCGTTCGGCGGGGTGTTCCCAACCGAGGCCGACTATCGCGACCCCGAAGTGAAAAAGCTGATCCGGGCCAAGGGCTGGATGGTGTGGCCGCCGATCCCGTTCCATTACGACACGATCAACTACAACCTACCGAGCCCGGCGCCGTCGCCGCCGTCGCGGGTCAACTGGCTCGGCACCGACGACCAGGGCCGCGACGTCTTGGCGCGGCTGATCTACGGCTTTCGCATCTCGGTGCTGTTCGGCCTGACCCTGACCGTGCTGTCCTCGCTGATCGGGGTCGCCGCCGGCGCGGTCCAGGGCTATTTCGGCGGCCTCGTCGACCTCGGCTTCCAGCGCTTTATCGAGATCTGGTCGGGCTTGCCGGTGCTCTACCTGCTGATCATCATGGCAAGCTTTGTCGAGCCCAATTTCTGGTGGCTGTTGGGCCTGATGCTGCTGTTTTCCTGGATGAGCCTCGTCGACGTGGTGCGGGCCGAGTTCCTGCGGGCGCGTAATTTCGACTATGTGCGCGCAGCCCGCGCCCTCGGCGTCCCCGACCGGGTCATCATCCTGCGCCACGTGCTGCCCAACGCCACGGTGGCGACCATCACCTTTCTCCCATTCATCCTGAACGGCTCGATCACCACCTTGACCTCGCTCGATTTTCTCGGCTTCGGCCTGCCGCCGGGCTCGGCCTCGCTCGGCGAATTGCTGGCCCAGGGCAAGGCCAATTTGCAGGCCCCCTGGCTCGGCCTCTCCGCCTTCTTCACCTTGGCCCTGATGCTGAGCCTCTTGATTTTCGTCGGCGAGGCGGTGCGCGACGCGTTCGACCCGCGCAAGGTTACCCTGTGAGCGGGGCCGGTTGGTGAGCGAGGCCGCCGGTACCCCGCCGCTCCTCGAGGTCCGAAATCTCAGCGTTACCTTCGCCGGACGCGGCCGGGCGCCCCCGGTCGAGGCGGTGCGCGGCGTCTCGTTCTCGATCGACCGCGGCGAGACCCTGGCGCTGGTCGGCGAGAGCGGCTCGGGCAAGAGCGTCACCGCGCTCTCGCTGCTCCAGCTGCTGCCCTATCCGCTCGCCAGGCACGGGCCGGGGAGCAGCATCCGTTTTGCCGGCGCGGAGCTGGTCGGCGCCGCTCCCGAAGCGCTGCGCCGGGTCCGCGGCGACCGCATCGCGATCGTCTTTCAGGAGCCGATGACCTCGCTCAACCCGTTGCACACTTTGGAGCGCCAGGTCGCCGAGATCCTGCTGGTGCATCGCCGGATGTCGGTGCGGGCGGCGCGGGTGCGCACCCTCGAGCTCCTGCGCCTGGTCGGTCTGCCCGACGCCGAGAACCGGCTCGACGCCTACCCGCACCAGCTGTCGGGCGGCCAGCGCCAGCGGGTCATGATCGCGATGGCGATCGCCAACGAGCCCGACATGCTGATCGCCGACGAGCCGACGACGGCGCTCGACGTGACCATTCAGGCGCACATCCTCCAGCTTCTCAAGGATCTGCGCGACCGCTTCGGCATGGCGCTGCTGCTGATCACCCACAACCTGACGATCGTGCGCCGGATGGCCGAGCGGGTCGCGGTGATGACCGGCGGCGAGATCGTCGAGACCGGCCCGACCGAGGCGATCTTCGACCGGCCGCACCATCCCTACACCAGGCGACTCCTGGCCGCGGAGCCCAAGGGCCGGGCCGCACCCGCCGACCCGGCAGCCCCGTTGCTGGTCGAGGCCGAGGCGCTGCGAGTGTGGTTTGCGCTGCGCCGCGGGGTGCTGCGCCGGGTCAAGGGCCACCTCAAGGCGGTCGACGGCGTCTCGCTCACGGTCCGCGCCGGATCGACCCTCGGCATCGTCGGCGAGAGCGGCTCGGGCAAGACCACGCTCGGCCTCGCCTTGCTGCGCCTGACCGCGGCTGATGGCGAGATCCGCTTCGCCGGTCGCGACATCGCGGCGCTGAGCCAACGCCGGCTGCGGCCGCTGCGTCGGGAAATGCAGATCGTCTTTCAGGACCCGTTTTCGAGCCTCTCGCCGCGGCTGTCGGTGGCGCAGATCGTCGAAGAGGGGCTGAAAGTCCATCAGCTCGCGACCAGCGCCGCCGAGCGCCGGCGATTGATCCTGGAGGCGCTCGCCGAGGTCGGCCTCGATCCCGCCGCCGCCGACCGCTACCCGCACGAATTTTCGGGCGGCCAGCGCCAGCGCGTCGCCATCGCCCGCGCCTTGGTGCTGAAGCCGCGTCTGGTCGTGCTCGACGAGCCGACCTCGGCGCTCGATCTGTCGGTTCAGGCGCAGATCGTCGATCTGCTGCGCGAATTGCAGGCGCGCCACGGCCTCGCCTACGTGTTCATCAGCCACGATCTGCGCGTGATCCGCGCCCTGGCGCACCAGATCATGGTCATGAAGGACGGCCGGATCGTCGAATCGGGGCCGGCCGAGCAGATCATGACCCAGCCCCGGCATCCCTACACAAGCGCGCTGATGGCCGCCGCCTTCGACCTCGCCCCGGCGCCCGCCTGATCGACCCCACCCGCCCGTAACTGCACGGCGCATCATCGCCGCGGCGACATCATCGATAACGCGGCCGGCGGTTAAAACCGGTGCGGTTAACTGCTTCTTAGGCAATCGCTTCGAGGATCAGGGTCCCATCGACCATCGCCTCGGAGCCCGTCATGCCTGGTCGGCCGCCGCCTTCGCGCCCACCCGCCGCCGCGTTCCCACGGTCGTGGAATTCCGGCGGCGGCCGTCGCGGAGGTGCGCTGTGCCGGTAATGGCGATCCTTCCGCACCCGGTCTGGCTGGCCGGCTTCAGCGCGCTGATGATCGCCGCCGCCTTCATCGATCTGCGCCGCCTGGTCATTCCCAACCCGCTGATCGGCGGCTTATGCGTTTTGTGGCTCCTCGATCTCGAGACCAGCCCGCCAGCCATCTCCGTCGCTCTCGCCACAATCGGCTGTGCGGCCGCGGTCTTTGCCGGCGGTGCGGTGCTGTTTTCCCGCGGGCTGATCGGCGGCGGCGACGTCAAGCTGTTGGCCGTGGCGAGCTTGTGGGCCGGGGCCGACGCGGTGCCGCCGTTGCTGGTGATGACCGCCCTGATCGGCGGGCTGCTGGCCCTGTTCCTGCTGACCCCGCTCGGCGCGCGGATCGCCTCCCGGCGCACCGGTGCCGCGCCGACCGGCAGCCGCGGCAATGGCGCGCACCAGGCGCCGGTCCCCTACGGCGTGGCGATCGCCGCCGCCGCGCTGGCCGCAACCCTCCGACCGCATTTTAGCTGACCTCCGCCATGCGGCTGCGCACACTCGTTCTGTTCGCGATCGCGCTTCTGCTGGCGGGCGGCACCGCGATCCTGGTGCGCACCTGGCTGGCCCAGCGTCCAACCGTGGTCGCCGCGGCACCGGCGCCGCCGCCGGCGCCGCAACAATCGATCCTCGTCGCCCGGGTCGCGATCACCCGCGGGCACATCCTGCAGCCCGCCGATCTGGCGACGCGGCCCTGGCCCAAGGCCGGCATCCTCGGCGAATATGTCCCGGCCGGCGGCGCGCCTGAAAAATCGCTGATCGGCTCGGTCGCGCGCGAGCCGTTCGTCGCCGGCGAGCCGATCATCACGACCAAGATCGTCACGCCGGGCGAGCGCGGCTTTCTCGCCGCCGTGCTGCACCCGGGCATGCGCGCGGTCTCGGTCCCGGTCGATGCGACGGCCGATGTCTCGGGTTTTATTCTGCCCGGCGACCGGGTCGACCTCTTGGTCACCTTGCCGCTGCCGCAAGACGGCGCCGGCGCCGACGGCAATCCGCACAAGGCGGCCGAAACCGTGCTGCGCAACCTGCGCGTGATCGCCGTCGATCAGCAGCCCGACAGCAAGGGTCAGCCGGTGCTGGCGCGCACCGTGACCTTCGAGGTCACGCCGAAGGAGAGCGAGATCGTCGCGGTGGCCGGCGACATCGGCAAGCTGTCGCTGAGTCTGTGCAGCCTGGCCGCCCGCTCCAGCGAATCACCGGCCGATACGCCTGCCCATCCTCCCGCCCATCCGCGCATCGATCCGCCGCCCGTCGATCCGCCTCCCGGCAGCTTCACCCTCGACAGCCAGATCCTGCCAAAGGCGCTGATTTCAAGCCGAAACCCACACGATGGTTTGGTAACCATATTGCGCGGAAACGGCAATAACGGTACATCTGTCTCGTCGCAACTTGCGTCTCGGGGTTCTTGATGTATCCGACACCTCGCGCCGGTCTCGCCGCAGCGGCGATGTGGCTGGGGTTCGCCGCCGCCGGCATCGCCGCGCCTGTGCAGGCTGCGGGCGCCGCCCCCGCCGCCGCCGCTCCGGCCGCTTCCGGCGAGGCCACTCTGATCCCGGCCAATGGCCGGCCGATCGCTCTCGAAGTCGGCGGCGGCACCTTGATCCGGCTGCCGCGGGCAGCCAACACCGTCTTTGTCGCCAACCCCGACATCGCCGACGTGCAGGTCAAGTCGCCGACCCTCGTCTATGTCAGCGCCAAATCGCCGGGCGAGACCGTGATCTACGCGGTCGACGCCAACGACCAGGTGCTGCTCAACGCCGCGATCCGGGTCGCGTTCGACCTGTCGCAATTCCGCCGGTCTCTCAATCAGCTGGTGCCGGGCAACGCAATCTCGGTCAGCCAGATCGATGCGAACCTGGTGCTGAGCGGCGCGGTCGCCAGCGCCGGGCAGGCGCAAAAGGCCGCGACCCTGGCCGCGGCGATCACCGGCGGGGTCAAGAGCGCCAAGATCGTCAACCGCCTCACCGTCGCCACCCCGAACCAGGTCAATCTCCAGGTCCGCTTCGCCGAGGTCGACCGCAACATTCTGAAGCAGATCGGCGTGGATTGGAGCAAGGTTGGCAGCAGCCCCGCGATCGGTAATGCCGTTTCCGGGCCGGCAGCGTCCTTGCTGACCACCAACAACCCGACGCCACTGGTAAATTATCTCACCGTCGGCATGTTCCCCTCGCTGTTCGGCCAGCAGCTCAGCGCCACCATCGAAGCTCTGGCAACCGAAGGGTTTCTAACCATCCTCGCCGATCCGAACCTGACTGCGATGTCGGGCCAGACGGCGAGTTTTCTTGCCGGCGGTGAATTCCCGGTTCCGATTGCGCAATCGTCCGCTGCTGGGGCAGCGCCGACCATCACGATCGAGTTCAAGCAATTCGGCGTGCAGCTGGCATTCACCCCGACGATTATCGATGCCAATCATTTGAACCTTCGCGTGAGGCCCGAAGTCAGCCAACTCAGCACGCAGGGGGAGGTCAACATCGACGGGTTCGTCATCCCCGCGCTGACCGTGCGGCGCGCCGACACCACGGTCGAGCTTGCCAGCGGTCAGAGCTTTGCGCTTGCCGGGCTCCTCCAACACAACACCACACAGGATCTTTCCAAGGTCCCCTGGCTCGGCGACATCCCAATCCTCGGCGCGCTGTTCCGTTCGGACAAGTTTGAGCACGATGAGACCGAGCTGGTGATCATCGTCACCCCCTATCTGGTCCAGCCGACGGCAACCGCGCTGGCTGCCCCGACCGACGGTTTCGCGGCGCCGCATGATGCACAGCAGGTGCTGTGGGGCGACACTTGGCGACAGAGCCTGCCGGGTCCGGCGCGCGGGCCGCTCGGCGCCGGCGGCTCGGGGCTGATCGGGCCCGCCGGGTTCCGGCTGAATTGAGGGCTCGGGTCATGCGCAAGCATCTTTATCGCTTCGCGCTGGCGCTGCTGCCGCTGCTCGCCGGCTGCGTTCCCGGCGTCGCCGAATACACCAAGAGCGAGGCGCCGGCCCGGCTGCGGGTCGACGGCGGCACTAGCGAAGCGAGCTTCGCGTTTGCCCCCGGCTCGGCCCGGCTTGCCGCCGGCCAGGCGTTGCGCCTCGACCGGCTCGTTGCCGATGGCGCCATCCGCCCGGCCGACCGGGTCGAGATCGCCGCTGCGGGTCCGCCGGCGCTGTCCGCGGCGCGCAGCGCCGCAATTTCGCGCCGCCTGCTGCGCTGGGGCATCGTCGCCGACGCCCGCCCACTGGCCGGCGTGCCGGCCAACCGCGCCGTCGTCGTGGTCGGACATTACGTCGTTACCTTACCGGCCTGCCCGAATTGGAGCATGCGCGCGGCGAGCGATTTCTCCAACGCGCCGAGCAGCAATTTCGGCTGCGCCACCGCAGTCGATCTCGGGCTGATGGCGGCCAGCCCCGGCGATCTCGCCGGCGGCCGCCCGTTGGCGGCAGCCGATGGCGAGCCCGCCGCTGCCGCTGTCGACCGCTACCTCAAAGACAAGAGCTATCCGCTGCCGGCCGAGGCCGAATTGGCGCCGGTCGGATCGGGCGGAGGCGGCGGAGGCTCGGGCGGAGCCTCGGGGACGGGCGGGCAGTGAAATCCTCGCCTGCGGCCCCCGCAGCCAAGCCCGCCCGTGAAGGTATTCTCGTAGTCACCCGCGATCAGCCGACGCTCGAGCGCCTGGACGGCGTGATCCGCGAGTTGCAGTTGGACGACGAGCTTGCAATCAGCGATACGCCCGATTTGGCGCTGCGCCGCATCCGTTCCGGGCTGGCGCCGCGCATCCTGCTGCTGGACATTGCCGATCTGCCGGCGCCGATCGTCGAGATCGCCGCGGCGCGGGCGGTCGGCGGCGCCGATCTGGCGCTGATCGGGCTCGGCACGGTCAACGACGTGGCGCTCTATCGCGACTTGCTGGCGGCCGGCGCCAACGACTACCTGGTCAAGCCGCCGACCCGCGATGCGCTGACGGCGATCCTTCAAAAGCAAGCGGAAAGTCAAACGGCAAAGGGCGAGGGCGGCCTCGGGCAGCTGATCGCGTTCGTCGGCAGCCGCGGCGGCGTTGGCGCCACCACCGCTGCGGTCGGCTGTGCGTGGCTCCTCGCCGAGGACCACGCCGAGCGGACGGCGCTGCTCGATCTCGATCTGCATTTCGGCACCGTGGCGCTCAAGCTCGATACCGAGCCCGGCAGCGGCTTGTTCGAAGCCCTCGAGCAGCCCTCGCGCATCGACAGCCTGTTCATCGAGCGGGCGATGGTCAAGATCACCGACAATCTGCGGGTGCTGGCGACCGAGGCGTCGGTGGCCCAGCACCTGGCGATCGACGCCGGCGCGATCGACATGCTGCTCTACGAGCTGCGCCGCAAATTCCCGCGGGTCGTGGTCGATCTGCCGCGCGGCGCCACCCCGGTGCAGCGCGTCGTGCTCGGGGCGGCGAGCCATGTCGTGATGATCTGCGAGCGCAGCCTTGCCGGGTTGCGCGACACGATCCGGCTGCAAACCCTGATGCGCGAACAGGCGCCGCAGGTCCGCCTGTGGCTGGTCGAGGCCGGGGCCAACGGCAGCCGCGCGCTGATCGGCGCCAGCGAATTTACCAAGGGGGTCGGCAGGGCCTTCGACATGACCATCTCGTTCGACCCGAAATCGGCCGGTGCGGCGATCAATACCGGTCAGCCGCTGCCGCTCGCCGCCCCGCGAAGCCCGGTGGTGCGCGAACTGCGTCACCTCGCCGAGCTCGTCGCCGGGCGCGCCGCGAGCGCCCCCAAACCGCGCTTGTTCGCGATCCGCTCGTTATGGTAGGACTGATACGGCGACCGGAGGGCGAGAGCGCGCTCGACGCGCGCATCGCCGAAATGTCGCAGCGCCGCGTTGTCGGCCTGGCGGCGCCCACGCCGGTGCCCGAAATCGCGCCCGCCGCAGCCCACGCCTCGCAGGAAGACCGCCTGTTGGCGGCTCACGCCGAGCTGCGCGATCGCCTGACCGCCGAAATCCGCCCCGAGCGGCGGGTGATCCTGAGCCGCGCCGAGCTCGCCAAAATCGTCGATACCGCAGTCCAGGCCTACCTGCCGCGCCACGCCATCGAGGTCAACGCGCTCGAGCGCCGCGATCTGATCACCGGGCTGATGCAGGAGCTGCTGAGGCCGCCGCCGACCGCCGACGGGCAACCGGAAAGGGCGGCCGTCCAGCGCCATGCCAACCGCGCCGCCGTCGAGGCGGCAAAGGCGCAGATCCAGCCGCTCGTCCTCGAGCACATGGACATCGCCGCCGCGGCCGAAATGCCGCGCGCCACCTTCGAGGCGCAGCTCGACGGCTGGGTTAAGGAATTGCTGGCCCAGACCAAAACCCAGCTCAATTTCGTCGAGCAGCGCGAGCTTGTCCAATCATTGATCGCCGACATGCTCGGGCTCGGCCCGCTCGAACCGCTGATCGATGACGAGACCGTGACCGATATCATGGTCAATGGGCCAAAGCAGGTCTATGTCGAGCGCCGCGGCAAGCTCGAACCGACCGATGTGACGTTCCGCGACGATCAGCACGTCATGAACGTGGCGACCAAGATCGTGACCCGGATCGGCCGCCGCATCGACGAAACCCGCCCATTGGTCGACGCCCGCCTGCCCGATGGCAGCCGCGTCAACATCATCATCCCGCCGCTGGCGATCGACGGGCCGGCGATCTCGATCCGCAAATTTTCGAAAAAGACGATTACCCTCGACACCATGGCACAGCAGGCGAACATCTCGCCGGAGATGGCCACCCTCTTAAAGATTGCCGCGCGCTGCCGGCTCAACATTCTGATCTCGGGCGGCACCGGGTCGGGCAAAACCACCCTCCTGAACGCGCTGTCGCGGCTGATCGACCCGACCGAGCGCACCGTGACCATCGAGGATGCGGCCGAGCTGCAACTGCAGCAGCCGCATGTGGTCCGCCTGGAGACCCGCCCGCCCAACCTCGAAGGCACCGGCGAGATCACCATGCGCGACCTGCTGCGCAACTCTCTGCGCATGCGCCCGGACCGCATCATCCTCGGCGAGATTCGCGGCGCCGAGGCGCTCGACGTGCTGCAGGCGATGAATACCGGGCATGACGGCTCGATGAGCACGATCCACGCGAACCGCCCGCGCGAGGCGCTGACCCGTCTCGAAAATATGGTCGGGATGACCGGCATCCATCTGCCGTCGCACGCGGTGCGGACCCAGATCGCAGCGGCCGTCAACCTCATTCTGCAAATCAACCGGATGCGCGACGGCGTGCGCCGGGTGACCGAGGTGATCGAGGTCGTCGGCATGGAGGGCGACATCATCACGACGCAGGAGCTGTTCAGCTTCCAGTTTCAGGGCGAGACGGCTGACGGCCGGCTGCGCGGCGTGTTCAAATCGAGCGGGGTGCGACCACATTTCCTGCCGCGCGCCGAATATTTCGGCCTCGATCGGCCGCTGCTCGAAATCATCTGAGGGCCGGTCCCGGAGCCGCGGCCCATGTCGCGCGCGATCGGCGGCCGCGGTCGGCAAGAGTTTATTAACAGAGCGCGGCGATGATCGCCCGGTCGATGACCTTCGCGGCGCCGACAGCATTTGCCGCCTCCGGTCGTTTCGGCCGGTTCCGAGGGAGATCAGGTGGGCTTTGACATAGTCGATTGGCTTACCGCGTTATGCGCCATTGCCGCTGCGACGATTTTCGGCCTGATCGCCGCGGCGATCGGCAGCGCGGCGCAGCGACGCTATCGCCGCCGCCTGGGCGCGGTGCGCGACCGGGCCAGAGGGATACCGGTCGCCGCCGGTGCTGCGCCCCGGTCGCTGGCGCGGCTGCAGAGCGCCACCCCCAAAATCGACCGCGTCGCCCGCCGCTGGCTGCCGCGCCGCGACGTTCTGGCCGCCCGCCTGGCGCGCACCGGCAGAACCATTACCATCGGCCAATACGGGCTGCTGGTGGTCGGAATGGCAGCCTTGGCAACTGGCGGCCTGCGCAGCGTCGCCTCGCTCGGCCTGGTTGCCGACCTGCTGGTCGGATTGTTGCTCGGGATGGCGCTCCCTTACCTGGTGATCGGCCGCCTGGGAAACCGCCGGGTCGCCGCCTTCACCGCACTGCTCCCCGATGCGATCGACCTGATGGTTCGAGCGCTGCGCTCTGGCCTGCCGATCAGCGAAGCGATTATCGGAGCCGGCCGCGAGATCGCCGATCCGGTCGGCGGCGAGCTGCGCCTGGTCGAGAGCGGGATGCGGCTCGGGCGCGACCTCGACGCGCTGCTCTGGGACATCGCCCGGCGTATCGATACCCCCGAGTTCCGGTTCTTCATCATCGCCCTCGGCGTTCAGCGCGAGACCGGCGGCAACCTCGCCGAGACCCTCGCCAACCTCGCCGACGCGCTGCGCCGGCGCAAGCAGATGCGGGCCAAGGTCCGGGCGATGTCGAGCGAGACGCGCGCGACGACGATGATCCTCGGCGGCCTGCCGCTGGTCGTGATCGGTCTGTTGATGCTGACCTCGCCCGACTACCTGGCGCCGCTGTTTCACGACGTTCGCGGCTACGTCCTCGACGGGGTCGCGGTGGCAATGCTGGTTACCGGCGTCACCATCATGAACAAGATGGCGCGGTTCGAGATATGATCAGCCTGCAGCCGCAGGATCTGAGGATCGCCAACTGGCTGCCCGCCGGGATCGGGCTCGACGACGCCATCGCCGGTCTGGCCGCCATGGCGGTGCTGACGACGGTTGTGGCGATGTGGCAGGCGCTGCGGCCGAAGGACGCCTTCGAGCGCCGTCTCGAGCAGGTCGTCGCCGGCAAAGAACGGTTGCGCCGCCGCGCGCTCGCCGCGCGCAACCGCCGGCAGCCTCGTCGCCCGCTCGGATGGATGCGCGCGACAGTCACCCGCCTCGATCTGATGCGCAGCAGGCATGCCGCCGAAGCCCGGCAGATGCTCGCCCGGGCCGGGATCCGATCGCCGGATGCGATAATCGGGTATCTGTTTGCGCGGCTCAGCCTGCCATCCTTGTTCGGCTTTGCCATGCTGGCCAACGATTACTTGCTTCACGCGCTGGCGATTCCGCCCAGCTTGCGCTTTGCGCCGGCGATGGCTGCGGCGCTATTCGGATTTTACGCGCCCAACATCTATCTGAAGAACGCCGCCGGAAAACGCGACAAGCGATTGCAGCTGGCGCTGCCAGACGGGCTCGACCTGATGGTTATTTGCGCCGAGGCCGGGCTCAGTCTGGACGCGACCTTGATACGGGTGGCGCGCGAGCTCGGCGCCAGCTGGCCCGAGCTCGCCGAAGAATTCGCTATAACCGCCGCCGAGCTGACATTTTTGCCCGACCGCCGCTCGGCATTCGACAACCTCAACAGCCGCACCGATTCGGATGCGATTCGAGCAATTGTGAGCACCCTGCAACAAACTGCAAAGTTCGGCACCCCGCTGGCCCAGTCCTTGCGGATCCTGGCGAATGAGTCGCGTGCGGCGCGGATGACCCGCGCCGAGGAAAAGGCTGCGCGCCTGCCGGCGATGCTGACGGTGCCGATGATCGTCTTCATCCTGCCGACCTTGTTCATCGTTCTGCTCGGCCCGGCCGCGATCAACATCCTCGATACCTTCACCAAACATTGAGCGCCGCCAACTCGATCGAATTCGCTCGATCAGGACCGCCCGGCTGCGCCGCGGTTGGCGGTGATCGACAGGATGGCCCGATCACGGGCTTCGGGCGACAATCCGCGCAAGGTCTGGTAGTAGGCGAGGTTATGCTCGACCGAAGCCTCGTCGAGGTCGATCCGGCCGAGCCGGGCCGCTTCGGCGACGCGTCCCTGCAAACCGTAGATCAGCGCCAGGGTCTGGCGCTCCTGGGCCGAGGCTGCCGAGGCCATGGCAACCGGCTGGAGCACCGCGATCGCGCTCGGGAAATCGCCGCTCAGCGCCAGTGAAAGCGCCAGATCGACGGCCAAGGCCGGATCGTCGGGCGCGTATTGCAGACCACGCCCATAATAAGCCTGCGCCTGACGGTGCTGGCCTTCGACATCTTCGGTGACCCCGAGCAAAACCAGGAGCCTGGGATTATTGGGGCTCGCCGCCATTGCTTTCGACAGCGGCACCATCGCCAATTCAGGCCGGCCCGTATCGAGATAGGCCTTGGCCAAACCGGTCTGCGCCGGCAGGTTGCTGCCGTCGCGGGCCAGCGCCGAATTATAGGCGAGGATGGCTTCGTCGACGGCCCCCGTCGCGCGCAACGCGTCGCCGAGCCCGATAAACGGCGCCGGGGCCGAAGGCTCGATCTCGGCAGCGCGCCGGAAGACGGCGATGGCATTGGCGTAATCGCCGCCGGCGAGCGCCGCACCGGCAATCCGCATCAGGGCGCCGTAGCTTGGCGGGCTGCCGCCGCCGTCGCGGCCGTTGACGCTCAGCGGGTCGAGATGGAACGGCAGGGGCTCGCATCCCGCCGCCCACAACAACAAAATAACAGCGAGAAATCGTCCGGTCGAAAATCTTCCGATGCGCCGCCCGCGAACGCCGCTTTTCTTGCCCATTTCGGTCTCGCCGATGCGCTTTGCCGCTGAGGCCGATTATTTTGGCAGCGTCAAAAACGCGCCCTAATTTCCTGGAACACAGCCTACGCATCAGGTTAGAAGACGGTCGCCGGCGCCGGCCGGCGCTATTGAACGACGAATCGCGACTGCTATTCAGCTGCCGGCGAGGTCGTCTCGGTCTGCGCCTTGCGGGTGACCGCGAGCTCGACCGCGGCGAGCGCCGCCTCGGCGCTGCCCGCATCCGGACCGCCGGCCTGCGCCAGGTCGGCCCGGCCACCGCCGCCTTTGCCGCCCAGCGCCGCGGCGCCAGACCGGACCAGCTCGACCGCATCGAAGCGGCTCGCCAGATCGGCGGTGACGCCGACCACAATTGCCGCCTTGCCGTCGGCGCGCGACACCACGGCGACCACGCCGGACCCGATCCGCCGCTTCAGCTCATCGGCCAAGGATTTGAGCTCGCGCCCGGGAACATCATCGACGACGCGCCCCTCAAAGGCGATCTCGCCGATCCGCCGCGCCGGCGCCTTGGCGACCGGGCCAGCGCTGGCCAACGCCCGCCGCGCTTCGGCCAATTCGCGTTCGAGCCTGCGGCGCTCGTCGACGAGGGCGGTGATCCGCATCGGCAGCTCGGCCGGGCTCGTGCGCAAGGCGGCGGCGGCCTGGCGCAGGGTCGCCTCCTCCTCGGCCAGATAAACCTCCGCGGCAGCACCGGTCAACGCTTCGATCCGGCGCACCCCCGAAGCGATCGCGGCTTCGCCGACGATCTTGAACAGCCCGATATCGCCGGTGCGGCTGACGTGGGTCCCGCCGCACAACTCGACCGAGAACGGCCGGCCCTCGTCGTCCAGGTTTCCACCCATCGACACGACGCGAACTTCGTCGCCGTATTTCTCGCCGAACAGTGCGATCGCCCCCTCGGCGACCGCGCGGTCCGGGGTAAGCAGGCGGGTGCCGACTTCGGCGTTGATGCGGATGCGCTCGTTGACCTCCGCCTCGACCACCCGGATATCGTCCGCCGTTAGTGGTTTTGGCTGGCTGAAATCGAAGCGCAGGCGATCGGGGGCGACCAGCGACCCCTTTTGCGTCACATGAGCGCCGAGCCGCCGGCGCAGCGCCTGGTGCAGCAGGTGGGTGACCGAATGGTTCGCGCGCAGCTGCCGGCGGCGATCGCCGTCGACCCTGAGCTCGACGGCCTCGCCCTCGGTCAACCTGCCGCGCGCCAGCCGGCCGAGATGAACGTAGAGCTCGCCGGCTTTTTTTACCGTGTCGTGCACTCGCAACTCGGCGCCGGCGGCGGTCAGCATGACCCCGGTGTCGCCGACCTGGCCGCCCGACTCGCCATAAAACGGGGTTTGGTTGACGACTACCGCGAGCTCCTCGCCGGCGTCGGCGGCGCCGACCCGCACGCCCTCGCGCAGGATCGCCCGCACCAGCCCCGCCGCGCTTTCGGTGTCGTAGCCGAGAAACTCGGTAGCGCCAACCTCGTCGCGCACCCCGAACCAGACCGCTTCGGTCGCCGCCTCCCCCGAGCCGACCCAGCTCTTGCGCGCCTCCTCGCGCTGGCGCGCCATCGCCGTCTCAAAGCCCTCGACGGCGAGCGCGCGGCCCTGTCCGCGCAGTACGTCCTCGGTCAGGTCGAGCGGAAATCCGTAAGTATCGTAGAGCTTGAATGCGGTTTCGCCCGAGACCGCTTCATCGGGGCCGAGCCGGGCAGTCTCCTCCTCCAAGAGGCGCAGCCCGCGCTCGAGGGTTTGCTTGAAGTTGGTTTCCTCGAGCCGCAGAGTTTCGGTGATCAGCGGCTGGGCCCGCACCAATTCGGGATAGGCCGCCCCCATCTGCTGCACCAGCGCCGGCACCAGCCGCCACATCAGCGGGTCCTTGCAGCCAAGCATATGGGCGTGGCGCATCGCCCGGCGCATGATCCGGCGCAGCACATAGCCGCGTCCCTCCTTGCTCGGCAATACGCCATCGGCGATCAGAAACGCCACGGCGCGCAGATGGTCGGCGATGACCCGGTGCGACACCTTGTGCTCCCCGTCCGGCGCCACCCCCGAGGCGTCGGCCGAGGCCATGATCAGGGCGCGGAACAGGTCGATATCGTAATTGTCGTGCTTTCCCTGCAGCACCGCGGCGATGCGCTCGAGCCCCATGCCGGTGTCGATCGACGGGCGCGGCAGCGGCATCCGCTCACCCGGACCGCGCTGCTCGTATTGCATGAAGACGAGGTTCCAGATCTCGACAAACCGGTCGCCCTCGGCCTCGGCGCTGCCCGGCGGGCCGCCCGCGATCGCCGACCCGTGATCCCAAAAGATCTCCGAGCACGGCCCGCACGGGCCGACATCGCCCATCGCCCAGAAATTGTCAGAGGTGGCGATCGGAATGATGCGCTCGCGCCGCAGGCCGGCGATTTTGGCCCACAAGGCGGCAGCGTCGTCGTCCTCGGCATAAACGGTCACCCAAAGCCGGTCGCGGGCCAGCCCGAACTCGCGAGTGATCAGGTTCCACGCCAGCTCGATCGCCCGCTCCTTGAAATAATCGCCAAACGAAAAGTTGCCGAGCATCTCAAAAAACGTGTGATGCCGCGCGGTGTAGCCGACGTTTTCGAGGTCGTTGTGCTTGCCGCCGGCGCGCACGCATTTCTGTGCCGTGGCGGCGCGCGCATAGGGGCGCTTCTCGAGCCCGGTAAAGAGGTTCTTGAACTGGACCATCCCGGCGTTGGTGAACAGCAGGGTCGGGTCGTTGCGCGGCACCAGCGGGCTCGATGGCACGATTTCGTGGCCGTGGCCGGCGAAATAGTCGAGAAACGCGGTGCGGATGTCGTTGGTCGTCTGCATGCGACAGATTGTGGCGCTGCGCGGCCGCAGTGCAAGAGGCTCCATCGACGAGCGGCGCCGATTTCGCGGCGACCGGCCGGCAAATCCCGCGATCGTTTCCGAGCCAATCACGGCGAAACTCGGCGCCGAGCGCCCGCTTGGCGCTATGGTCTGGGCCAGCGTGTCCGTGGCGGCTGGATCGAGCAGGGGCAATCGCAGCAGCCGGCCATTTGTCGCACAGCGCGATCTGCCGCTTTGCGACGCAACGGCTGAGCAGGACCGGGTGAGGCGGCGCCAACGCTAACCATCATGCGCCTAATGCGGCCGGCCGCACCGCAGCCAGCGAGACCCCGAGGCGGTCGAGCCGGCAGCGCTCACGCCCGGCAACAAAGCACTGGCAGTCGACTATCGGCACAATTGGCCGGTTGCTGCGCCCGGCCAGCACCGTCAAGCTCGCCGCGACCACGATTACCAACGTCTGCAGCAAAATGATCAACAGGTCGCCGGCCGCAGTGGTCGCCCAGCCCGGAATGACGAGATCGGTCGCGATCCGGATGGCGGCGACCGCGACGATCCCCAACCCGGCCATGCCGGCAACCAGTCCAGCGGCCAGCAGCATACGGATAAAGATCATGTCGGTATGGACCGACATGGCGCTGAGGCCGTGGACGATCAGCGACACGAGGTTCATCCGGGAATTCCCGGCCCAGCGGCTGCCGCGAACCGTCGGCACGCTCATATACGCCAGCCGGGAGCGGATGATCGAGGCCGCGAGATTGTTCCACAGCTCGGGCACGTGGGCCAGCCGGCGCACCGCGGACATCGGCATCGCGCAATAATTGCCGAAACTGATGTGCTGTCCGGTCAAGGCCCGGAAAAGCAGCTTGTACGCTCCGTAGCAAAAACGAAAGGCCCGGGGTTCGCAGCGTCCGGCTCGGCCCGCCAGCACGATATGGCGCGGGTGCTGACGCCATGCCGCCAGGAGCGCGGCCAAATCGGCCGGACGGTCCTGGCCGTCGCTGTCCATGACCACGACCGCATCGAGCTCGCTGTCGTCGGCAATCGCGCACAGCCCGACTGCAATCGCCCGCTGGTGCCCGAGATTGGCGGCAAGACGGACCATCTCGATCGATTTGATGCACGAGCCGCGGGCCAATACGATATCGACGGGATCGAACGGTTCGGCCGAGCCATCGTCGACCGCATAGACGTGAAAGGCAAAATCGGACCCGGTGAATCGCTCCGATATCTCACTTACCACCCTGGCAAACGACACCCAGTCATCCAGGACCGGTGTCACGATCGCGATGATCTTGGACATGCGTGCAATCCCCGGCTGGCGATCGCCATGCTATGGCGTCGGCCTTAACGAAAAGTGAATGCCGCCGAGGACAGAATTGCGGAGCCGAGCGCGCCCGCCGGAGCTGTGGGCCGACATCGGACCGCCCCATCGGGCAGCAATTGGCGGGTCACCAACCCATCTTGCGCAGCACCACCAACCTCCCCATTGCAAAGATTTTCGGCGACAGCCGGCATAATTGGCGATCGATCCAGTCGATCGCCTCGAGCACAGCTAAAGGACATTCGATGGTTTTCGTTCTTGCGGTCACTCCACCGGACAGCGGGAACATGATGCACTCGGCGAAGCGGTCATCGACAATTTTGAATCCCGGCAGGTTTGTTCGGAACGCCTGCGGGTCGTCGAACATAAGTCCGCTGACCGCATTGTTGCCGGACCATGGATCTGCCGGATCGTTGACCAGGGCTGTCGGATCGAACACGTCGACGTCGAACGCCCAGCCTTCATGCCGCATGATCAGCAGGGCGAGCAAAAGCAGCAGACTGGGATTAGGCTCGAAAATTACCGCATGACCCCCAGGCTTCAGACATCGATGAAGATCGCGCAGGAATTTTATCGGACTTGCAAAATGATGCAGCACGTTCGCACATATCGCGACATCGATGGCCTCGGCGGCGAACGGCAGATGCAGCCCGTCGAGACAGAGATCGATCCACGGATGCGGCAAGATTTCGGTGGTGATCACCTTCTGTTCAATAAATTCTGCTGTCAGACCGGCGCCAGAACCGATTTCGACGACAACATCGCCTGTCTTTATATATCGGTTCATCCATAGATATCTGTTTCGCAGAAGAAATCGCAAATTTTTGCACTTGCATCGGAAAAATTCGGCGCGCGCCCGCAGCAGATTACCCTCCGACTGCATCCGGTTGCTCGAGTGGATGGGAAGGTAGGTACGCGGCAATAGCGCGGTGGACCAGTGCATCGTTCGGCACTCCACGGCTTTATGAGCCCGGCGAGGCGGTCTCGTGCGGAGGGCGCCCACGTCGCCAGTCGTGCAGCTGGCGCGCAAGCATCGATAAGCAGGTTGCATTACGTCGGCTCGATTAAAAAAAGATAAAGGTTGGCTTGTCGGGGCCGGTCGGCGGCCCGCTCTTTACCTCGGCTTAAGGAGCCGGGGTTAAGTTCCGATCCGCGACATGGCCCCGCCCCACCTTGCCCTTGCCGCGCCGGCCGCGTATCGGCGAGCGGCGTATCGCCTGGCGATACCTGGTGCCGCGCTGCTGATCTTTGCGGCGCTGGCGGCGCTGTGGCGGTGGGGTCCGCACGCGCTGTATTTCGATATCTTGAAGCTGTTCGGTTTTGAACCGTTCCGCTTTCCGTTTCTCGACATTCACGCCGTCCTCGCCGCCGCTCAGTGTGAGCGGCTGGGGATCGATGTCTACCTCACCAACCCGTGCGACGCGCTCGGCCGCGCGCATGTCTATTCGCCGCTGTGGCTCGTGCTGATCCCGAGCTTTCTCGGCACGGCGCAGACGACGCCGGTCGGGCTCAGCCTCGATTTGATGTTCATCCTCTCCTTATATGTCGTAATTCGGCCGGTCGGTCCGGTCGAGGCGCTGCTGGTGGCCGCGGCGGCGCTGTCGCCGATGACCGTCTACGGGCTCGAACGGGCGAACTGCGATCTCGCCATTTTCCTGCTGATCGTCGCCGGCTGCGCCCTCGACCGCGCGCCGCGGCCGTGGCGCCTCGGCTGTTATGCGCTCTTTCTGATCGCCGGGCTGCTCAAATATTACCCGCTGGTGCTGCTGGTGCTGCTGGCGCGCGAGCGCCCCCGGGAAGCGCTGATCGGGACGGGCCTCGCCATTCTGATCACGGGCGCGCTCGCCGGCTTGGGCCACGCCGATCTCGCCAAGGCGCTGGCGAACATTCCGGCGCTTTCCTATTTTGCCGATTCGTTTTCGGCGCTCAACCTGCCTTTCGGGTTTGCCGAGGCGATTTTCGGCCCGCGCCTATGCCCGGCGGCTTGTCTCTTGCTGCTGAGCATCGTCGCGGCAGTGGCGATCGCTCGCACCCGCCGCACCGTGGGCCTGTTGGCCGCCGCCGTTCTCGACGAGAGCGGATGGGCGGGGCAATCTCTGTTGGTCGGTGCGCTGCTGCTGACCGCATGCTTTTTCGCCGGACAGAATGTCGACTACCGCGGCATTTATTTCGCGCTGGCGATGCCGGGCCTGGTGCGCCTCTATCGGTTGGCGGCCGGCGATCGAGCGGTCAGTCAGTTTCTGGCGCGCATGATCGCCGCCGTTTTGTTCGTCGCCTGGAACGAGCCGTTGCGCGGCATTGTCCATGCGCTCGCCGTCCTGGTCGCCGGCGACTGGCTGCGCCTGCGCATCGAGCTGGTATTCTGGATCGGCCGCGAACTGGTGTGGTGGTGGCTGATTACCGGCCTCGCCGCGATCGCGGTCAGCTATCTCTTGCGAATCCCGTTCTTCGGCTGCGATCTGACCGCTTTCGGGCGGCTGGTCTGCGGGCAAACCAGGATCGGCGCCGGGGCGGCGAAATGACCGGGGATCGAACCCGGCCGGGCCGGGTCAGCCGGCGCGCTGGCGCAGCCGCGCCGCGACCGCCGGCAGGCTGGCGATGTCGATGCCGTGACGCGCGGCCTCGGCAATCAGGCCGAGCGGGTCGGCGCCCTCGCGCATCCGGGTCAATGCCCATAAGAGGGTCGAGCGGGTGCCGCTGCGACAATGAGCCACGACCGGCGCCTCGGCCTCGCGCAGGGCCGCGGCAAAGGCGTCGACATCGGCGCGGGTCAGGCTCGCCGCGGTGATCGGGATATGGTGATAGGCGATGCCGTGCGCCTCGGCGAGCCGCCGGGCCTCGGCCGCGGGCACCTGCCCCGGGTCTTCGCCGTCGGGCCGGTTGTTGACGATCGTGCGCACCCCCGCCTGGGCCAGCGCGTCGATGTCGGCGCGCTCGAGCCGGCCGGTGACGCTCAGCCCGGGTGAGAGCGGGATAAGCTCGGCTGCCATGCTGCTCCTCCATAACCAATGTCGGCGCAGACTCGCAGTTGGCGCCGGCGCGGTCACCTGAAAAGATCAGGCGGCGAATTGCGGCGGCCGCTGCATCATGTCGCCGGCGCGGATCCAGAAGCGTTCGAGCCGGCGCAAGGTGACCCCGGCAGCCTCGAGATCCTCGGCGCCGACCAGCGCTTGCGGCAGCATCTCGGCATGGCGCTGATGCATTTGGGTCAGCCGGTCGCGCAGCTTGAACCCCTTGTCGGTCAGCCGGACATGCACCGAGCGCCGGTCGTGCAACGAGCGCTGCTGCAGGAGATAGCCGTTTTCGACCATCTTTTTGACATTGTAGGAGACGTTGGAACCGAGATAGCAGCCGCGCAGGGTCAATTCGCCGACGGTCATTTCCGCGTCGCCGATGTTGAACAGCATCATGCCCTGGACATTGTTGATGTCGTGAATCCCGAGCCCTTCGAGCTCGAGCTTCACCACCTCCAGAAAATGGCGATGAAGCCGCTCGACGAGCGAAATCACGTCGATATAGGTGTTGTTCATCCGAGCCTCGTCACTGGGCGGTCTCGGACGAGATTAGCCGGGGTTCAGTTAACTATTCGTTTCAAATTTTATGGTCAGGCTTGGCGATAAAGCGATAGATCGCCGAGAAATCGAGGCCGCCGGTCCCTTCGTCGACAAACAGCTGATAAAGCGCCGCCGCGGCCGCGCCAAGCGGCGTCGGCGAGGCCGACGCCCCGGCCGCCTGTTGCGCCAGCCGCAAATCCTTCAGCATCATCGCCGCGGTGAACCCCGGGGCATAGTCGCGATTGGCCGGCGAGGACGGCACCGGCCCCGGCGCCGGGCAATAGCCGGTCAACGCCCAGCTCTGGCCGGTGGATTTGCTGACCACATCGAACAGCATCTGCGGCGCGATGCCGAGCTTTTGCCCCAGGCTGAGCGCCTCGCAGGTGCCGATCATCGAAATTGCGAGCATCATGTTGTTGCAGATCTTGACCGCCTGGCCGCTGCCGGCCGGTCCGGCGTGGACGATCGTGCGCCCCATCGCCGCGAGGATCGGCTGGGCGCGGGCAAAGGCCGCGGCGCTGCCGCCGACCATGAAGGTGAGGCTGGCCCCGGCCGCCCCGGCGGTGCCGCCCGATACCGGTGCATCGAGCATGTCGAACCCGGCTTCCCCGGCCGCC
>DASYNW010000050.1:0-21859 GCA_036008325.1 Allostellaceae bacterium
CCATGAGCATCTCCTAAAACGCAGAACCCGGCCGAGGCCGGGTTCTGCGTGGCTATGTTGGCGGAAGGGCGGTTGTCAGGCCGCGGCAGCGAAGGGATCGACCTCGCGATGGATCGGCTGCGCGCGGCCCATCCAGGGCTCGGGGCGAATGGCCCGGACCCAGTCCGCAAAACTCGGAATGAAGCCGAGATCCTCGCGGATGTGCTGTTCGCCCACGAAGCGCACCGGCACGACGCGGCCGGTCGAGATGGTGATCGTCGCGCCGAAGAAGCGTTCGAGCATGAAGATGCCCTCGGCGTGGTGGCGCAGGGCACGGTGACGAAAATCGGCGCTGATCGCCTTCGACTCGTCGAACCATTGATGCAGCGGCAGATAGTCGTCCGCCGTGCCGCCCCACTTTTTCACCGAGGAGAGGGCATGATGATAAGGATGTCCCATTCGTCGCCCTCCTTAAAATTCATGGTAGAAATGTTCGGACTGCGTAAAGCGCTCGTTGTAGTCGAGCGTGATCGTCCGCTCCGCGACGTCGAAGGTGAAGTCGCCATAGGCGCCGTCATTATTCCCCCAGGCGCCATGCGTCTCCTCGAGGAAATGATAAGCGAGACTTTCGATCGCCTCGGGGATGTTGAGTGTCGAGCGTTCAGCGCCGGCGCTGCCATAGACCGTCTGGATAAGCTTAATTTCGTCGGCGGGCAGCTCGACAGGCGCATCGCCGGGCCTTCGCCTGGATCTCTTCGATCTGGCCGCTGTCTCCATAGCCGTCGAAGCTGACCGTGACGATGGTGATGCCGGTTCGAGCCAGCGCATCGAAGAGGGCCGCCTTGTTGGCGGCGTGGATGGATTCGGAAAGGTGCGCCTGCTCGTGCGCTTTCGCCTCGCAGGCGTCGGTGTCGAGGGGCGGGGTGGAATTCGAATGGGTCTCGGTCATGCGTGTCTCCGGAAATGCGAAAGCCCGGCGCGAGGGCCGGGCTCAGGGGGTGGAAAGGGCGCGGGACGGCCGCAGCCGCCCCGCCTGTGTGAGAATCATGCCGCCGCGGCGGCGTGGGGCTCGGGTTCCTCGGGATCGGCTGCCATTTCCTCGCCTGACGCGTCGTCCCCGTCATCGGCGAGAAACGCCGGTAGAGGTTCGGCGGCGGCTTCGCCTTCGGCCATGACCGCCTGAGCGTCGGGTGTGCGCAGCGGCTCGGGCAGCCAACCTGCGCCCTCAAGGAGCCGCTCGGCCTCCCTGGCCATGTCGGGCTTCTTGAGGTGTCCGATCAGCTGCGCGGACGCATCGCCCTTCGCTTCGCGCACCGCCTCGAGAATGCGCGCCTTCGGAACCCGGCCGAGATAATTGGCGACGGTCGGCGACCAGCCGGCGGCCGCCATGTCGAGATTGACGGCGCGGGCCAGGGTGTCGGCATGGGCAAGACGCCGCGGGCTCCTGGTGTACGGGTCGGCCACCGCGTTGACGCTGAGGGAGGCGCAATGCGCGAGCAGTGCCGCCTGGCTGTCGACATCGAACGCCACCAGCGCGTCCCAGAGATGGTCCTCGTCCCTGGGCAACTGCTTTGCCCATTGCTGATGGCGCGCTTCGATCGCCTGGGCCGAGGCGCTGTCGGCCAGTCCCGGCGCCTGGGTGGTGAAGCTCGTGCTCCTGGCCGAAATCTCCAGACAGGTGGCTGACGGCGACCTATAGAACGCGCCGAGGCAAAGGATGTGCAGCACTGAGATGAACGCAGTGCCCGGGTCGTTCGCCAGCGCGTCCCGCAGCGCCAGCGTGCGGTGCGCCGTGAGCTCGGTGAGGAGCGTTCCGATAATGGCTTCAGGCCATCCTCCTCGTCCCCCTCGGTCTCCGGCTCGGGAGAATCGCGGCCGCCGACAGTGATGATGACAGTGCGGCGGGCAACTTTGTCCGGCTGGCCGGCGGCGCGGGCGTCGCCATCGCTCCCCTCGACCGGCTCGGCCCGCGCCTCGTCTGGTGTATCGCCATTAAATCACCACAATATGTAGTTATGGTGAGACACCTACATAATTCCGGTTATTTGCCGAGGCAGAAGTCGCGGAAGATTATGTCGAGGAGGTGTTCGACGTCGACGGCGCCGGTGATTTGGCCGAGGTAGCGCAGGGCGAGGCGGAGGTCTTCGGCGCGCAGTTCGGGGAGGGCGGCGGTGAGCGCGCGGTGCAAGGATGCCGTGGCGTCTTCGAGCGCCTGGCGGTGGCGGGCGCGGGTCAGCAGCGGGGCTTCGCTGCGATAGGTTTCAGCGATCCGGGCGGCAAGGGCGGCCAGCAGCGGGTCGAGCCCGGCGCCGGTCAGGGCCGACATGGTGAAGACGTCGGTGGGTAGGCAATCTCGCGCGTGATCATCCGGCGGGGAAGCCCCCCTCTCCCTGCCCTCTCCCCCCGGCGGGGGGAGAGGGTTTCCAAGCACGCGGTCGGCGTTCTGCCCGAGCAGGTCGATCTTATTGGCGACGAGGAGCGTATCGGGGCCGGGCCAGGCGGCAGCGGCGCGGGCGTCGGCCGGGTGGCGGGCGTCGAAGACGAAGAGGCGGATCTCGGCCACCCGGGCGCGGGCGCGGGCGCGACGCAGGCCTTCCTGCTCGACCGGGTCGTCGCTGTCGCGCAGGCCGGCGGTGTCGGCGAGGAGAACCGGATAGCCCGCAAGATCGATCGCCACTTCGACGATGTCACGCGTCGTGCCGGCGACGGGGGAGGTGATCGCCGCCTCGCGACGAGCGATGCGGTTCAAGAGGCTCGATTTCCCGGCGTTGGGCGGGCCGATGATCGCGACCGCGATGCCGTCGCGCAATCTTTCGCCGCGATGGCCGTCAGCGAGATGGCGGTCGATTTCAGTGGCGAGAGCGGCGGTTTCGGTGAGGATGCGATCTTCGATCTCGGGCGGTAGATCCTCGTCGGGGAAATCGATCGCGGCTTCGAGATGCGCGAGAATCCGAATCAGCTTCTGCGACCAGCCGCGATAGAGGTTGCCGAGTTCGCCGTCGAGCTGGCGCAAGGCCTGATGGCGCTGCGCCTCGGTCTCGGCCATGGCGAGGTCGGCGATCGCCTCGGCCTGGGTCAGGTCGAGCTTGCCGTTCTGAAAGGCGCGGCGGGTGAATTCGCCGGGCTCGGCGAGGCGCAGCCCGAGCGGGGTCAGGGCCGCAGTGATTGCGGCCAGCACGGCGCGGCTGCCGTGCAGGTGGAATTCGGCGACATCCTCGCCGGTGGCGCTGTTCGGCGCCGGGAACCACAGCACCAGCGCGTCGTCGAGCGGCTCACCCGATGCCGGGTCGATGAGCCGTCGACGGCGGGCCGATCGCGGCGGCGGGATGATGCCCGCCAACTTTGAGACGGCCCACGCGGCATCGGGGCCGGACAACCGCACAACCGCGATGGCGGCACGCCCTGCCGCCGTCGCCGGAGCGAAGATGGTGTCGGGGGTGACGGCGGGAGCGGTCAGTGCGCCGGCGGCTTCTGGTCAGGCTGCAGCATCAGCCGCTCGACCCGGCCGCCCTCGACCAGATGCTTCTGCACGATCTCGTCGACATCCGCGGTGGTTTCGTAATGGTACCACACCCCCTCGGGATAGATGACCATGTTCGGGCCGAATTCGCAGCGGTCGAGACAGCCCGCGGCGTTGAGCCGAATGTTCTCGACGCCGGCCGCGCGCGCCTTCTCGCGCATGTAGCCGCGCACCTTCTCGACGCCACCGGCCGCCTCGCCGCGGGCCATGCAGCAGCCCCGGGGATGACCGTCCGGGCGCACATTGGTGCACATGAAGATGTGCCGCGTGTAAAAGAGCGGCGGGTCGGCGGGTGCGTCGGCCATTGGCGTTTCTCCGAAGTGGGCAGGACACGGCGGAGCGAATGACGCCGGCCGCCGTTGTGGGAGTAGAGTGAAAGCCTACCGCGTCGCGGCACGCAGGGCAATGTGTCCGCTGCCCACCCGGACGGCATAGATCGCATGGCAGGAGCCCGCAATGGATAAGAACCGCCTCGGCGAGGAGACTAGCCCCTATCTATTGCAGCACCGCGACAACCCGGTCCATTGGCAGGCCTGGAGCGAGGAGACCCTCGCCGCGGCCAAGGCTGCCGACAAGCCGATCCTTCTGTCGATCGGCTATGCCGCCTGCCATTGGTGCCATGTGATGGCGCGGGAGAGCTTTGAAGACCCGGAGATCGCCGCGGCGATGAACCGGCTCTACGTCAACATCAAGGTCGACCGCGAGGAGCGCCCGGATCTCGACCAGATCTACCAGCACGCGCTCTCCTTGATGGGCGAGCAGGGCGGCTGGCCGCTGACGATGTTCCTGACGCCGCAGGGCGAGCCGTTCTGGGGGGGCACCTATTTCCCGCCGGATGCGCGCTGGGGCCGGCCGGGGTTTCCGCAGGTGCTGGCGGCGATCAGCGAGGCCTATGCCGGGAAGCGCGACGATGTGGCGAAGAATGTCGCGGTATTGCGCGAGGCGTTGCAGCGGCTGGGCCAGCCGCAGCACGGTGGTGCGATCGCCCGCGCGCAGCTCGACCCGATCGCCGAGCGGCTCTTACGCGAGACCGACCAGATCCATGGCGGCATCGGCACCGCGCCCAAATTCCCGCAATGCGGCATCCTCGAGCTTTTGTGGCGGGGCTGGAAGCGAACCGGCGAGACCGCCTATCGCGATGCCGTGGTGAAGGCGCTCGACGCGATGTGCCAGGGCGGCATCTACGACCATCTGGGCGGCGGTTTTGCCCGCTATTCAACCGACGCGCGCTGGCTGGCGCCGCATTTCGAGAAGATGCTCTATGACAATGCCGAGCTGGTCGATCTGTTGATCCTGGTGTGGCAGGAGACCCGCAATCCGCTCTACCGCCAGCGGGTCGAGGAAACCTTGGGCTGGGTCGTGCGCGAGATGCGGGCCCCGGGCGGCGGCTTTGCCAGCAGCCTCGACGCCGACAGCGAGCACGAGGAGGGCAAGTTCTACGTCTGGTCCGCGGCCGAGATCGACGCGCTGCTCGGCGACCGCGCGCCGCTGTTCAAGCGGTTTTACGATGTGACGCCGCAAGGCAATTGGGAAGGCCGCACGATCCTCAACCGGCTAAATTCGCCGGCACCGACCGATGCCGCAACCGAGGACGAGCTGGCGCGCTGCCGCGAGCTGCTGTTGCGGGCGCGGGCGGCGCGGGTGCGGCCGGGCTGGGACGACAAGGTGCTGGCCGATTGGAACGGGCTGATGATCGCGGCGATGGCCAATGCCGGGCTGGTGTTCGAGCGGCCGGACTGGCTCGATACCGCGCGCGCCGCCTTCGACTTTATCCGCGGGCATATGACGACAGCCGACGGGCGCCTGCAGCACAGCTGGCGCGACGGCCGCGCCCGGCATGCGGCCAATGTCGACGATTACGCCAATCTCTGCCGCGCGGCGCTCGCGCTCCACGAGACGGCGGGCGAGGAGGCGCTCCTCGTCCAGGCTCGCGACTGGGTGACGATCCTCGATCGGCATTATTGGGATGCGGCGAGCGGCGGCTATTTCTTCTCGGCCGGTGACACCGAGGCCTTGATCGCCCGCGCCAAGACCGCCGCCGACTCGGCGGTTCCAGCCGGCAACGGCACCCTCGTCGGGGTATTGACGCGGCTGGCGATCGTCACCGGCGAGGACGCCTACCGGCGCCGCGCCGAAGCGATCGTCGAGACCTTTTCCGGCGAGCTCGCGCGCAACTTCTTTCCGCTCGCAACCTTGCTCAACAATGCCGAATTGCTGGCCGAACCGGTGCAGATCGTGCTCGCCGGCGAGCCGGGCGAGCCGGCAGCGCGAGCATTGCGGCGGGTCATCTACGAGGTTTCGCTGCCGAACCGGGTGATCATGGCGCTGCCGCCGGGCCGAGAGTTGCCGGCCGATCATCCGGCGCATGGCAAGGGCCGCATCGACAATCGGCCGGTCGTCTATGTCTGCGTCGGCCCGGTGTGCTCGCTGCCGGTGGCCGACCGCGAAATACTGCTGGCCAAACTCGCCGAACAGCGCTAACGTTCCTGCTTGGTTCCAGATCGGGAGCGGCCAGAGATGCTCTGTTCTACGGCGATCGACAGCCCGGTCGGGCGACTCACCATCACCGCGACAGAAGACGCCATCCGTGCAATCTCCTGGGCCGATCAGGATAATGGCGAGCTCACGCCGCTGCTGTGCGAGGCGCGCCGGCAGCTCGACGCCTATTTCGCGGGCCGGCTGAACCATTTCGATCTGCCGCTCCTCGCCGACGGCACGCCCTTCGAGCAGCGGGTCTGGGCGGCGATGCGGCGGATCCCGCAGGGGCAGACGCGCAGCTACGGCGAGCTGGCGATGGAGATCGGCTCTGGGCCGCGCGCCGTCGGCCGCGCTTGCGGCCGTAACCCGATCCCGATCGTCATTCCGTGCCACCGGGTGCTGGCGCGCGGCGGCCTCGGCGGCTACAGCGGCGGCGCCGGGCTCCCGACCAAGCGGATTCTTTTGGAACTGGAGCGAACCGGTCAGACCGGTCTATCCTTCGTCCCCGGCGCGGACCGGCGGCAGTCTCTATTCCCGGCTGCGCATCCGGTCTGAGCGCGAGGGAGGAAACGCCATGGTTCACGCAATCCGCTTCGACAAGGCCGGCGGCCCCGAGGTCCTCTCCTGGCAGGAGGTGGAAGTCGGCAAGCCTGGGCAAGGCCAGGTGCGGCTCAAGCACACCGCGGTCGGGCTCAATTACATCGACACCTATCAGAGGAGCGGGCTCTACCCGATGCCGATGCCGAGCGGGCTCGGCTCGGAGGCGGCCGGCGTCGTCGAAGAGGTCGGGCCGGGGGTCAGCGGGCTCAAGCCCGGCGACCGCGTCGCCTATGCCGGCGGCCCGATCGGCGCCTATGCCGAGGGCCGGGTCATGCCGGCCGACCGGCTGGTCCCGGTGCCCGCCGGGATCACCGATGCCCAAGCCGCGGCGATGATGCTGAAGGGCATGACCGCCTGGTACCTGGTGCGCCGCACCCATCCGGTCAAACGCGGCGAGACGATCCTGATCCACGCCGCGGCCGGCGGGGTCGGGCTTATCGTGTGCCAATGGGCCAAGCACCTCGGCGCCACCGTGATCGGCACCGTCGGCGACGATGAAAAAGCAGCACTCGCCAAGAAGCACGGCTGCGACTATCCGATCAACTACCGCCGCGAAGATTTCGTCGCCAAGGTCGGCGAGATCACCCAGGGCAAAAAGCTGCCGGTGGTTTATGATTCGGTCGGCAAGGACACGTTTTACAAATCGCTCGACTGCCTGGCGCCGCTCGGCCTGATGGCATCGTTCGGCCAGTCCTCCGGCGCGATCGGGCCGGTCGATATCGGCATCCTCGCCGCCAAGGGCTCGCTGTTCCTGACCCGGCCGACCTTGAACACCTACACCGCGAGCCGTGAGGATTTGTTGACCGCCGCGCGCGAGCTGTTCGAGGTGGTGCAGAGCGGAGCGGTCAAGATCGCGGTCAACCAGACCTATCCGTTGCGCGACGCTGCCCGCGCCCATCGCGACCTGCAAGACCGCAAAACCACCGGGCAGACCGTGCTTACGGTATAGCGCTCGACCGGCCTGCATGCCGATATCCACACCGCCAGACCTGTTGCCCCGGCTACGTCGCGCGTGGTCGCACGAGACCGGGGCCAAGTGGCGAGAAGACAACCCAGCCTGCGGCCAGTGCAGCGTTACGGCGCTGGTGGTTCAGGATGTCTTCGGCGGGGAGATCCTGACGACGCGCATCGGCGGGGCATGGCATTTCTACAACCAAATCGACGGGTCCCGGTTCGACCTGACCGAAAGCCAGTTCACTGTGCGGTTTTCGTACGAGGACCGGAAAATCAATCGTGACGAAGCACTCGCCGACAGCTCGCCTTCCTGCTATGCCGCGCTGCGCCGGAATCTGGGTCTGAAGCGGATAATCGGCTGATTGTGGGCCTCGCCGCAGGGGTCTATCGCGCGCGGCTCGGCCGGTTCCCGGTCCCAAGCTCGTACGACTCCGTGACGGCGAATTTTACGGAGCGGTGGACTGAGTCCCGGCTTCTTCGCCGGACAACGATGAAATCGCGGTTTTTTACGCCTGGGCTTTCGCGCGCACTGCGAGAGCGCCGATCGGTCATTAGGTGTTCATCGCGTCGAAGAACTCGGTGTTGCTCTTCGATTCCTTGAGCTTGTTGATCAGGAATTCGAGCCCGTCGACGGTGCCCATCGGGGTCAGCACCCGGCGCAACACCCACATCTTCGACAAGACGCCGCGGTCGACGAGCAATTCTTCCTTGCGGGTGCCAGACTTGGTGATGTCGATTGACGGGAAGGTGCGCTTGTCGGCGACCTTGCGGTCGAGCACGATTTCCGAATTGCCGGTGCCCTTGAACTCCTCGAAGATGACCTCGTCCATGCGCGAGCCGGTATCGATCAGCGCGGTGGCGATGATCGTTAGCGAGCCACCCTCCTCGATGTTGCGCGCGGCGCCGAAGAAGCGCTTGGGGCGCTGCAAGGCGTTGGCGTCGACGCCGCCGGTCAACACCTTGCCCGAGGACGGCACCACGGTGTTGTAGGCGCGGGCGAGACGGGTGATCGAATCCAACAGGATCACGACGTCGCGCTTGTGCTCGACCAGGCGCTTGGCTTTCTCGATCACCATCTCGGCGATCTGCACATGGCGCTGAGCCGGCTCGTCAAAGGTCGAGCTGATCACCTCGCCGCGCACCGAGCGGGCCATGTCGGTGACCTCCTCGGGCCGCTCGTCGATCAACAGCACGATCAGGTAAACCTCGGGGTGGTTCGCCGCGACCGCGTGGGCGATGTTCTGCAGCATCACCGTCTTGCCGGTGCGCGGCGGCGACACGATCAGCGCGCGCTGGCCCTTGCCGAGCGGGGTGATCAGGTCGATGACCCGGGTGGTCAGGTCGCGGCGCGCCGAATCCTCGAATTCGAGCGCCAGCTTCTCTTCGGGATAGAGCGGGGTCAGATTATCGAAATTGATCCGCTGGCGCAGCCGGTCGGGCTCGTCGAAATTGATCCCGCTGACCTTGAGCAGGGCGAAGTAGCGCTCGCCGTCGCGTGGCGAACGGATCTCGCCCTCGACCGTGTCGCCGGTGCGCAGGCCAAAGCGCCGCACCTGGCTCGGACTGACATAAATGTCGTCAGGACCGGCGAGATAATTGGCTTCCGGCGAGCGCAGAAAACCGAAGCCGTCGGATAACACCTCGAGCACGCCGTCGCCGGAAATCGGCACGTCGTTCTCGGCGAGTTGTTTTAGAATAGCGAACAGCATGTCCTGCTTGCGCAGCGAGGATGCGTTCTCGATTTCGAGCTCTTCGGCAAATGCCAGCAGCTCGGCGGGGGTTTTTCGTTTGAGTTCCTGGAGATTCATGGAGTTTCGCGTGGCGGTGGGGCAGGGTTCGCCCGTTCAGAGGCTGCTGCGGACAGAGTCCAGCAGGCTCAAAGGTCAGGGAGGGATGGCGGGGATTGACAGGAAAAGGCAGGCGACCCGTAGGCCATTCCCCTTAGTTAGAGGACATAGGCGCGTCAAATGCAATATCAAGATCCCCCGAACTCATGAAAAAACCGACAACATCTCAAAACGGCTTGACCACGACGAGGACGACAATCGCGATCAGCGCCAGGGTCGGCAACTCGTTGACCATGCGAAAGAAGCGCGGCGAATGCCGGTTTCGCTCGGCGGCAAATGCCCGGCGCCACCGCGCGAGCGCAGCCTGGTAGACAAGCAGCCCCGCGACCAGAGCGAGCTTTGCCCAGATCCACCCCCGGTGCCAGTCGACGACACCCGGGGTGCCGGCCAGCAGCAGGCCGAAGCCCAACGTCGCCAGCATCGCCGGGGTCATGATCCCATGCAGCAAGCGGCGCTCCATGATCTTGAAGGTCTGCGAAAGGTCCGAGTCGATCGGCGCCATCGCGTGATAGACGAACAGCCGCGGCAGGTAGAGCAGCCCCGCCATCCAGGCGACGACCGCTACGATGTGAGCCGATTTGAGCCACGGATAGAGGGCGGCGAACCAGACGCTCAAGCCCGAACTCCGGCTAGTGCGCAGCGACCGGAGCCGACCGGGCAGCTCGTCGAGCGTGAGGCGGATCCCGCATTGCGAACGAGCGACGCGAGCGACGCGATAAAACCGGGGTTGGCACCAACCGTACTCACTCGGTGATAGGCCGGCACACCGCTCTCTTCGGCGATCCGGCGATAGTCGAGGTCGAGCTCGACCAGAGTCTCCGAATGCTCCGAGACAAACGAGATCGGCGCCACCACCAGCGGCACGCCGTCGGCGCCGGCACGCCGGATCTCGGCGTCGGTCGCGGGACCAATCCATTCGAGCGGGCCGACCCGGCTCTGATAGCACACCCGCCAGTCGAGATCGGGCAGGGCGAGCGCGCCGGCGATTGCGCGCGCGGTCATTTCGACTTGTGCCGGATAGGGATCGCCGGCCTGCACGATCCGTTGCGGCAGGCCATGCGCGCTCAGCAGCAGTCGTGGCGTCCTGCCCGGGCCAGCAGCAGCCGCGTCGAGAACCGGCCGGATCAATTCGGCGACCGCGGCGATGAACCCGCTCGCGACCGGATAGCAGCATACGCTCCGGGTCGGCTGGGTGAGAGCATGCCGGGCGGCGGCGCGCCGCCAATCGGCGAGCGAAGAGGCCGTCGTCGTCGTCGAGAATTGCGGGTAGAGCGGCAGGCACACGATCTCGTCCGGCGCCCATTCGGCGACGGCGCGCGCCGCCTCGGCGCTGCTCGGATGCCAGTGGCGCATCGCGACAAAGCAGCGGTGCCGATCCCCGAGCGCATTTTCCAACGCCCGCGCCTGCGCTTCGGTATTGGCGAGCAGCGGCGACGCGCCGCCGAGCCGGGCGTAGATCTCGCGCGCGGTCCGGGCGCGTCCGCGCGCGACGAGCCACGCCAACGGCAACCGCAGCGGCGTGGGCAGCCGGATGATCGCCGGATCCTTGAACAGGTTGAACAGAAACGGCGCCACCGCCGCGAGCGAATCGGGACCACCGAGATTCATCAGCACGACCGCGGTGCGGGCCATATCAGGGAGCGACGACCGGCTCGGCGAGCAGGCCGGCGAGCACCGAAACATTCTCGGTCGGAGTCTGCGGCAATACCCCATGACCGAGATTGAACACCCATGGCCCACCGGAAAAGGCCCGGCGCATGTCCCGGACGGCGCTTTCGAGGGCGGCGCCACCGGTCAGCAACAGGACTGGATCGAGGTTGCCCTGAACCGTCGCGAGCGGGCGCAGCCGGGCGCCGGCAAATCCGGCTGAAACCATCGTGTCGAGCGCCACCGCGTCGACCCCGGTCTCCGCCGTATAGCGCTCGTAGAGCACGCCCGCGCCGCGCGGAAAGCCGATGATCGGACAATCCGGCTGCCGCCCCCTCAGAGCCGCGACAATACGCGCCGTCGGGGCGATGATCCAGCGCGCGAACGCCGCCTCGGGCAAGATGCCGGCCCAACTGTCGAATAGCTGGACAATTTCGGCGCCGGCCGCGATCTCGGCCGCGAGAAGTTCGATCGTGGCCTCGATCAACACTTCGATCAACGCGGCAAAGCCTTGCGGATCGCCATAGGCCCAAGCTTTCACCTGGCGAAAATCGCGGCTGACGCCGCCTTCGACCATGTAGGTCGCAACCGTCCAGGGTGCGCCGGCAAAACCGATCAGCGCGGTCTGCGGCCCGAGCGACGCACGCACCTGCCGCACCGCCTCGAGCACCGGTTCGAGACGCGATACGGCATGCGCGCCGTCGAGCAGCGCCACCCCGGCGTTACCAGCGACTGGTTCGAGCACCGGCCCTTCGCCGTCGCGAAAGGTCAGCTTCTGCCCCAACGCATGAGGCAGCAGCAGAATGTCGGAAAACAGGATCGCCGCGTCCATGCCGTACCGCCGCACCGGCTGCATGGTCAGTTCGGCCGCCAACCCCGGCGTCAGGCACAGCTCGACGAAATCGCTCGCTCGCGCTCGCACCGCGCGATATTCCGGCAGGTACCGCCCGGCTTGGCGCATCAACCACCACGGTGGCGGTGACAGCGTCTCGCCGGCGAGCACGCGAAGCAGCGGCTTGGTTTTAGCTCCCGCCATAAACGTTGTTCTCCTCTTATTCATATGAATCTTCTAGGTGGTAGTAAGTAGATGGTCCGGTGAGTAGCGGGGAGTGCCGATCGATTCCGCGACTGTGCATGACGCGACGTGATGGGACAATGACAGAGGGGATTGGGGATGAACCCGGAAGTTGGTGTTCTCGACGAGATAAACTGCGGCTGTGGAGGAACCGAAAAGCGGGGATGCTTTGCCGGCGGATTCACATGATCCCCGATGTTCGCTGTTATGGATGGATTCGCTCCACGATGGTGAAAGCCGGTTGATGTTTTTGGCAAAATGCGGACAAGTTCGAGCCTCTGTGCGGGGCAGGAACGATTTGTGGATGGTGTTGGAATGATGCACAGCCCCCTAGGGATGATTGGGTCAGGCCGGGACGGACCGGCGTGACCCGGTTTCATCTCCATCTGGTATCGGATTCCACCGGTGAAACCGTGCATTCGGTCGCCCGCGCCTGCCTGGTGCAATTCGACGACGTGCAGCCAGTGGAGCACGTATGGAGCATGGTGCGCACCCGTAGCCAGGTCGACCGGGTCGCCGCCGGGGTCGAGGCCAATCCGGGCGTTGTGCTGTTCACGCTGGTCAGCGACCAGCTTCGCCAATTGCTGCAGCAGGGCTGCCGCCGTCTCCAGGTGCCGGCCATTCCGGTGCTCGATCCGGTGATCGGGGCGCTCGCCTCCTATCTGCATCGCGAGAGCCGCGGTGTGCCGGGCAAGCAGCACCTGCTCGACAGCGAGTATTTTGCCCGCATCGACGCGATGACCTTTGCCCTCAATCATGATGACGGGCAGTCGAGCTGGGGGCTCGATGATGCCGATGTCTGTCTCGTCGGGGTGTCGCGGACCTCGAAGACGCCGACCTGCCTCTACCTTGCCAATCGCGGGGTCAAGGCGGCAAACGTGCCGTTCGTGCCGGGGGTGCCGCTGCCGCCCGAGCTGATCGAGGCTCGGCGCCCGCTGATCGTCGGCTTGACCAATGACCCCGAGCGGCTGATCCAGTTGCGCCGCAACCGGCTCAGCATGCTGCATCATGACGAGACGACCGACTACACAGATAACGAGGCGGTGCGGGCCGAAGTCCGCGAGGCGCGGCGGATCTTCGCCGAGCGGCACTGGCCGGTGATCGATGTAACCCGGCGCTCGATCGAGGAAACCGCGGCGGCGATCCTCAAGCTGTTGGCGCGGCGCCATGGCCTTGCCGAATGAGCCGGTGGTTCTGGCTTTGGTCAGTTCGGTTCGCGCCCGGTTTCTAGGTTCGGTCGGAGCCAGTCGGGCTGGAGGCGGTCGGAGCTCAGCTTTTCGAGCGTATCGAGGGCGATCATTTCGCGAGCCTCGGCCCGCCATTGCCGGAACTGCTGGGATTTTTGCGCGATCAGGGTGTGCTCGCGGGCTTAAAGGGCGCGTCTCTGAGATGGTCGCATGACAGTCTGTCATGGTAACAACCAGGCCATGAAGATCACCGGTTCAACTCGGCTCGCCGGCATCATGGGATGGCCGGTGGCCCATTCGCGCTCGCCCCTGCTGCATGGTTTCTGGCTCGACGAGACCGGAATTGACGGCGCCTACCTGCCGCTGCCGGTGCGGCCCGAAAACCTCGAGCAGGCGTTGCGGGCGCTGCCCGCGCTGGGTTTTCGCGGCTGCAATCTGACGATCCCGCACAAGCAAGCAGCACTCCGGGTGGCAGATCGGGTCGACCCGCTGGCGCGCCGGATCGGGGCCGCCAACACGATAGTCGTCGCCGCCGATGGCAGCCTCGAAGCCAGCAACACCGATGTGTACGGGTTTCGCGAAAACCTGCACGAGCAGGCGCCTGATTGGGATGCCTCGGCGGGTGCAGCGGTCGTGCTCGGCGCGGGCGGTTCGGCGCGGGCGGTTCTGGCGGCGCTCGCCGCTGCCGGGGTCGGCGAGGTGCGTCTCGTCAACCGCACCCGCAATCGCGCCGAGGCGGTCGCCCAGGCGCTGTCCGAAGCGGGGCTGCGGATTTCGATCCATCCATGGGGCGAGGCGAACGCGGTGCTGGAGGGCGCCGGTCTGCTGGTCAACGCGACCAGCCTAGGCATGGCCGGCGAACCGCCGCTCGAGCTCGATCTGGCGCGGCTGCCCCGATCGGCGCCGGTGGTCGATATCGTTTATGTGCCGCTCGAAACTGGCCTGCTCGCGATGGCGCGGCGGCAGGGCCACCCGGTGGTCGACGGACTCGGCATGCTGTTGCACCAGGGCCGGCCGGGCTTCGAGGCCTGGTTCGGCGCCAAGGTGCGGGTCAGCCGCGAGCTGCGCGTTGCGATTACGGCAAGCCTGGCGGAACCGCGATGATCGTTGTCGGCCTGACCGGCTCGATCGGCATGGGCAAGAGCACCGCTGCGGCGCTGTTGCGGCGGATGCGGGTGCCGCTGTTCGACGCCGACCGGGTGGTGCACCACCTGCTGGCGCCGGGCGGGGCCGCGGTGACGGCGGTGACGGCGGCGTTTCCCGGCGTGGGTACGGCTGCGGGCGGCATTGACCGCAGAGTTCTCGGCAGGCGGGTGTTTGGCGATCCTGCGGCGCTTGCCCGGCTGGAGCGCATCCTTCACCCGATGGTCGCCGATCGCGAAAAGCGGTTCCTGGCCCGAGCGCGCGCCCGCCGCGAGCCGATCGCCGTGCTCGATGTGCCGTTGCTGTTCGAGAGCCGGGGTGCGGCGCGCTGTGATTATGTCGTCGTCGTCTCGGCGCCGGTCTTGGTCCAGCGCCAACGCGTGCTGCGCCGGCCGGGGATGACCGAGGCGCACTTTGCCGCGATACTCAAACAGCAGATGCCCGATGCCGAAAAGCGGCGCCGCGCCGATTTCGTGGTGCCGACCGGGCTCGACCGAAAGCTGAGCTTGCGGCGGTTGCGGGCGATCGTCAGACTCTTGCGGCGCGGCAGGCCGCGGCTCGCCGGACGGGACGGGCGGCTGGCGCGGAAAGAGCGGCGGCGAGGGTGATGCGCGAGATCGTGCTCGATACAGAAACCACCGGCCTCGATCCGCAGGCCGGCCATCGCATCGTCGAGATCGCCTGCATCGAGCTGGTGCATCACATCCCGACCGGCCGCGATTTTCACCGCTACGTCAACCCGGGGCGCGACATGCCGGCGGAGGCGCTGTCGGTGCACGGGCTGAGCGCGGAATTTCTCGCCCCGCACCCGCCCTTCGCCGCGGTTGTCGATGATCTGCTCGCATTCATCGGGCCGGATCCGCTGGTGATCCACAATGCCGAATTCGACCTGGCGTTCCTGAATATGGAATTGGCGCTGCTCGATCGGGCGGCGGCGGTGTTCCCGCATGTCGACACCCTGGCGCTCGCCCGGCAGCGCTTTCCCGGCGCGCCGGCGAGCCTCGATGCGTTGTGCCGTCGATTCGCGGTCGATTCGTCGGCTCGCGACCATCACGGGGCAAAGATCGATTGCGGCCTGCTCGCCGCCGTCTACCTGGAACTGATCGGCGGGCGTCAGCCAGGCCTCGATTTTGTCGTCCCTGCTGCTGCCGGCGTCGCCGCCATTCGGATCGCCCGTGCGCCGCGCCCGCATGCCGCTTCGGTCGACGAGCTCGCGGCACACCAGGCGATGCTGGCGCTGCTCACCGCGCCGCTCTGGCTCGCCGAGGCGTGAGGCTCAAATCGCGGTGCTGTCGTCGTCAGCGGCGGGCTGCTCCGGCGGCTGGTGTTGGCGCAGCAGCTCAGCAAAGTCGATCGGGTTGATCATCAGCGGGGGAAAGCCTCCGTCGCGGGTGGCATTGGCGATCACCGCGCGGGCAAACGGGAAGATAATCCGCGGCGTCTCCACCAGGATCAGGCTCGACAGCAGCGGTTCGGCGGCATTCCTGACCGTCACCACCGCCGCATAAGCGAGCTCGACCAGAAAGACTGGCTGCTCCTGGGCATTCGCCGTTGCATTGATCGTCAACACGACTTCATAGGTTTCGGGATTGAGGTTTTGCGCCTTGACGTCGACGTTGATCGCCACGTCTGGCTGGACGGGTTGCTGGAGCAGGCTTTGCGGTGCGCGGGGGTTTTCGAACGACAAATCCTTGACGTATTGAAAGTTGATGAAAAATTGCGGCCCGTCCGAGGCTGCCGGCAATGCGCCGGCTTCGCCGTTGCCTCTGGTCTCTCCCGCCATGATCCCCTCCCGTGCGAGCCTTGGTCGAGCCGGCTGGCTAGCATGGATCGGGAAGATGCAGCAATCGTCGCCGCCGTCCCTCAGCAGACGGCGGGGACCGGCAGCGGCTCGGCCGGCTGATCGGGCCGGCCCGGATAGATGCGCAGAACCGCGCCAGTGGGCATTTCAGCCCGGTCAAGGCGAGCTGCGGCCTGGTGCCATCTCTACTCGGTTAGGACCGGTTCGTAGATGCCGCGGTCGCGCCAGCTCGCGGTGAAGGCCCGGTTAAATTCGGTCTCGCCGTGCCGGATGAGGATCACCTCGGTTCTCGCCTCGGCGCCGGCAGAGCGGTGTCGTCCACTCGGCGATAATCGCCCTCGATTACGACCTGCGCGGTGCGACCCTCCGACCCGGCGGATAGCCGGCGGATCAGCCGACGGCGCAGCGGCGGGATCAGCAGCCCCGCTGCGATCAGATCGTTGATGAAGCCGGGAATGATCAGCAGAACACCGGCCGCAACGCGAAGCGCGCCACCGAGCAGCGCGGGCAACACCGGCGCGCCCGAGGCGAGACCCCGGCGCAGCTGCGACAGCAGCGAGAATTGCGCGGTGCGCAGGACCGCACCACCAGCCGCGGCGCCGATGAGGAGGAGCAACAGGGTTGGTCCGGGCCCGAGCCACCCGGCGACCGCCAAGGTCGCATAGCCCTCGATCAGCAGATATGCGAGGAGGGCCAGCCTCAGCCGTCGTTTCACCCGCGGCGCACCCGGCATGCTTGTCGCGGCAGCGCTCGCCCCCCATCTGAACCAGACAGCATGCGAGGGCCATTTCCCGGCCCTGGCCGCAGGGTGGCGAGGCGCTCCAGCCGATGGACAATTATCAATACATCATCCTGTTCGCGATGATCGCCGCCTTCCTGATTCTGCGGCTGCGCAGCGTTCTCGGGCGGCGCACCGGGAACGAGCGGCGACGCGAGTTGTTCGCGCGGCGCGCGGCGCCGCCTGCCGAAAGGCCTGGCGCCGACAAGCCCGGCCCCGAAAAGGTGGCGACGCCCGCGGACCCTGACAAGGTCGTGGCGCTCCCGACCCCGGCCGGCAAGCCCGCCGACACGGTGGCCGAGGGGCTGAGCCGGATCCGCCGCGCCGATCCCGGCTTTGATCCCTCGCAGTTTTTAGAAGGGGCGCGTTCCGCCTTTGAGATGATCGTCGCCGCCTATGCCAAAGGCGACAAGGCGGGGTTGCGCCCGCTGTTGAGCGACGAGGTCTACCGACCCTTTGCGGCTACGATCGACGAACGCGCCGCCGCCAAGGAAACCTTCGAGACCCGAGATTTACGGCTTGACGATGCCGAGATCGTCGATGCCGATGTTTCCGGGCGAACCGCGCGGGTAACGGTCAAGCTGGTGTCGCACCAGGTCAATGTGACCCGCGCGATGGACGGCAGCATCGTCGACGGCGATCCCGAGCACCCGGTCGAAAAGACCGACCACTGGACTTTTGCCCGCGATACCCGATCCCCCGATCCGAACTGGGTCCTCGTCGCCACCGGCAGCGGCGGCTGACGCCCGGCGCCGCCGGCGCTGGCGCGTGGCGACCGTCGCCGCGATCGCGGCATTGGCGGCCGGCTTGGCGCGCGATGCCGGCCCGACCCGGCTGACCTTGACGCCCGTTGGTTTCGACCGGCTGGACGGGTGGGGGCAGGACGATGTCGCCGCGGCGCTTGCGGCCTTTGTCAAATCCTGCGTCCGGTTTTCGAGCGAACCTGCCGCAGTACCGTTCGGCCCGATCGAGGTCGGTGTCGATTATGGGCTGGTCGGCGACTGGCGGCAGCCTTGTCGCCGTGCAGCTTTGGTGCGGCCCGGCGACGAGGCGGCGGCCCGCCAGTTTTTCACAAGCGAATTCAGCCCGGTGGCGGTTGCCGATTACGGTGGCGTCACGGGCCTCTTCACCGGGTATTTTGAAATCGGGCTCCACGGCTCCTTGCGCCGGCATGGGCGCTATCAGACCCCGATCTACCGGCCGCCGCCCGATCTCGCCACCGGCCCGCGCTACACCCGGGCTCAAATCGAGGACGGCGCGCTCGCCGGCCGCGGTCTGGCGCTCCTGTGGGTCGACGATCCGATCGATGCGTTCTTTCTGCAGATCCAGGGCTCCGGCCAGGTCCGGCTCGATGACGGGCGAGCCATCCGGCTCGGCTATGACGGTCAGAACGGGCTGCCTTATGTGCCGGTCGGGCGGCTCCTGATCGAGCGCGGGCAGATCCCGCGCGACAAGCTGACGATGGCTTCGATCCGGGCATGGATGCGGGCGCACCCGAAGGCCGGGGCTGCCTTGCGCCGTGAAGACCCGTCCTATGTGTTTTTCCGCGAGATCAAAGGCGACGGGCCGATCGGCGCCGAGCGCGTGGTGCTCACCCCCGAACGCAGCCTCGCCGTCGATCGCGGCTATATCCCGCTCGGCGCCCCGATCTGGCTCGAAGCCGAGGAGCAGTTCGTGCCGGACCAGCGCTTGCGCCGCCTAGTCGTGGCCCAAGATACCGGCGGTGCAATCAAAGGGCCGGTGCGCGGCGATCTCTATTGGGGCGCCGGCAGCGCCGCCGGCGACCGGGCCGGCGCGATGGACGCGCGCGGCCGGTATTTCCTGCTGCTGCCGCGCCGCCTCGCCGCCCGCAATCAGCCGAGCGAGTGACAAATCCCCAAGCGCCATTTGTTTCGACGCAACTCGCCGAAAATCGCGCCGGTCCGACGGTCCCTTCACCCGCTGCCGGCCCCGGTGAGGAGGGTGACGATCCGCACCAGCACCAGCCCGGCGGCGACCAAAAGGTAGGCTCGCAGCACCACCAGCCAGATCCGTTCGCGCGCGGAGAGCCGTCTCGGCGCGAGGCTCGCCACGGGCGGCATGCGCCAGCGGTTGCGCATGGAGGCGTCGCATCGCGCTGCCGGCTCGCCGCGCCGAGGAAAAGCGCCGGCGCCGAACCAGATGGCGATGGCGGCAAGGCTGCCGCCGGCGAGGATGGCGATGATCGCGCCACCGCTCATTGCGGGGTAGAGAACCGAGGCAGTCAGGATGACCGACAACATGACCAGGACCGCGATGACCGCGCCGGTGAACAGGTTGAGCGCACGGCCGTTGACCCACGGGCCCAACACCGCCGCATCGTTGCACAACAGCAGCAGGAACACGGTGGCGCTCGGCAGCAATACGCCGGCCAAGGTCTGCACCGCGTTGGTCAGCAGGCCGAGCGGGGTGCCCGGCGTCAGCACCAATGCCGCCGACAGCGCGATCAGGCCGCAATAGACGGCGTAGAATCCTTTGGCTTCGGCCGGCTTGCGGTGCAGCGAGTGGCGCACGGAGAGCACGTCGCCGATCGCGTAAGCGGTGGCCAGCGAGACTGCCGAGGCGCCAATGACGCAGGCGTCGATCAGCGCCAGCGCAAACATGATCCCCGCGGCATGCCCGACATATTTTCCCAAGCCTGCGGCCACGGCCCCGGCGTCGGCAAAATTGCCGAACTCGGGGCGGCCGGCAAAGACGGCGGCCGAGAATGCCATCATCGCGACGCCGCCGACGATCACCAGCCCGATGCCGATCCACAGATCCATGCGCTCATAGGGAATGAAACGCGGGGTGATGCGCTTATGGACCACATAGTTCTGCTGGAAGAACAGCTGCCAGGGGGCGACCGTGGTGCCGACGATGGCGATAATCAGCAGCGCCACGTCGCTCAACTTTCCCGTCGCCGGCAGTTGCGGCAGGAGGAATCCATGCGCGATCTCCCCGATCGGCGGATGGACCATCAGGAATACCGGGACGAGCAGAAGGCTGCCGGCGACCAGCAGCAGCGAGAAACGTTCAAAGCGCCGAAAGCTGCCGGTGCCGGCGGCGGCCATCAGAAGGATCGCCGCGGCCGGGACGCCCCAGAATTTGGATACGCCCAGATAGTCGAACGCCAGGGCGAGGCCGATGAATTCGGTCACGATCGTCAGCGCGTTCAGCACAAGCAGGTCGATCACGCTGAAGGCGCCCCAGAATTTGCCGAAGCGTTCGAGGATCAGCCGGGCATGGCCGACGCCGGTTACTGCACCCAGGCGCAGCACCATCTCCTGGTTGACGTAAAGCACCGGGATCAGCAGCAGCAGGGTCCACAATAGGGTCGTGCCGTAATTCTGGCCGGCCTGGGTATAGGTGCTGAAGGCGCCGGCGTCGTTGTCGCCGACCATGACGATGAGCCCCGGCCCGACGATCGCCAGCAAGGTGCGCAACCGCGCAGCCCAGTTCGTGCGCGGCGCGAGATCGGCGCAGAGGATCGTGCCAAACGCTCCCTTTATGTCGCCGGGTTGCGCCTCGTCGAGGACGGCCGGGACGCCCGGCGGAGCGGCGAACTCGCTGGAGGAGGCCATGGCCGGCCTCACTCGCCGGCGCGCGCGGACGGCTTGGGCAATTTCTCGGCGATTCCGAGCATTTCGGCGCGGCGCCGCATCTCGGCCCACACCTCGTCGGGAGCAATCCCGCATTCGCGCCACAGCACGACCAAGTGATAGACGAGATCGGCGCTTTCGCGGATGACGGCGCGGGAACGGTGCCGCACCGCTTCGAGCGCGACCTCGCCAGCCTCCTCCATCAATTTCTGCGCCATCTTGGGGCAGCCGCTGGCGAGCAGCCGCGCGGTACGCGGATTGTGGCGCTCGCTCACGCGATCGAGGGCGTCGTAGAGCCGCGCGATCTCGCCGGCGTCGGCCGCGGCGTCGAAAGTGACGGGGGTGTCGAAATCAGGCGGCGTTGCCGCTGCCGTTGCATTGTGCCTTACCAGGGCAGCCATGTCCCATTCCTCCATTTCCAGGCGGTGACGAACCGACCCGGGCGGAGAAAGGGGCTGCCCCTAGCGGCGAACGGTCACCGCAATCGCGGGAACGGCCCGGCCGAGGGACCCCGCTCGATCACCCGGGGCGGGTGGCCCGAGGAGCCGGTCGCAACAGGGCGACTGGGAGGCTCCGCGGGAGCTTTGCTAGATCGAGGTCCCATTGTTCCAATGCCGTTGCACGCGCATATTCGAGGATAACCCCGAACATACCCCGCGAGGTATGCTTCGGGCGCGGCGGTGTCAATGACCAAAATCGCCGGATCTCGGAGAAATATCATGAACGGCACGAACGGCGAGGTTCCAAATCCGCTGCGCGACAAGCGGGGTCTGGTCAATCGGGTGCGCCGTCTGCGCGGACAGGTAGATGCGATCGAGCGCGGCCTTGCCGGGCAGGCGAGCTGCTCCGATCTGCTCCAGCGCATCACCGCGGCGCGCGGCGCGATCAACGGGCTGATGGCCGAAGTGCTCGAAGAACACGTGCGGGAGTATCTGTCGCCGGCTGACGGCAATGCCGATCGGCGTCAGGCCGATGCCGCCGAGGAGCTGATCGAAATCATCCATTCCTACCTGACCTGAGCGCTGTTGGGTTCGGCGGCCCCAAGCTCCGGAGCGTTCCAGGCTCGCGGCGACAGATGACCGTCATCTGCGGGACCCTTTATGTCCAACGCACCATCCCAAGGCTTCGACGAGGGCTCCGCCGACCTGCGCGGACGGCTCATCGCAATGTGTTCGCTGCTGATCCTCGCCAATCTCGGCGTCTGGGGTTGGGCATTCTATCTTTTTCACCAGAAGCCGGTCCTGCTCGCCA
>DASYNW010000051.1:0-6720 GCA_036008325.1 Allostellaceae bacterium
GCCGCAAAGGCCGGCCAGCCCGGCGGCGGCCAAGCCGATCCCGGCAAGCAACGGGACCGCGAGCGGGTCAAAGCCGGCGGCACGGTCGGACGCGACGTGCCGGATAAAAGCTTCGAACACAACACTGAAATCGCGGTCGAGGCTGGCCGGAAGGGCGAACACCGCGACGACGACAAGCGATAGGTGACAGCGGTCTCGTGACCGGCGAGAGCCCTGCCTTCGGCGGGGCTCTTTGTTTGAGATCTCGGGCTCGGTAGCCGACGAGCCTGCCTCAATTCCGCGGAGCGTGCTTGGAGAGGATGCGCTGCAGGGTGCGGCGATGCATCTTGAGGCGTCGCGCGGTTTCCGAGACGTTGCGCTCGCACAGCTCGAACACCCGCTGGATGTGCTCCCAGCGCACCCGGTCGGCCGACATCGGGTCCTCCGGCGGCTCGGGCACGCCGTCCTCCTGGGCCAAGAGCGCGCGCTCGACCGCGTCGGCGTCGGCGGGCTTGGGCAGATAGTCGATCGCCCCGGCCTTGACCGCGGCGACCGCGGTGGCGATGTTGCCGTAGCCGGTCAGCATGACGATGCGGGCCCCCGGCCGAGCCTTGCGCACGGCGCTGACCACGTCGAGCCCGCGCCCGTCGCCGAGCCGCATGTCGACGACGGCGAAAGCCGGCGGATGCTCGCTTGCCGCGGCGGTGCCGGCGGCCACGCTGTCGGCGGTGGCGACGACAAAGCCGCGCCGTTCCATCGCCCGCGCCAGCCGCTGGCATAGCGGCGCGTCGTCGTCGACGATCAAGAGGGTGCGCTCGGCTTCGGCGAGCCCGCGCAGCGCCGCGGCCGGTCCCTCTGCCGCGGCGAAATTGGTCGGTCGGTCGGTCGCGTTCATCATGCTCGCCTGATTCTGGTCGGTCGTGGCCATCCGCCTCGGCCCGGCGAGGCGGTCAGCGCAATTCTCGCGCCATCGCCGCGGGTGGGCGGAGTTGCTCTATCGTCTCCAGATTGGCACGGTTCCACGAAATCGCAACATGGGCGCCGCCCTCGTCGAGGTTCTCGAAGCTGAGCCCGGCGCCGCTGCGCTCCAAGAGGCTCTGCGCGATAAAGATGCCGAGGCCCATATGGTCGGCCGCACCGGCGCGCGTCGAGAGATAAGGCTCGCCGAGGCGCCCCAACAGGTGCAGCAGAAACCCCGGCCCGTCGTCGCTGATCTCGACCGTCACCGTTTTGGCGTCCCAGAAGGTGGTGACCGTGACCTCGCGGCGGGCGAACTGCACCGCATTCTGAATGAGGTTGTTGAGCCCGTGCAGGATCTCCGGGCTGCGCCGCACCTGCGGCTCGTCCTCGGCCGGGGCGCCGGCCGTGGCGAAGATCAGCCGGACCCCGCGCTCCTGGTGCTGCGCCGCGGCGGCCTCGACCAGGGCCGAGATCGGCAGCCTCGTATAGGGCGAGCCGCCATCCTCTTCCGGCCGATGCGACAGCTCGGCGAGGATGCGGCGGCAGCGCTCGGACTGGCTCAGCAGCAAGGCGGCATCTTCGGCGTGCGGGCTGTCCTCCGGCAGATCGCGCACCAGCTCCTTGGCGACGACCGCGATCGTGGCGAGCGGGCTGCCGAGCTCGTGCGCTGCCGCCGCGGCGAGTGCTCCCACCGCCGAGACCCGCTGCTCGCGCGCCAGGGCCAGCTGGGTCGCCGCCACCGCATCGCGCAGCCGGCGCGCGTCCTGCGCCACGCTCCAGGTGTAAAGGGCGATGAACACGGTCGCCAGCACCAGCGCGGTCCAGGTCCCGACGATGATTTCGGGCGGAAACACCAAGGGGCCGGGCCCGCTGCGCCACGGCAACGGCAGATGCCACAATGCGAGCGCGCTGATCGCGGCTACCGCAAAGACCGACAGCGCAATCACCGGACGCCGCGACAGGATCGTCGCTCCCACCGTCACCGGCGCCACGATCAGGATCGAGAACGGGTTCTGCAAGCCGCCGGTCAGGTAGAGCAGGATCGCCAGCTGCAGGATGTCATAACCGAGGCACAGTGCGGCGTAGCGCTCGCCGAGCTGACGCGCCACCTGGCGGTGCACGATCAGGATGACATTGAGCAGCGCCGAGCCGGCGACGACGGCCAGCGCCGGCAGCAGCGGCAGATGAAAGCCGATGCCGTAATGGACGGTCAGGAGCGCCGCCGCCTGGCCGGCGATCGCCACCCAGCGGATCGGCACCAGGGTGCGCAGGCTGATCCGGCCCGAGCCGGTCGCCGGCTCGCTCGGGCCAAGGCGGGAGGTGTCGGTCACTTCAGGGTCTCGTCGACAATTCGTGCGGGCCCGCTCCCCGGGGCTGCCGGTGGTTTGCAGTTTGGCGGGTCGCCGCCGCTGCCGCCAGCCCGATGCTGGCCGATCGGCCGCTGATGCGCCATATAGGGGCGATGCCCGCGCCCGCCATTGCCGTCGAGAACCTGGTCAAGCGTTATCCCGGCGCGATCGCGGTCGACGGGATCAGCTTTACCGTCGCGCGCGGCGCGACCGCGGCGCTGCTCGGCGGCAACGGCGCCGGCAAGACCACGACCATCTCGATCCTGCTCGGCCTGCTGCTGCCGACCGCGGGCCGGGTGCAGGTGCTCGGCGAAGACATGCTGCGCCATCGCTACCGGGCATTGCCGCGGATGAATTTCTCCTCGCCCTTCGTCGATCTGCCGCATCGCCTCACCGTACGCCAGAATCTGCTGATCTACGCCCGGCTCTACGGCCTGCGCCGGCGCCGCGAGCGCATCGAGACTCTGGCTGAGGATTTGCAGATCGGCGCGTTCCTCGACCGCCCGGCGGGCAAGCTCTCGGCCGGGCAGAAAACCCGCGTGGCCCTCGCCAAGGCCTTGCTGAACGAACCTGAGCTATTGCTGCTCGACGAGCCGACCGCCTCGCTCGACCCCGACACCGGCGACTGGGTACGCGGCTATCTCGAAGCCTGGCGCGCGCGCGGCGGGGCCACCATCCTGATGGCCTCGCACAACATGGCCGAGGTCGAGCGGCTGTGCTCGGACGTGCTGATGATGAAGGCCGGCAAAATCGTCGACCGCGGCAGCCCGCAGGCGCTGATCGAGCGCTACGGCCGGGCCAATCTCGAAGAGGTGTTCTTGCATATCGTGCGCAAATCCGCGCTCGAGCTGGACCCGGTGTCGTGAGGCTCGGGGGCGGCGACCGAAGCGGCTTCTCTACTGGCCGGGTCTGGGCGATGCTGCTGCGCTATCTCTATCTGTTGCGCAGCTCGTGGCCGCGCACCCTGGAGCTGCTCTACTGGCCGACCCTGCAGATGCTGATCTGGGGGTTCATGAGCCAGTTCCTCTACGTCAACAGCAATTACGTCTTTCGCGCGTTTGGCGTGCTGTTGGCCGCGGTCATGCTGTGGGACGTCTTGTTCCGCGGCCAGCTCGGGCTCTCGATCTCGTTTCTCGAAGAGATGTGGGCGCGCAACCTCGGGCATTTGTTCGTCACCCCGCTGCGCCCCACCGAATGGGTCGCAGCACTGTTGTCGATGAGCCTCATCCGGGTGCTGATCGGCGTCGTGCCGGCGGCCTTGCTGGCGATTCTGCTCTATCATTATTCGATCTTTTCGCTGGGGGCGCCGCTGGCTGCGTTCTTTGCTGTGCTGCTGGTCATGGGCTGGGCGTTGGGCCTGGCGATCTGCGGGATGATCCTGCGCCACGGCATGGGCGCCGAGAGCCTGGCCTGGCTCGCGGTCTTCACCTTGTCGCCGATCAGCGCCGTCTATTACCCGGTGTCGATCCTGCCGCATTGGCTGCAGCACATCGCCTGGGGCCTGCCGTCGACCTATGTGTTCGAGGGCATGCGCGCGGTGTTGTTCCAGCATGTCTTCCACGCCGGGTACCTGTTGACCGCGGCGGCGCTCGACCTGATGTGGCTGGCGCTCGGCGCGGCCGTCTTTTTCTGGGCGTTTCGCGACGCCCGCCATCGCGGCGCGCTGCTGCAGATGGGGGAGTGAGCCGGCGGGCTCACGCCTCGACCGGCCGAAATCGGCAAAGGAGGGTTCCCTGATGCCGTCGCGCTATACCGCGACCGATGCCCACGCCTATGAGCGCCTGATGGGGCGCTGGAGCCCGCTATTGGCCGACCGGCTGATCGCTTGGGTGGGGCTCGGCGCCGGCGAGCGGGTGCTCGATGTCGGCTGCGGCACCGGCAGCCTCACCCTGGCGCTCGCCGCCCGGCCGGAGCCCGCCGCGATCGTCGGCATCGACATCGCCGAGCCTTACATCGCCTACGCCGCCGCGCGCTCGGCCGACCCGCGGCTGCGCTTTGTCGCCGGCGACGCCGCCGCGCTCGACTTCCCCGACGCGAGCTTCGACCGCGCATTTTCGCAACTGGCGCTCAATTTCATGTCCGCTCCCGGCCGCGCGCTCGAGGCGATGCGGCGGGTCACCCGTCCGGGCGGAGTGGTCGCCGCCGCGGTCTGGGACTTCCCGGGCGGGCTCGTCTATCAGCGGATCTTCTGGGACACCGCGGCGGCACTCGACCCGGCCGCCGACCGGGCGCGCGCCCGCCACTATTCGAGCCCGCTCTGCGGCCCCGGCGAGCTCGCCGCGGCGTTCCACGATGCGGGTTTCGCCGCGGTCGACGCCTGCTCGCTGACGATCCATCAGCAATACTGCGATTTCGCCGATTACTGGGAGCCGATCGAAAACGCCCAGGGGCCGGTCGGCGACTATGTCAGAGGGCTCGTCCCGGAGCGGCTGGAGCGCCTCGCCGAAGCGGTGCGCCGCGCCTATCTCGCCGGCGCCGCCGACGGCCCGCGGGCGATGGCCGCAACCGCCTGGGCAGCGCGCGGTCTGGTCCCCGCCCCGACACGGCCGGCACAGCCCGGATAAGCAGCTCCGCACGCAATCCAGCAGCAGCCGATCCGCCGCATTGCCCGGCGGTCTGGCCCGAGGCTATAGAGGCGGGATGGAAATCTCACCGGAACCGGATCGCCCCGCCGTTGCCGCCGCGGAGGTGGCGCTGGTCCACAGCTCCGACGTTCATGTCGACGAGGGACGCACCGCCGCAGTGCATGGCGGCGAAGGCACGGCCGGGCTCGCGGCGGTGCTGGCGACGGCGCGGGCGTTGCGCGCTCAGCTCGTCATCCTCGCCGGCGACACTTTCGAAGCCAACAGTCTCGGCGCCGCCCTGATCGACCGCGCCGGAAGACTGCTGGCCGATGCGGGCCTGGCGATCGTGATTCTGCCCGGCAACCACGACCCGGCGTTGCCCGATTCGGTTTATATCCGGGGCGGACTGGCGCAGATCCCAAACCTCGTTATTCTGGGCGTGACCCATGACGAGGCCGTGCAATTTCCGGCAATCGACCTCGAAATCTGGGGTCATGCTCATCGCGACTATCTCGACATGCCGCCGTTGCGCGGGCCGCGGCCGCGCACCACTCGCTGGCAGGTCGCGGTCGGGCACGGGCATTACGAGCCGCCCGAGACCCGCGCCAACCCGCTGCGCCCGTCCTGGGTGTTCGGCGACGAGGAGATCGCCGCGACCGCCGCCGATTATCTGGCGCTCGGCCACTGGGACCGGCCGATGTGGGTCGGCAATGGCGCGGTGCCGGCCTATTATTCGGGCTCGCCCGAACTGGCGCGGACGGTCAACCTGGTGCGGCTGACCGCTGCCGGCCGGGTCGTCGTCAGCCGCGAAGCCCTCCGCGGACAAGGTTGATCGTGCCGCTGCCGCCGCGCGCCGGGATGCCCTTGCACTTCGGCATCCGCATTATTTCTGCCGGCAAGGACCGGGTCCAGGGCGAGATGGACGCCGACGACCGCCACGTGAACGCCTTCGGCATTGTGCATGGCGGCGCGCTGATGGCCTTTGGCGACGATCTCGGCGGCACCGGGTCGCGCTTTCACATTCCGCCCGGCGCGCGCACCACGACGATCGAGTCGAAGACGAATTTCTTCCGCGCCTGCGCCGCGGGCCGTGTCACCGGCGAGGCGGTGCCGTTGCATATCGGCCGCCGCATGCTGGTGTGGCAGACCTCGATCTTCGGCCCCGACGGCAGGCGCGTCGCGCTGGTGACCCAGACCCAGCTGGTGCTGCCGGCCGAAGCGCCGAACGAGTAGTTTAATGGATCGCTTCTGACAGCCTCCGCTACTCATCTCGTCATACCCTCGAAAGCGGGGCCCGTCGCCGCCTCTGGGTCCCGGCTTGCGCCGCACCGGGATGACCAAGATGGGGAATGGCTCATTACTTCTGAGGCAAACAACCGCCGCGATTGGTCGAACAGCGTCAGCGCAGCAGCGCACCGGCATCCGGGGTGATCCGGCCGCCGCCCAAGCCGGCCACCACGGCGCGGCCCTGCACGCGTGCAAAGTCGAACCGGCTCGGATTACACTCGATCGGCATCGGGGCATTCTCTGCTCAGAGATAAGGTTTTGTTGCAGCAGAACTTTCGCCGAGCCGTCGCCGCGGCGCACCTACATCCTGTGAGAAATGCGGGCTAGGAGAGCTGGATGGAATTGTGGAACCACTGCGAGAACCCCTATCCGTTCGTGCCGAACGAGGTGCTGGAAGCGGCCCCCTCGGTGCGCGCGAGCCTGCCCAACAAATACTGCGACCCGAAGATCGCCGCGCGCCTTTATGACGAGGTCTTCGACGAATACCGGCTGTGCGACGACATCGGCCTGCACATCGTCACCAACGAGCATCATTCCGGGATCAACAATCTGTGGGCGGCGAGCCCGGTCATCACCGGGGT
>DASYNW010000052.1:0-9811 GCA_036008325.1 Allostellaceae bacterium
CGCGTTGGCCGCCTCGCTCGTCTTCAGCCTGGCCTATGCCGCGCTTGCCGCTAAAAGCCGCCAGGCCGAAAAGATCTTGATCCCGCTGCTCGACGTCCTTCAGTCGGTGCCGATCCTCGGGTTTCTGTCGATCACCGTGACCGGCTTCATCGCGCTCTTCCCCGGCCGGCTGCTCGGCGTCGAATGCGCCGCGATCTTTGCGATCTTCACTTCGCAGGCGTGGAACATGGCTTTCAGCGTCTACCAGTCCTTGCGCACCGTTCCGGCCGAGCTGATCGAGGCCGCGCGGATGTACCACTTGTCGCCGTGGCGGCGGTTCTGGCGCCTCGAAGTGCCGCATGCGGTTCCGCCCTTGGTATGGAACATGATGATGTCGGTCTCGGGCGGCTGGTTCTTCGTCGTCGCCTCGGAGGCGATCAGCGTCGCCGGCCAGAACGTCAAGCTGCCGGGCATCGGCTCGTATATCGCCACCGCCACCGAGCAGCGTGCGTGGGGCGCGGTCGGCTACGCCATCCTCGCCATGCTCGTCTTTATCTTGATCTACGACCAGCTGCTGTTCCGCCCGCTGCTCGCCTGGTCGCGCAAATTCCAGCCGGAATCGTCGGCCGACGACGAGAACGTCCGACCGTGGTTTCTGCTGATGCTGCAGCGCGCGCGGATTTTCGCGCTGATCCAGGCCGGGCTGCTCGGGGCCACCCGAGGCATTGACGGCGCCATCGCCGGACTGTCGGAAATGCGATTGCGCTTGCCCTCGGCGCGCCCGCAGCCGCGCCCACTTTTCGAACGGCTGTTCGATCTGACGGTCCTGGCGCTGGCGCTCGGCGCGGCGGCGTGGATCGTCGTCTTCATCCGGGCCCATGTCGGTGCGGCCGAGATCGGCTGGGTGTTCGTGCTCGGGATGATCACCGCGGTGCGGGTGCTGGTGCTGATCGCGGTCGCCTCCTTGATCTGGGTCCCGATCGGCGTGGGAATCGGCCTGCGCCCCAAGCTCGCCGACCGGGTCCAGCCGATCGTCCAGTTCCTCGCCGCCTTCCCGGCCAATCTGTTCTTTCCGGTGGCAGTCGTGCTGATCCTGCGGTATCGGCTCAACCCCGAGATCTGGTTGAGCCCGCTGATGATCCTCGGGACCCAATGGTACATCCTGTTCAACGTCATCGGCGGCGCCGCGGCGTTGCCGGCGGAATTGCAGCGCGCGGCGCAGAATTTCGGGGTCAGGCGGCTCTTATGGTGGCGGCGGGTGATGCTGCCGGCGATCTTTCCGGCTTATGTCACCGGGGCGGTGACGGCTGCCGGCGGGTCGTGGAACGCCGCCATCGTCGCCGAGGTCGTCCAATGGGGCAAGACCACGCTGACCGCGACCGGCATCGGCGCCTATATCGCCCAGACCACCGCGTCGGGCGACGGCGCGCGGATCGCGCTCGGGATCGGCGTGCTGTGCCTCTACGTGCTGGCCTTCAACCGGCTGTTGTGGCGGCGGCTCTACAATATCGCCGCCGAACGGTTGCGGCTCGATTGAGAGGGGTCATGGCAACCGGCGACGGCGCTATGAAACGGATCTAGGCACCAAATCGGATCCAGAGAGATGACAGTGACCGGCCCTCCTGCACTGCTGCACGCCGCCGCGGTCTGCAAGACCTACCGCACCCCGGATCATCTCGGCCGGCTGGTGCTCGACCATGTCGATTTCGCGCTGCGCGACGGCGAGATCGTCGCGATCCTCGGCAAGTCCGGTTCGGGGAAATCGACCTTTCTGCGCATCCTCGCCGGGCTGGTGCCGCCGAGCGACGGGATCGTCGAATATCGCGGGCAGCCGGTCGGCCAACCGGTCCACGGCATCGCGATGGTGTTTCAGAGCTACGCGCTGTTTCCGTGGCTGACGGTGCTCGGCAATGTCGAGCTCGGCCTCGAGGCGCAGGGCATGTCCGCCGCCGAGCGGCGGCGGCGCGCGGTCGAGGCGATCGACCTGATCGGGCTCGACGGGTTCGAGAACGCCTATCCAAAGGAGCTGTCGGGCGGCATGCGCCAGCGCGTCGGCTTTGCCCGAGCGCTGGTCGTCAATCCCGACGTCCTGCTGCTCGACGAACCGTTCTCCTCGCTCGACGTCTTGACCGCGGAAACCTTGCGCGGCGATCTGTTGGATCTATGGGACGACCGCCGGATTCCGACCAAGGGGATCGTGCTGGTCTCGCACAATATCGAGGAGGCGGTCGAAATTGCCGACCGGGTGCTGATCTTCGGCAGCGATCCGGGCCGCATCCGCGCCGATATCCCAATCGCGCAGCCGCGCCCGCGCGACGCCCAGAGCGCCGGGTTCCGCCACATCGTCGACCAGGTCTACACCCTGTTGACCGAGACCGGGCGCGACGGGCGACGCGGCGCCAAGCCCGAACCGATCGGCATCGGCTATCGCCTGCCCGATGCCTCGGTCCAGCAGCTGTCCGGGCTGATCGACACCCTGACCGAGGCGCCCTATCACGACCGCGCCGACCTGCCGCACCTAGCCGACGAGGAGAACCTCGATATCGACGAACTGTTCCCGCTGATCGAAACCTTGCAATTGCTGGGCTTTGCCCAGGTCAGCGGCGGCGACATCGAATTAACCGCACTCGGCCGCGCCTATGCAGATGCCGACATGCTGGCCCGCAAGCAGCTCTTTGCCGAGGCCTTGCTCAAGCACGTCCCGCTCGCCGTTCATATCCGCCGGGTTCTCGACGAGCGCCCGGGCCATCGCGCCCCGGCCGCGCGGTTTCTGCGCGAACTCGAGGACCACCTCTCCGAGGAAGAGGCCGAGCGGGTGCTCGAGACCGCAATCAACTGGGGCCGACACGCCGAAATCTTTGCCTACAATTATGACAGCGAGGTGCTGAACCTCGAAAATTTCTGAGCCGGAAATCCGGATCAGCTGCCGCCGTAGTACCGGCTGCCGGCAATCTCGGCACGGGCGAGCGGGGCCGGGGCGAGCCGGGCATAGAACGTGTCGCGCTTGAACGAATTCAAGTCGCCGCCGGTGGTCCACGCGTTCAAGGTCTCGATTCTGACGTACGCTTCCTCGCCGGCCGCGAGCTCGACGTTCGAAGACTGATCGGAATCGATGCCGTAGCTGGCGACGGCAATATGGTAGCGGCCGGGCGGCAGGTCGCGGTAAAAGGCGCCGCCGCCCGGTTGCGCGTGCCCGGTGACGGCCCCGTTGATGCTGACTGGGGCGGCATTGAGGCTCTCGGAGGGGTCGAAATTCCGATAGATCCAGATCCGGGCCTCGCCCGGCGGGATCGGCGGGATGCTCGCCGAGGCGACGGTCGGCCCATGCGCGCAGCCGCTCACCCTCAGGGCAGCAAACGCCGCCGCCGCCAACAGCAATCGGCGCGACATCATCGGCGCGACGGGGGCACAGCGCAATCGCCCACTTCCGGGCGCGCAACCGGCCGCCGCTCAGCTGCCGCCGTCGAAAAAGCTTTGCCCGATCTCGGCGCGGGCGAGCTCGGTCGGGATCAGCCGGGCGTAGAACGTGTCTCGCCCGATTTCCGTTCTAAGGCCAAAGCTCGACCAGCTGCGCAAGGATTCGATTTTGATGTACACCTGCTCGCCCGGAACCAGAGCAATATTGGTCGATTGGTCGAAGTCTTTGCCGTAGCTTTCGACCGCAACATGATAGACGCCGGGCGGAAGATCGCGATAGAACGCGCCACCCAGCTGCGAATAGCCGGCGTAAACGCCGTTCATCGTCACCTCGGTCATGTTGAGGCTTTCGGACGGAATATAATCGCGGTAGACCCAGACCCGCCCCTCGTTCGGCGGGATCGGCGGGACGGAAACCGAGCCGACCGTGGGCCGCGGGGCGCAGCCGCCGATCGCCGCCAGCAACAGCGAAGAAGCTGCGGCCAGCCACAGCCGGCGCCGGCGAGCGCCGAGAATTAACGGCATCGGGTCACCTCCGTGCGCGGCGCGGCGATCGGCCGGCGGCGCCGCTCACCCGCCGCCGTAGAATGCGAGATTGGCGACATCGGCTTGAGCGGCTTTGGGCGGGATCAGCCACGCGTAGAACGTCGGCCGTTCATAGCTGCCGCGGCTGCCGTATTCGACCCAGCTCGGCAGCGACACGATCTTGACATAGGCTTGCTGGCCGGCGGCGAGATCGGCATCGGCCGATTGGCTGGTGTCGGTCCCCCAGCTTTCTACCGTGACGTGATAGCGGCCGGGAGAAACGTCGCGGTAAAAGGCGCCGCCCAATTGCGCCGTCCCGACGTAGCCGCCATTGGCGTCGATGGCCGGCAGCCCTTTCCCGGCATAGGGCTGGTAATCGCGGTAGAACCAGATCCGAGCCTTGCCGGCCGCGAGCGGTGGAACCGCGACCGCCGAGGTGTGCGGCGGCTGGGCGCAACCCGCCAGCGCCATCAGCAGCGCCGCCGGAGCTGCTTGCATCAATCGTCTCCACAGCAACGGGGCATTTGTGCGCATCGGAACGCCTCGGGGCTCGAATTGCCTGGAACCGGCGCCGATCAGCGCCGAGTTCGCCTTGCTACTGGAATATATGGGGCGGCCGGGGTAAATCTGCGCATCGCACCGTCACTTTTGCGTGAGCCGAAATGCGCGTGCTGCTGCTGCTGACATTGCTCCTGCTGGCCGCCTGCACCGGAGCGAGCCTGAGCAAGATCGACTATCGCACCTACCAGATCCAGTCCGACGGCATCCCGGGCGGCTCCAGCGCGCCGAACCGGCGACTGGCGGCGCAGGTCTGTCCCGGTGGCTATCGGGTGCTGGATGATACCGTTCACCACAACACCCCCGACCGTTACGAGGAGGAGCCCGGGGTGTTTACCACCTGGACGATCCGCTGTCTGTAAGCATCGTCACCTCGGGCGCAGGGTCGGAAACGCGATCACGTCGCGGATCGACGGGCTGTCGGTCAATAGCATGACCAGCCGGTCGATGCCGATGCCGAGGCCGCCGCAGGGCGGCAGGCCGTATTCGAGCGCGGTGAGGTAATCCTCGTCGAGAAGCTGCGCTTCCTCGTCGCCGGCCGCCCGAGCCTGCATCTGCGCCTCGAACCGCGCACGCTGATCCTGCGGGTCGGTCAATTCGGAAAACGCGTTGGCCACTTCCCATCCATAAATATAGGTTTCGAACCGCTCGGCGAGACGGGGATCGGCGCGGTCGGCCTTGGCCAGGGGCGAGATGTCGCGCGGAAACCCGGTGACATGGATCGGTTGGATCAGGCTGTCCTCGACCCGCGCGGCAAAGACCGCCTCCAATGCCTGCCCCCAACTCTCGCCGCCGCTCAGGGCAACGCCGAGCGACGACGCCGTGGTGCGTGCGGGCGCCGCGCCCTCGATCCCCAAAAAGTCGACGCCGGTGGCCTCCCGCACCAGCTCGGCCATGCCGCGGCGCGGCCAGGGCGGCGCCAGATCGATCGCGGTCCCGCCATAGTCGATGCGCAGGGTCCCGAGTGCCCCTTGCGCGGCCGCGCCGATCAGCGCCTCGGTCATCTCTATCATCGCGGCGTAATCGACATAGGCCTCGTAGAGCTCGAGCGAGGTGAATTCGGGGTTGTGCCGCGGCGACAGCCCTTCGTTGCGAAAGCAGCGATTGATTTCAAACACCTTGTCGGCGAGCCCGCCAACCACCAGCCGCTTCAGATGCAGCTCGGGCGCAATGCGCAGGTAGAGGTCGATATCGAGCGCGTTGTGGTGGGTGACGAAGGGCTTGGCCGAGGCGCCGCCGGGGATCGTATGCAGCATCGGCGTCTCGACTTCGAGATAGCCGCGGGCGACCAGATGGCTGCGCAGAGCGGCGACGATCCGGCTGCGCCGCCGCAGGGTCTCGCGGCTCTCCTGGTTCATGATCAGGTCGAGGTAGCGTTGGCGGTAGCGCAGCTCGATATCGGCGAGGCCGTGGAACTTCTCGGGCAACGGGCGCAGGGTTTTGGCCAGGACCGTGACGGAGGCGGCGTTGACCGTCAGCTCGCCGCGCGGGGTGCGGCGCACCAGCCCCTCGATGCCGATCAGATCGCCGATGTCGAGCAGCCGCACCGCGGCGAGCCCGGTCGCATCGATGAGGTCGCGATGGCAGAACACCTGGATCTTGCCGGTGGTGTCGTGCAGGTCGATGAACATGCCGCTGTTGCGCATGGCGCGGATGCGGCCGGCCACGCGGACCCGCTCGCCGGTCTCGGCCCCGGCCGGGAGCCCGGCATGGCGCCGTTCGAGCGCGGCCGCGTCGTCGGTGCGGGCGAACGCATAGGGATAGGGGTCGATCCCGAGCGCCTTGAGCCCGTCGAGCTTGGCCAGGCGGATATCGCGCAGTGGATCCCCGTCGTCGTTCATTGCCTATCCCCACCTCGATCGACGCTCATCCGGCCGCCGCTTCGGACACCGGCTGCGGCGCCAGATCGACGACCGTGTCGTGAAAGCGCCGCAAGCTGCCGTGATGGCCGACGCTGACAATGGTCGGACGCCAGGACGCGTCGCGCAACAGCCGGTAGAGCGACATTTCCGCGGCTTCGTCGAGCGCCGAGGTGGCCTCGTCGAGAAATACGATTTCCGGGCGGGCCAGCAACACCCGAGCAAAAGCCAGCCGCTGCTGCTCGCCGATCGAGAGCCGCTGCGCCCAGTTCGCGTCCTCGTCGAGGCGCTCGACCAGCTGTGGCAGCCCGACCGCACGCAACGCCTCGGCGAGGCTTTCGGGCGCCAGCGCCGCGGCGGCGCGCGGGTAGGCGAGCGCGTTGGCGAGCGTGCCGAGCGGCAGATAGGGCCGCTGCGGCAAGAACAGCGCGTTGCCGTGGCCGACCCGGATCTGGCCGCGGCCGAACGGCCACAGACCGGCGAGCGCCCGCAACAAGGTGCTCTTGCCGACGCCGGAAGGGCCGGTGATCAGCAGCGGCCGGCCTGGACTCGCGTTGAGCGCCAGATCATGGCGCAGCGGCGACCCGTCCGGCAGGTCGAGATCGAGTCCTTCGACCGCGACCCCGGCGCCGCCGCGCTCGATCGCGATCGGCTGGGCCATCTGCCGCTGCGCCGCGATCTCGTCCATCCGCATGCGAAAGCCGGCGAGCCGCTGAACCACCGCCTGGTAGGCGGCGATATCGGTGTAGGAGTTGATGATGAAGGACAGCGAGTCCTGCACCTGGCCAAAGGCCGAGGCGATCTGCATCAGCCCGCCGAGCTGGATCACCTTGTTGAAATAGCGCGGTGCTGCGACGATGAACGGGAACACGATCGCCAGCTGGGAATAGCCGGTGGTCAGCCAGGTCAGCTTTTTGCGGCGCCGGATGATCCCCCACCAATTGTCGATGATGCGCGAGAACCGCGTTTGAAAGGTCTCAAACTCGCGGGCCTCGCCGCCATAAAAGGCGACGTTTTCGGCGTTCTCGCGCAGCCGCACCAGGCTGAAGCGAAAATCCGCCTCATAGCGCTGCTGATCGAAGCTGAGCCGGATCAACGGGCTGCCGATCCAGCGGGTCAGAAAGGTGCCGGCGACCGCATAGATCAGCGCGGCGAAGACCATGTAGCCGGGTATGCTGAAGCTCCGTCCGCCGCCGAGCGGGATGATCAGCGCCCCGGACAGCACCCACAGGATCGACAAGAACGAGACCAGGGTGACCGCCGAGCTCAAGAGGCCGAGCGACAAGCCGAGGCTCATCGTCGCGTAGCTGTCGAGATCGTCGGCGATGCGCTGATCGGGGTTGTCGGTCACGGTCTGGTTCAGCTGCATCCGGTAATATTGCTGATCCTCGAGCCAGCGATGCAGAAAGTGCACCGTCAGCCAGCGGCGCCAGCGGATATGAAGAATTTGTCGCAGGTAAAGCGAATAGACGGCGTCGACGATCAACGCGAATGCAATAATTCCAAAAATGCCGAACTGGCGCCAGAACTCGACCCAGTTATATTGCTGCAAGGCATTGTAGAATGCGTTGTTCCAGGAGTTGAGGCGAACATTGAGCCAAACGGCGAACAGGTTGAGCGCGATGACCGCGAGCAAGAGACCGATCGCCGACCACCTCTCTTCCGATTTCCAATACGGCCAGGCCAGGTCCCAAGCCTGCCGCAGGAAACCCCGCTCGGTTGCCGCCGCCATCCACAGCCTCCTCGATCGCGCCCGCACTATCTACACGATTTGTTCGTCGCGACGAGTTAAGAAGCAGCCGGTCATGATGCCCACCGCGCTCCCAGCCATGCCCCGGACCCCCAAGCCCATCGCAGGCGCGCCCGTCGCCGCAGCCCTGCTCGCACGCGGGGTTTGCCGCGCCCTCGAACAGCTCGGATATTCGAGTCTCGTCGAATTCCCGCTCGCCAACGGGCGTCGCGCCGACGTCCTGGCGCTCGGCAAAGCTGGCGAACTGGCGATCGTCGAGGTCAAGAGTTCCGTCGCCGATTTTCGGGCCGACCGGAAATGGCCGGCCTATCGCGATTTTTCCGATCGCCTCTACTTCGCCGTGGCAAGCGGCTTTCCAACCGTGCTGATCCCCGAAGAATGTGGCCTGATGGTGGCGGACCCGTTCGGTGCGGCGCTGCTGCGGGACGGCGCCGCAATCGCGCTCGGCCCGGCGCGGCGGCGGGCGCTGACCCTGCGCTTTGCCCATATCGCCGCGGCGCGGCTGCGCCGCTCGATCGATCCCGAGATTGGCCGCTTCGCCGGTATCTGACCGCCGACAGCGTCCGGCCGCTCAGGCCGAGCGGGCAAAGCGGGCGATCGTAGCACTGGTGCTGTAGCCCGGCATCACCTCGGCGAGCAGAACCTCGCCGCCGCAACTCTTGACGAATTCCGCGCCGATCACCTCGTCGAGGCGGTAATCGGCGCCCTTGACCAGGAGCTGCGGGCGCAATGCCCGGATCAGCTCGAGCGGCGTCTTCTCCTCGAAGATCACGATCAGATCGACCGCGGTCAGCGAGGCCAGCACCGCGGCCCGCGCGCCCTCGCTCTGCACCGGACGGGTCGGCCCCTTGAGCCGCGCTGCCGATGCGTCGCTGTTGAGACCGACAACGAGCCGGTCGCAGGCCGCCCTCGCCTGCCGCAGCAGTGCCACATGGCCCGGATGCAACAGGTCGAAACAGCCGTTGGTAAAGCCGATCCTCAGCCCCTGGCGGCGCCAGCGCTCGACCAGGTCGACGGCATGGGGGCGTGGCATAATTTTGTCGGCGGCATGATCGTGGCCGTCGAGGCGGGCGGCCAGCTCGCTCTGATAAACGACGGCGGTGCCGACCTTGCCGACGACGATGCCGGCGGCGATGTTGGCGAGGCGGGCGGCGTCGGCCAACCCGATTCCGGCCCCGATTGCGGCCCCGAGCGCCGCCACCACCGTATCGCCGGCGCCCGATACGTCGTAGACCTCCCGCATCTCCGCGTGCTGCACATGCACCTTTCCGTCGGCGGTCACCAGCGCGACCCCTTCCTGCCCCAGCGAGGCGAGGACGCCGCCGAGGCCACAACGCTCGATCAGCGCACGGGCGGCGGCGACAATGTCGCTTTTGGTGGCGACGGGCATTCCGGTCGCGTGCGCCAGCTCGCGCCGGTTCGGCTTCAGGAGATCGGCGCCGCGGTAGCGGATGTGATCGCCGCCCTTCGGATCGACGATGACGAAGGCGCCGGCCTCGCGCGCGGCGCGGATGATTTCGAGCGCCATTCCCTCGGTCAAGACGCCCTTTGCGTAATCGGAAACGATGACCACGGAATGATCGGTCACCAGCTCGCGCGCCAGCCGCAGCAGGTCTTCGCGGATATAAGGGTCGAGCGGCTCCGCGGTCTCGCGATCGGCCCGCAACAGTTGCTGGTTGGCGGCGACATAGCGGGTCTTGACCGTAGTCGTGCGCTGCGGCTG
>DASYNW010000053.1:0-6742 GCA_036008325.1 Allostellaceae bacterium
AGATAAAACCTCATCCTGAGGAGCGAAGCGTCTCGAAGGATGGCAACCGATGGAGGCCGATTCTGTAAAAGCCGGCGTCTGACGCTCAGCGCCGCGCTTCCCCCTCGGCGGGTGCTGCGACCGCGCCGATTGCGGCGAACAGCTGGGCCACCGGCGCCCGCGACAGCCCGCGGGTGATGAACACCAGCCGCGAGCGATGGTCGGGGTCGGGCCAGTCCTCGAGCTCGACCGGCGGGTGGGCGGTGTGCTGCACGGCATGGACCACGACCGGGCCGCGGCACCCCTCGATCGCGAGGATGCCCTTGACCCGCAGGAGGTCGGGGCCGCGCAATGCGGTCAGCACCGCCATCGCCTGCTCGACGGCCAGCCACGACAGCGGCCGATCGAAGACCAGCGAAAAGCTTTCGAGGCCGTGGGTGTGCGCGTGGCCATGATCATGCGCCTGATCGTGCTCGTCAGAATCGAAGCGCTGCGGGGCCGCCGGCGGCTCGTCGAGGACAAACGCGGGGGCGATCGCGCCATGCTCGGCGATGCCGATCGGGGCATGGGTCAGCCCGGCGATCCGCCGGGTCAGCTCCCCGATCGCCGCCGCGTCGGCGAGATCGCTCTTGGTCAGGACGATGCGGTCGGCCAGCGCCACCTGTTTTGCCGCTTCGGGCATGTGGTCGATATTGCCGGCGCCGGCGACCGCGTCGACGACGGTCACCAGCGCCTGCAGATGGAACTCGCGGCCGAGCGCGCGGTCGGTGGCAAAAGTCTGCAGGATCGGCCCCGGATCGGCCAAGCCCGAGGTTTCGACGATCACCCGCGCAAAGCTCGGCACAGCACCCCGGGCCCGGTCGGCGAACAGCGCGCGCAGGGTTTCCTGGAGATCGGTGCGCAGATTGCAGCACAGGCACCCGTTGCCGAGCAGCACGGTCGCGTCGCTGCTCGCGCGCAGCAAGGCCTGGTCGATGCCGATCTCGCCGAACTCGTTGACGACGATCGCGGTGTTGGCGCCCTCGGGGGTGTCGAGCAGGGCGCGGATCAGGGTGGTCTTGCCGGAGCCGAGAAAGCCGGTCACCGCGATAACCGGCAGCCGCGGCCCGCGCGCCCGGCGCTGACGCCGCCCGAACGGCAGCGCCTCCCTGCCGGCGAACAGGCTTTCCGGCCCCATTCGCGAGCCCGGCTCAGAAATCCATTTCGAGGGTGTAGAGGCCGCCGACGTGACGATCGACGGTATAGACGATCTGGCGCTCGTCGACGAACACGTCGTTGATCTGGATCGCCCCGCTCGGCGCGCGCTCGGGCGGCTCGGGGACGAAATAGCCGATCTCGGCCGGCTGGAACGGGTTCGAGGTGTCATAAGCGCGCAGGCCGCCGTTGAAATAGGTGGCGAGCACGATGCGGTCGGATTTCCACGCATTTGGCTTCGGCAAATTCTCGTATAAGTTGTGCGCGCCATAACGGGCGCCGCGCCGCATATAGGTTTCGAGCGGCGGCAGCGGGCAGGTGGCGATCGGCACCGGGTTGGTCTCCTCCCGCCCGTCAACGATCCACACGAGCTTCGGCCAGTCGGCCCCCTCGGTGCGGGTGCACTCGTCGCTGACGATCAACAGGCCGCGCTCGAAGAACGGCACCACCGTGTGGGTAAAGCCGAAATAGGGCGGATGGTAGTCCCAGCGCGATACCATCTTGGGGTGCGCCTTGTCGGCGATGTCGAGGATGACGAGCCCGCCATCGATATAGCCCAGATAGGCGCGGTCGGGGCACTCGGGATAGACGTTGGTGTTGTGCGGGCGAAAGCCGGTGTCGGCGTTTTCGGGGTGCCGCACCGGCGGCGGCGCGCTGTCGCCCTCGCGGGTGCCGGGCAGCCACCAGCGGCCGACCTCGACCGGCTTCGACGGGTTCTTGACGTCGATGATCCGATAGAACTGGTCGTCCTTCGGGTGGGTCGGCTGAAAATCGGCCGCGCCCGAGCTCATGTGGATGTACTCGCCGTCGGCGAACCACAGCTGATGGACGCCGCGCGAGGTCGGGCCGGAGCAGTCGAAAAACGTGATCGAGCGCGGGTTTTCCGGCGTCGAGATGTCGAATAGCTCAAACCCTGCAGGCTGCAGGCCCGGCATGGTCGTCTGATAGGCGACCGCCATGATGTCGCCGACCGTCTCCAGCGAATTCGAGCGCATATGCGATTGCGGCAGGTCGCGGCGGGCGACGATCTTGGGCGCGCGTGGATCGCTGACATCGACCGCGGTGAAATTCTTCGGCGCGCTTTCGTGGGCGAGCCATAGGATGCGCCGCCCGTCCTTGGCGATCTGGATCGACATGCCCTCGCCGATGCCGCCAAAGCCATCGAGCTGATGGTGCGCCAGCTGCCGGAAATTCCAGATCGCGGTGTCGGCCATGTATCTCTACTCCGTCAAGGGCTGAGGAATGATGAGGGCAAGGGCTCGGGAATATTAGGGCATCGGCGCCGGCTGCGGAACTGCGCAGCTATCCCATCATGATGGCTGACGCCCAGGGTTGCTCGGGTTCGCCCACCGGTCGACGTAAGGTTCTATCGGCGGCCTTTGACGGGCGCTAGGATGAAACGGTCGGAAATTCGCCGGGCGGCGAACCAAGATCCGATCTTTCGAATGCCTGCCAGACGGAAAATGGGACGCGATCAGATGAAGCACCTTGCCGCGGCCGCCTTGGCGCTGCTCCTCGCCCTGCCCGGCGCACCAGCGCTGGCCGAGAAGCCGGGCACGACCTTACGGCTGATCGCCCAGGCGGATCTGCGCGTGCTCGATCCGATCTGGACCACCGCGGTGATCACCCGCAATTACGGCTACATGGTCTACGACACGCTGTTTGCGCTCGACAGCCACTTCAAGCCGCATCCGCAGATGGTCGACCGCTGGACGGTCAGCGCCGACCAGCTGACCTACACCTTCACCTTGCGCCCCGGCCTCAAATTCGACGACGGCCAGCCGGTCACCAGCGCCGATTGCATCGCCTCGCTGGAGCGCTGGAGCAAGCGCGACGCGCTCGGCCAGACCGTCGCCTCGGTGGTCGCCGAGTACCGCAAGATTGACGACACGAGCTTTTCGATCGTGCTGAAAAAGCCGTTTCCGCTGCTGCTCGCGGCACTCGCCAAGCCCGACAGCAATGTGCCGTTCATCATGCCGCAGAGCGTCGCCGAAACCAGCGCCAACCAGCAGATCAAGAGCACGATCGGCTCCGGCCCGTTCAAATTCGTCAACAGCGAATGGCAGCCCGGCCACCGGGTCGTCTTTGTCAAGAACCCGGAATACGTGCCGCGCAAGGAGCCGGCGAGCTGGGCCTCGGGCGGCAAAATCGTCAACGTCGACCGGGTCGAGTGGCTCTATATCCCGGACCAGACCACGGCGCTGGCGGCGTTCACCGCCGGCGAGGCCGATTGGTGGGAAATTCCGCCGCCCGATTTCTACCGGCTGCTCGATCGCGATCCGAACGTGACCCTGATCCAGGGCAGCCCGTTCGGGGTCGGCGGATTGCTGCGGTTCAACCAGCTGCAGCCGCCGTTCGACAATCCGCTGATGCGCCAGGCGCTGCTCTATGCCGTCGATCAGGCGGACTACATGTCGGCGGTCGCCGGCGACCGCAAATACTGGAGCACCTGCTACAGCTTTTATACCTGCGGCGGGCCGATGGCCAGCAACGCCGGGGCAAAGCCGCTCGAAGGGCCGCGCGACCTGGCCAAGGCCAAGGAGCTGATTAAAGAAGCCGGATACCACGGCGAAGCGGTCGTGCTGCTCGATCCGACCGACTTTGCCAGCCTGCACGCGTTGGCGCTGGTCACCGCCGACCTCTTGCACCGGCTCGGCATCAATGTCGAGGTGCAGTCGATGGATTGGGGAACGCTCCTTGCCCGCCGCGCCTCCAAGGCGCCGATCGGGCAAGGCGGCTGGAACATCTTTCTGACGACCTTTCCCGGCATTGCGATCCTCGACCCGTCGGTCAACGCACCGCTGCGCGCCAACGGCGCATCTGCGTGGGCCGGTTGGCCGACCGATCCGATCATTGAGAAGCTGCGCGACCAATGGCTGTTCGCGCCGGGCGACGGCGAGCGCAAATCGATCGCCGCGGATCTGCAGCGCGAGGCGTTCAAGAGCGTGCCCTATATCCCGCTCGGCGAATATTCCCAGCGCTACGCGTTCCACAAGGATCTGGTCGGGGTCGACATCGGCCCGGCGCTGTTCATGTGGGGCGTGGCCAAGAAATGACCCGGCGCGGGTCGCAGCAACCTTCCCGTCTAGGGCCGGTCAAGGGAACAGGGCGCGGTGCTCGAGCGCGGTGGTCTCGGGCAGGCCGAGCATGACGTTCATGTTCTGGATCGCCTGGCCCGAGGCGCCCTTTACCAGATTGTCGATCGCCGAGACCAGGATTGCGCGGTTCGCCACGCGGTCGCGGCTGAGGCCTATCAGGCACAGATTGGTCGCCCGCACATGCCGCGTCGCCGGCAGGCTGCCCTCGGGCAAGATGCGCACGAAGGGCTCGTCGCGGTAGGCGGTTTCAAGGACCGCGCGCAAATCGCCCAAGGTGGCGCCGGCGGCGACCCGCACATAGATCGTCTCCAGGATGCCGCGGTTGATCGGCATCAGATGCGGGGTAAAGTTGACGACGATGTTATGCCCGGCTGCCTCGGACAGGCCCTGCTCGATCTCCGGGGCGTGGCGGTGGCCGGCGACGCCATAGGCGTTGATGCCCTCGGCAACCTCGCAGTAGAGGCTGCCCTCGCGCGCCGCGCGTCCCGCGCCGCTCACGCCGGATTTGGCGTCGATGATAATGTCGTCGGGGTCGATCAGCTGGGCGCGCAGCAGCGGCACCAGCGGCAATTGCGCGGCGGTCGGATAGCAGCCGGGATTGGCGACGAGGCGGGCGCCCTTCACCTTTTCGCGCGCGATCTCGGTCAGGCCATAGGCCGCCTCGCGCTGCAGTTCCGGCGCGCGGTGCTGGTGGCCGTACCATTCGGCGTAGGTCGCGGTGTCGGCAAGGCGGAAATCGGCCGACAGATCGACGATCTTCAAATGATCGGGCAGCCCGGCGATGACCTCTTGCGTGGTGCCGTGCGGCAGCCCGCAGAACACCAGGTCGAGATCGTGCCAGTCGACCTCGCCGATCGCGACCAGGTCGGGCAGTCCCTCGCCGGCCAGATGCGGAAAGACCGCGGCAATCGGCTTGCCGGCCTGGCGGTCGGCGGTCAGGGCGCGGATCTCGGCTTGCGGGTGGTAGCGCAGGAGGCGCAGGAGCTCGGCCCCGGTATAGCCGCTGGCCCCCAATATCCCGATCCGAACCCTGTCTCGTCCCGGCATGACTGACCTCGCTCGCTGGTCGTCATGCCCGGATTTGTTCCGGGCATCCCACGCGCACCGCCACGGCGGGTGCCATCGGCTCGTGGATGGCCGGGTCGAGCCCGGCCACGACGCACGAAGGTTAGTAGCGTAGTCACCATCCTGCGCAAACCCGTTTCAGCGCAAAACGGAGCACCTCTGTAAATCCGAGATTTCCGTTGGCGGATAGGCTGCGCTATCGTGCCGAATTCGGGTGCATCGGGAGTAACGGTTATGGACGGAACGGGCGTGCCGCTCAAATGCCTCGCCGGGGTCAAGGTCCTCGACCTGACTCAATTCGAAGCCGGGCCCACCTCGACCGAGGCGCTCGCCTGGCTCGGCGCCGAGGTCGTCAAAATCGAGAACCCGAAAGGCGGCGAGCCCGGCCGCACCGCCTTTGTCGGGCCGCAGGGCAGCTCCGACTCCTATTATTTCTTCGAATTCAACGCCAACAAGAAGTCGGTCACGGTCAACCTCAAATCCGAGCGCGGCCTCGCCCTGGTCAAGGACATGGCGCGGCACGCCGATGTCATGGTCGAGAACATGGCGCCCGGCACGATCGAGCGCATCGGCCTCGGCTACGACGCGATCCGGGCGATCAACCCCGGCATCATCTATTGCCAGATCAAGGGGTTCGGCGAAGGTAGCCCGTACGAAAAGAACCTTGCCTTCGACATGATCGCGCAAGCCTGTGGCGGCACGATGAGCATCACCGGCGAGCCCGACGGGCCGCCCTGCAAGCCCGGCCCGTCATTGGGCGACACCGGCACCGGCATGCTGATGGCGATCAGCATTCTGGGGGCACTTTACGAGCGCAAGAGCACAGGCCAGGGACGCCGGCTGCAGATCGCGATGCAGGACGCGATGCTGCATTACATCCGCATCGCCTTTCAGACCCAGGCGGTGACCGGCAAGGCCGCCGGCCGCGCCGGCTCGCGCAGCGTCACCGGGTCGCCGCCGCCGGCCGGGATCTTCCCGTGCGCGCCGGGCGGACCCAACGACTGGGTCTATGTCTTCGCCCGCCAGATCGATCACTGGCACAATCTCCTGAAAGCGATCGGCCATCAGGAGCTGATCGGCGATCCGCGCTACGAGACGATCGAGGCGCGCCGCGAGCGCCGCGACGAGGTCGACGCAATGGTCGCCGACTTCACCCGCCGCCACGACAAGCACGAGGCGATGCGGCTCATCGGGTCGGCCGGGGTGCCGGCCGGTGCGGTGCTCGACACGATGGAATTGATCAACGAACCTTCGTTTGAGCGGCGCGGCATATTGCAGGTCATGGAGCACCCCTCGGGACCGTTCAAGATGCCGAGCTGGCCGGTGCGCTTCGACGGCACGCCGCCCAAGCTCGAGCCGGCGCCGCTGCTGGGCCAGCACTCGGTCGAGGTGCTCGGAGAATGGCT
>DASYNW010000054.1:0-13648 GCA_036008325.1 Allostellaceae bacterium
ATTTCATCGCCCTTGATGGTCCAGCCGTCGATGCCGCCCTTCGAATTGACCAGCCTGTAGTAGTCCTGTTCGGCCGGACACAGCACCGTGCCGACGATCTGCGTCGCGCCGGTGCGGTCGCACTGGTCGCCGATGATGATCACTTTGTCTTCCGCCAGGGCGGCGCCGGCAAATCCCACCCCGAGGGCGAGCCCCAGCAAGCTCTTCGATAAAATTGTCATTGTCGTTCCTCCCACTGTTCTCACGCACGTTAATAGGAAAATGGCCAGACGCGGAAGTAATTGCGGATGTTGCGCCACAGTCGGTTGAGACCCTCCGGCTCGACCACCAGGAAAAAGATGATCAATCCGCCGAAGATCACCAGTCGCAGATTGGGGATCACGTTCAACAGGTCGGCGCCGGGGAACAGCACATCGCCGAACGCCTCGAGAAAGAGGCGGGTCGCGATCGGCAGCAAGGTCACGAAGATCGCGCCGAACACCGAACCCAGCACCGAGCCGAGCCCGCCGATGATCACCATCGCCAGATAGTCGATCGAAACGTCGATCTGGAACTGCTCGTAATTGGCGATGCCGAGATAATAGCTCTCGAGCGCCCCGGTCACTCCGGCGAAGAACGACGAGATCGCGAAGGCATAGAGCTTATAGCGGAAGATGTTGATGCCGATGATCTCGGCGGCGATGTCCTGGTCGCGGATCGCGACAAAGGCGCGGCCGATGCGGCTGCGCACCAGGTTGAGGGTGGCGACCAGTGCCAGCACCACGAAAAACATCAGGAACAGGTAGATCTGAACTTCGCGCTTGAGCACGATGCCGAAAACCGACGGGCGCGGGATCTCGATCGAGGCCTGCACCCCGCCCGAGATCCATTGGACGTGATTGATCGTCCATTCGATGATCAGCTGCGCTGCCAGGGTAGCGATCGCCAGATAGATCCCCTTGATGCGCAACGACGGGATGCCGACGATAAGCCCGACGAACGCGGCCATCAGCCCGCCGGCCGGGATCGCGACCCAGAACGGCATGCCGAGCCGGGTGATCAAATTGGCCGCGGTGTAGGCGCCGACCGACATGAAGGCGCCCTGGCCGATCGACACCTGCCCGGTGTTGCCGACGAGGATGTTGAGGCCGAGCGCGCCGACGATCGCGATCAGCACCAGATTGAGCAGCGAAACGTAGTATTCGCTGAAGGTCAGCGGCACGACGACGATGAACAACGCCGCCACCCCCGCCACGCTCCATTGCGCGATCGGCAATGGGAAGAGCGCCATGTCGGCGGCATAGCTGGTCTTGAACACGCCGGCTTCGCGGTGGAACATTCCTCAGCTCCGCCACGCGTGAAGCCCGGCGTCATTCCGGGATGGCCCAAAGGGCCAGGCCCGGAACCCAGGAACACCGGCTTGCGATTGGGTTGTACCAGACGAAAGAAGCAATGGGACCTTCGCGGACCGGTCCGTGTTCATGGGTTCCGGGCTCGCAGACTGCGCCTGCGCCCCGGAATGACCACGGACTTTTCGAACCAGCCCTTTGCTGAGCCGCTGCATCACACCCGCTCGATCCGGCGGCGGCCGAAGATGCCTTCGGGGCGGATCATCAACACCGCGATCATCAGCACGTAGGGCACGAAATCCTTGGTGCCTCCGCCGACATAGGGGTCGAGATAGCCGGCCGCCAGATTCTCGACGACGCCGACGATCAGCCCGCCGACGATCGCGCCGACGATCGAATCGAGACCGCCCAGGATCACCACTGGAAACACCTTGAGGCCGACCAGCGCCAGCTGGTTGTCGACGCCGAGCATCGCCCCCCAGACGATGCCGCCCAAGGCCGAGACCGCGCCGGCCATCGCCCAGGCCAGCGCGAAATAGCGCTGCACGTTGATCCCCATCGCCATCGCCACCTGCTGGCTGTCGGCGACCGCGCGCATCGCCACCCCGACCCGGCTCTTCAGAAAGAACCAGCTGAAGCCGGCGAGAAAAACCAAGCTGACCGCGGCGCCGACGAGCTGCACCGGCGGCAGGCTGACCGGCCCGAGCAGGATCGGGGAGTCGCCGACCGGCATGTTGATCGCCCGGGTGCCGGCGCCGAAGACCAGGGTGGCGAAGCCTCTGAGCACCGCGGCCAGGCCGATTGTCGCCATGATCACCGAAATGACCGGCCGGCCGATCATCGGCCGCAGCACGACGCGCTCGATCCCGAAGCCCAGAACCACCATGCCGAGGACCGCGAGCAGGGCCGACGGCCAGAACGGCAACCCGCCGAGATCGCCGGCCCCGGCGGCGATAAAGGCGGCGAACATGACGAACTCGCCCTGGGCGAAGTTGATCGCGTCGGTCGCCTTGTAGATCAGCACGAAACCGAGCGCGATCAGCGCGTACATCAGCCCGATCATGATCCCGTTCATGACCAGGGCGAGGGTGAACTGCCAGTCGATCCCGGCCATCGGCGGGCTCAGGCGAAAGCGGGCTCGCCAGCCGCCGCGGCCGGTCCGGCGACGGCGTCGATCGCGATGCTGGCGGCGAGCGCCGCCTTGCGCCCGTCCTCATAGGTGATCTCGGTGATCAGCTCGATCTGGTCGGCGGCGCCGTACAGCGCCTCGACCGCGGCGGCGTATTTTGCGGCGATGAAGCGGCGGCGCACCTTGCGGGTGCGGGTGATCTCGCTGTCGTCGGCGTCGAATTCCTTGTTGAGCAGCAGAAAGCGGCGGATCTGCACCGCGGCCGGCAGCCCGGCGTTGCAGCGCGCGATCTCCTCGCCGATCAGCCGGCGGATCTCGGGCTTGGCGCTCAGATCCTGAAACGAGGTATAGGCGAGGCCGCGCCGCTCGGCCCAGTTGCCGACGGTGCCGAGATCGATCGCGATCATCGCGGCGACGAACGCCCGGCAATCGCCAAAGGCCACCGCCTCGGCGATGTAGGGGCTGAATTTCAGCTTGTTCTCGACGAATTGCGGGGCAAAGGGGGCGCCATCGGCGAGCTTGCCGACATCGCTGGCGCGATCGACGACGACGAGATGGCCGCGCCGATCGAGAAAGCCGCAATCGCCGGTGCGGAACCAGCCCTCGGCGTCAATCGCCGCGCCGCTCGCCGCGGGGTCCTTGTTGTAGCCGCTGAACACAGCGGCGGAGCGGACCAGCACCTCGCCGTCATCGGCGATGCAGATCTCGGCGCCGGGGATGGCCGGGCCGACGGTGTCGGGATCGGCCTCGCCGTCGCGCTGCAAGGAGGCCAGCCCCGACAGCTCGGTCGAGCCCCAGACCTGCTTCAGGTTGATCCCGAACGAGCGGAAAAAGCGATAGGTGTCCGCGCCGAGCGGGGCGCCGCCGGTATAGACCCAGCGGGCGCGGGCGAGGCCGAGCTGGTCGCGCACCGGCCCGTAGACCAGCACCTCGCCGAGCGCCAGGCCGACACGCTGCAGCGGCGAAACCGGGCGCCCGGCGTCCGCCGCGGCCCCGGCTCGCCCGGCGAGACCACGGAACAGCTCGAAGGTTCGGCGCTTCAGCGGGCTCGCATCGGCCGCGCGCACCCGCAGCTGGGCGAGCGTGTTCTCCCAGATCCGCGGCGGGGCCAGCGCTACCGTCGGGCCGAGCTCGCGCAGGTCGCGCTGCACCGTTTCCGGGCGTTCCGGGCAATTGCAGGTGAAGCCGACGAGCAAGGTCAGCACCAGCGAAAACAGCGACTCGCCGATCCAGGCCATCGGCAGGTAGCACAGGATGTCGTCGGTCGGACGGATATCCTCGGCGGCGACAAAGCCCTCGGCCGCAGCCAGGAGGTTGGCGTGCGACAGCATCACCCCCTTGGGATGTCCGGTGGTTCCCGAGGTGTAGGTGAGCAGCGCCACATCGGCGGCCGTGCCCCGGTCGATCTCGCGGTCGAGGTAGCCCCGCTGCGCCGCGCCGAGCTCGCGGCCCGCCGCCTGCACCCGCTCGAACGCTTCGAGAGCCGGCGCCGGGTAGTGCCGCATGCCGCGCGGGTCATCGTAGACGATGAGGTCGAGGTGCGGCAGCCGCGCCCGCAGCGACAGGATCTTGTCGACCTGCTCCTGGTCCTCGGCGACGACGACCCGGATCTCGGCATGGTTCAGCACATAGACCATCTCGGAGGCGATCGCGTCCTGGTACATCGGCACCGCGATGCCGCCGAGGCACTGTGCCGCGAGCTGCGCCCAGTAGAGCCGCGGGCGGTTGTCGCCGATCACCGCCAGTTTGTCGCCGCGGCCGAAGCCATGGGCGGCGAGGCCGAGCGCGAATTCGCGCACCTCGCGTTCGTATTCGGCCCAGCTAAAGGTCTGCCAGATGCCGCGGGTCTTTTCGCGGATCGCCGGACGCCCGGCCATCGTCGCCACGTTGCGGCGCAGCAGCCGCGGCAGCGTGGTCGGCGCCGGGGAACTCGCGGCGCCAGTCACTCGGCCGCCTCGGCGCGCTGGGCGCCGCCCAGATAGGCGCGGATCACGTCCGGGTGGCGCTGCACCTCCTCGGGGGTGCCGTCGGCGATCTTGCGGCCGTGATCGAGCACCGCCACCCGCTCGGAAATGTCCATCACCACCGCCATGTCGTGCTCGATCAGGATGATCGTCGTGCCCCACTCCCGGTTCACCTCGAGGATGAAGCGCGCCATATCCTCTTTTTCTTCCTGGTTCATGCCGCCCATCGGCTCGTCGAGCAGCAAGAGCTTGGGGTCGAGGGCCAGCGCGCGGCCGAGCTCGACCCGTTTGCGCAAACCATAGGCGAGCCCGCTGGTCGGCTGCTTGCGCAGGTTCTCGAGCTCGAGGAGCTCGATCAGCTCCTCGACCCGGGCGCGGTGGGCCACCTCCTCGCGCTGCGCCATGCCCCAATAGACGATGGACGACAGCACCCCGGCGCGCATCCGCACGTGACGGCCGAGCATGATGTTGTCGAGCACGGTCATGCCGCTGAACAGTGCGATGTTCTGAAAGGTGCGGGCGATGCCGAGCGCCGCGATGCCCGAGGGGCGGATCCCGGTCACGTCCCGGCCCTCGAACCGGATCGAGCCGGTATCCGGCCGGTAGAAGCCGCTGATGATGTTGAGCATCGAGGTCTTGCCGGCGCCGTTCGGGCCGATGATCGAGGTCAGCCCGCCACGGCGCACCTCGAGCGACATGTCCTCGACCGCGCGCACGCCGCCGAAATGCTTCGAGACTGACGATACCGCGAGCAGAGTCTCGTTGTCGTCTGCTGGCGCGTGGCCGCTCACTTTGCCAGACACGGGTATCGTCCGCATTTCCCCACCTGCCGGCCCTACCCATGCCGAGCGATTATGGCCGTCATGATGCGGACGCAGAGCGTGGATTGCAACCGCTTCGGCAGCGCTAAACCGAGCGCCGTCGCGAAGGCTTGCCCGAGGCGCGCCGCCGTGAAACGATCGAGCCCGGATCAGCTTCACGAACGTGGTTAAAAGGGATGCCTGAACCCGAGACCTTGCCGATAACCGTGCTGACCGGTTTTCTCGGCAGCGGCAAGACCACCCTCTTGCGCCGCGCGCTGACCTCGCCGGCGCTGGCCGATACCGCCGTTATCATCAACGAGATCGGCGAGATCGCGGTCGATCATCACCTCGTCGATTTCGTCGAAGGCAGCGTCGTCGAATTGCCGGGCGGCTGTCTGTGCTGCGCCGTCCGCGAGGATCTGGCGCGCACCTTGCGCAGCCTGCTCGACCGGCGCGCCGAGGGCGAGATCCGCCCATTCCGCCGGCTGGTCGTCGAAACCACCGGCCTCGCCGATCCGGCGCCGATCCTTTACACTCTCGGCGCCGACCCGATGCTCGACCACTCCCTGCATCTGGCCGGGGTCGTCACCATCGTCGATGCCATAACGGGCGCCGACACGATCGAGCGCTTCGCCGAGGCGGCGCGACAGGTGGCGCTCGCCGATGCCCTGGTCATCAGCAAGACCGATCTCGCCCCGCTCGGCCCCGATCTGGCGCGCCGGCTCGACCGGATCAACGACCGGGCGCCGCGGATCATCGCGGCTGCGGCCGGCGAGCCCGGTGCGGTGCTGTTCGAGATTGCAGGACGCGCACCGCCGATGCCCCCGGACGGCGACCCCGCCGCCGCTCACACCCACGGCATCGACGCCTTCGCCGTCAGTCTCGGCGGCGACATGACCCGGCTCGACTTTGCCCGCGCGCTCGGCGGGCTCGCCCGCAGCCGCGGCAACGATCTCTTACGGGTCAAGGGGATCGTGCGCTTCGCCGATCGGCCGGAGCGGCCGGCGCTGGTGCAGGCGGCGCAGCACGCGATGTTCGCCCCCGAATGGCTCGACGACTGGCCAAAGGACTGGCCGGCCGATCCGAGCGGAGACGATCGCCGCAGCCGTCTCGTCTTTGTCGTGCACGAGGTCCCACGGGCCGAGATCCTCGAGCATTTTGCCTTCGCCGACGCACAGCTGTGGTCCGCGCCTGGCGGGTAAGTTCGGGACCCGGCAAACTGCGTCGGCGGGCCGCTCAGCGAGGGTGCAACCCGTTCGGGCCGATGACGACGGACATCGGGTTGGCCGGAGAGGTCGGCGGGGTCCCCGGCTGCTGCGCGGAGATCGTCGTATCGGCCAATGGCGCCGAACTGGCCTGGTCGGCCCGGGGCGGCCCCTCACAGGCGGCGACAATCAAGCCCAGCATCGGGAAGACCCAATGAGGCGGTAAGGTGCGCATGGTTGCTCTCGTCTGGCAGTAATCGCCTGTTTTATCGTCTGCCAGCCGTGTGCGTGCAAGCATCGGGTGCGCTCGCGCCCGCGCTGGACCGGCGCCGGCAATTCCCGCAAACTCAGGGCGGCAGCGAGGGCTTTACCGATGACCGACACCGCATTCCCCTATGTCGGGCGCTCGCTGTTGCGGCGCGAAGACCGCCGGCTGCTGACCGGCCGGGGGCAGTTTATCGCCGATCTGGTGTTGCCGCGCATGCTGCACGCGGTGCTGGTGCGCAGCCCGGCGGCGCATGCCCGCATCCGCTCGGTCGACCTTTCGCGCGCCGCCGCTATGCCGGGCATCGTGCTGGCGCTCAATGGCGCCGATCTGCTGCAATTGCTACCGCCGGTGCCCGAGGGCCAGATCTCGATGCCGCGCAAATGGGCCTCGGTCGTGCAGCACAAATTCCTCAATCCACAGCAGCCGCTCTTGGCGCATGACAAGGTGCGCCATGTCGGCGAGGCGATCGCAGTCGTCGTCGCCGAGAGCCGCGACGAGGCCGAGGACGCGGCCGAAGCGGTCGGCTTGGACCTCGAAGAATTGCCGGCGGTGGTCGATCCCGAGGCGGCGTTGCGGGCGGACAGCCCGATCGTCCACGACCGGTTTGCGACCAATCTCGTGGGGGCCTTTTCGATCGGGCGGGGCGAGGCTGACGCGGTGCTGGCCGCAGCGCCGCACCGGCTCAAACGCCGCTTTTACCATCATCGCTATGCGGCGGTGCCGATGGAGTGCCGCGGGGTCGTCGCCGCCTTTGATCCGCGCACCCAGTCGATGACGATCTGGTCCTCGACCCAGGTGGTGCATTGGGTGCGCCGCGAAGCCGCGTCGCTGCTGGGTCTGCCCGAGGCGCGGGTGCGGTGCGTCGCGCTCGATGTGGGCGGCGGCTTTGGCGGCAAGGGCCATGTCTACCCCGAAGACCTGCTGGTTGCGTTTCTCGCCCGCCGGCTCGGGCGCCCGGTGCGCTGGATCGAAGGCCGCAGCGAGCACCTGATGAGCGCCACCCATTCGCGCGACCAACTGCACGATGTCGAAGTGGGCTTCGACGACAACGGCCGGATCCTGGCCCTGCGCGACGACTACCTCGTCGATTGCGGCGCCTGGAACCCGATCGGGTCGGGGGTCGCCTACAACACCGCGGTCCACCTGACCGGACCTTACAAGATCGAGAACCTGGCGGCATCGGGCAGGATCGTCGTCACCAACAAGGTGCCGAACGCGCCCTATCGCGGCGCCGGCCGGCCGGAAGCCGCGTTCGCGATGGAGCGGACCATCGACCTGGTGGCGCGCACGCTCGGCCTGGAGCCGGCGGAGGTTCGCCGGCGCAACATGATCCGGGCCGATGAGATGCCCTACCGGGTCGGCATTCCCTACCGCGACGGCGAGCCCATCATCTACGACAGCGGCGATTACCCGGGCGCCCTCGAAAAGGCGCTTGACGCGGTCGGCGGTGTCGAGGCGTTCCGCCGGCGCCAGAGCACGGCGCGCAGCGAGGGGCGCTATCTCGGGCTCGGCATCGGCTGCTACATCGAAGGGACCGGGGTTGGGCCGTTCGAGAGCGCCTTCGTCCGCATCGACCCGACCGGCAAGGTCTACGTCTCGTGCGGCGCTGCCCCGCAGGGCCAGGGCATGGAGACGATCTTTTCCCAAGTGGCCGCCGATTTGTGGAAGGTCGCGCCCGACGACGTGGTCCTGACCTTCGCCGACACCGCGGCGATTGCGATCGGCTTCGGCACGATGGCCAGCCGCAGCACGGTCACCGCCTCGGCGGCGATGCACCAGGCGAGCGCGAAGCTGCGCGAGAAGGTGTTTGCCATCGCCGCCAATCTCCTCGAATGCGCGCCGGCCGATCTCGAATTGCGCCCAGGAACTGAGGGCGGCGGCGTCGGCATTGTCGGCGTGCCGCAGGGCGTGCCGGGCGCCGAGGTCAGCTTGCAGCAGGTGGCGCAGGCGGCGCGGCCCGGCTGGGAGATCACCCGTCCACCGGGGGTCGAAGCCGGCCTCGAAGAGACCGCGTACTGGCAGCCGGAGACGGTCACTTGGAGCTATGCGGTGCATGTGGCGATCGTCGAGGTCGACCGCGACACCGGCCGGGTCGGCATCGACAGCTACGCGGTCGCCCATGATTGCGGCAATGTCGTCAACCCGATGCTGGTCGAGGGCCAGATCATGGGCGGCGCCGCCCAGGGGCTGGGCGGTATTCTCGGCGAAGCGATCGTCTACGACGCGAACGGGCAGCTGCTCTCCGGCTCGTTGATGGATTACGCGCTGCCGACCGCCGGCGACATCCCGAGGATGACGATCGTGCACCAGCACTCGCCCTCGCCGCTCAACCCGCTCGGCGTCAAAGGGGTCGGCGAAGGCGGTGCGGTCGCCCCGCCGGCGGCGATCGCCAACGCTGTGTGCGACGCGCTGGCGCCGTTCGGGGTCGAGGTCAACGCAACGCCGGTGCGGCCGGCAGAGCTGGTGCGGGTGTTTCGCTCGGGCCGGCCGGGCTGGTCGGCGGATCAGGCTCCGGCGAGGGCCGAGAGCGCGGCTGGAACGGCGCCGCGCAACAGCGCCTTGCGCGCCTCCCATTGGCTGGCCGGGTCCAGCGTCTCGACAAACTGCACCTCGCCGCCGGCGAGGAATGCGATCGGCAGCCCGTCGCGGTAGAGGACCCGGTTGCCGCTCAGGGCGGCGAGCCGCGGGCCGGGGGTCAGGATGCCGACGAGATTGAGCGGGTCGGCGCCGGATAAGGATACCAACCCGCCTGAATCCGGCCGGCGGCGGATTTCGCGCAGCATGCCGATCGCGTCGGGGAGCGCGAACTGCTCGCCCGAGAAGCCGGCGACAAAGCGGCCACCGCGGATCTCGCCGCGCGCTTCGAGCCGGCGATAGACGCGCAGCAGGTCGCGCCACGGCGGCAGCCAGGGTGCCTCGCGCTCGAGCAGCCGCCAGAAGACGACGCCGTAGCGCAGCAAAAGGGTGCGGGCCAGATGCTCGATCGCTTCGGGCTTGGTCGGCTGCGGCGGCGCGCGCCGGGCGAGCGCCCAGCGGCCGGCATCGGCCATGCCGAACATCGTGCTGCGCCGCCGCCGCCCTCCGGCGCTCGGCCCGCGCCGGGATGACGGCACCAGCAGCGCGCGCAACCCGGCAAAGCTGTCGCAGGTGACGAGGCCGAGCGCCACCAGCTCGGCCAGCGCCTCTTCGAGCTGCGGGCGCAACAGGCCGGCGCCCTCGACCAATTCATCGAAAAACGAGGCGCCGTACTGGTGGATGTAATCGGCGACCGCCTGCCCCCGCGAACTCGGGCGGACCGGATCGTCAGCCGCGGAAAGCGACGCCCACAGCCCGGCATGACGGCGCGCCAGCAGGGTAATCGGCGTCGTGCGCACCGGGGTGGCGCTGCGCTCGCCGCCGTTCGTGCGCCCATTGCGCGGCCGCAGCCGCGCCCAGGCGACGCGCCCTGCGAGACACTGATCGTCGAGCCAGGAAGGCTCGTAGCCGTCGAGGCGCGCCGGCAGGATCTCGGTCTCCCAAGCGCCGGCCGCGGCCTCGAAGCCTTCGAGCTGGCGGACCAGGATTTCGAGCGCGTCGGGTCCCTCCATGCGGGTTTCGGGCGTCACCCGCTGCCAGCCGAGCAGAAAGCGCAGAAAGTCGCGCGCGGCGACCGGCTGGATCTCGGCGCGCAGCCGGTTGACGGTGTAGCGGTGGATCCGCGCCAGCAGCCGGCGCTCGCACCATTCGTCCGCCGCGGCTCCGGGGGTGAACCGCCCGCGCATCGCGAAGCCCTCGGTCTCGAGGGCGGCGAGGGCGGCGGCGATGTCCTTGGGCGCGAGCCCGAGCGGCTCCGCGAGCGCCGCTGCGGCGACCGGCCCCAGCCCCTCCAGCCGGCCGCGCAGGATCTCGACGAGCGCGTCCTCGGGCAGCCAGACCCGCTCCGAATAGGGCGCCGGCGCGGCGATCGCCGGGTCGACCCTGGCGTCGGGCCACAGCGCCTGGAACTGCGGCAGCCGTTCGGCGGCGACCCATAATGCCATGCCCAGCGGTGGCTGCTCGACTGTCGCCTTGAGGACTCCCTCTCTGCCCTGGGGGACGGGGAGGGTCGGGGTGAGGTGGGGGATTGCAGGGCGCTCGCCGGTGGTCACCTCACCCTCCCACCCCCATCCTTCCCTCCCCCGCGAGCAGGGGAGGGTCGATGAGGGAGCGGCGATGAAGAGCCGCGTCGCGCGCTTCTCGCGGGCGAGCTGGTCGAACCACTCGCGCCAGCCGGGCGGCACCTCGTCGGCGCTGAGAAAGCCGAGCCAGAAGAGCGCGTCGTGCAGCTCGTCGGGGTTGGCCGGGTCGGGCCAGGCCTCCTCGCGCACCCGCGCGATCGCTTCTGGATCGAGCCGGCCGATGTCACTTGCGGCCTCCGGCGCGAGCCACCGGCGGCTCATCACCGCCTGGGTGCGACGCTCTTCCAAGGGCGCGTCGTCGAGATAGGCATAGGGCCGGGCCGACAGCACTTCGAGGGCGAGCGGCGAGGGCTCGGTCAGATCTCGGGCGACGACGCGAATGTCGCCGGCTTCGAGCCGGGCGAGCAGCCGGGTCAGCCCGTCGAGGTCCATGGCCTCGCCGAGGCAGTCGGCGATCGTCTGCCGGATCAGCGGATGATCGGGGATGTCGCGCGCCCCGGCCAAGTTCTCGGCGCAGGCGACCTGGTCGGGAAAGATCGCTGCGATCAGGTCCTCGGCCGCCATCCGCGCCAGCTGCGGCGGCACCTTCCTGCCGCCGCGGAACCGCGGCAACGCCAGCGACACCCCGGCGACCCAGCGCCAGCGGGTGATGAACATCGGCGCGTCGAGCAGTGCCTCGACCAGCAGCTGCCTGATGCTGGCCGCATGCAGGTAGTGCCCGACCTCGGCAAGGTCGAAGCTGTGCGCCCCGGTCAAGGACAGCACGATGTTGTCCTCGGTCGCCGCCGCCTGCAGCTCGAAATTGAATTTGCGGCAGAAGCGCTTGCGCAGCGCCAGCCCCCAGGCGCGGTTGATGCGGCTGCCATAGGGCGAATGGATGACCAGCTGCATGCCGCCGGCTTCGTCGAAGAAGCGCTCGAACACGAGCGTGTCGAGGGTCGGCAGAACCCCCAGTGCCGCGTGACCCGCGGCCAGGTATTCGACCAATTGCTCGGCGGCGGGCTCGGCGATGCCGGCCTCGTCGATCAGCCAGCGCGTGATGCTCCCGCCAGCCGGGTCGGCCGAGAGGCGAGCGGCGATCTCGGCCCGTAGCCGCGACACCGATTGCGACAACTCGTCGGTGCGGCCCGGCGCCTCGCCGAGCCAGAACGGGATCGTCGGCGCCATCCCCGCCGCGTCCTCGACGCGCACGGTGCCGCGCTCCACGCGCTGAATGCGATAAGCGGCGTTGCCGAGCTGGAAGATGTCGCCGGCCATGCTTTCGACCGCGAAATCCTCGTTGACCGTGCCGATGATCTGATTTTCGGGTTCGAGCAATACCTGATAGTCGGCGTTGTCGGGGATCGTCCCGCCCGAGGTCAGCGCGGTCAGCCGCGCGCCGCGCCGGCCGCGCAGCACATGGTTGACCGCATCGTGATGGATCAAGGCGCCGCGCCGGCCGCGGCGGGTGGTGAAGCCGTCGGCCAGCATCGCCACCACCGCGGCAAAATCCTCGCGCGCCAATTGCCGATAGGGCCAGGCGCGGCGTAAGAGCGCGTAGAGCCCGTCCTCGCCCCATTCCCGGGCCGCGACCTCGGCGACGATCTGCTGGGCCAGCACATCGAGCGGCTCGTCGGGGATGCGCAACCGGTCGAGCTCGCCGCGGCGCACACTGTCGATCAGCGCCGCGCATTCGACCAACTCGTCGCGCGACAGCGGGAACAGCCGCCCCTTGGGCGTGCCGTCGACCGCGTGCCCGGAGCGCCCGACCCGCTGCAGAAAGCTCGCGATCGAGCGCGGCGAGCCGAGCTGGCAGACCAGATCGACATCGCCGATATCGATGCCGAGCTCCAAGGAAGCGGTCGCCACCAGAGCTTTCAGCCCGCCATGCTTCAGCCGCTGCTCGGCGTCGAGCCGCTGCTCCTTGGCGAGGCTGCCGTGATGCGCGGTCACCTGATCGGCGCCGATGCGTTCCGACAGCTGCCGCGTCACCCGCTCGGCCAGCCGGCGGGTGTTGACGAAGATCAGGGTGGTGCGGTGCGCCTCGATCAGCGCGGTCAGGCGGTCGTAGACCTCTTGCCAGACCTCGCCCGACATCACCGCTTCGAGCGGCGAGGAAGGGACTTCGAGAGCGAGGTCGCGCGCCCGGCGGTGGCCGGTATCGATGACCGTGCATTGCGGGCCGGGTGAGCCATCTATGCTGCGCGACCGGCCATTCTCTCCCTCTCCCCCCGCCGGCCGGGGGGTGAGGGTCGGGGTGAGGAGGGCCGTGATCCCGGCTTGGGCGCCGCCCACCTCACCCTCCCGCCGCTGCGGGTCGGGCCCCTCCCTCTCCCCCCTTAAGGGCGGAGAGGGGCTTTCGCAGTCGGCCCCGACCAGAAAGCGGGCGACCGCCTCGATCGGCTTTTGTGTCGCCGACAGACCGATGCGCAGCAACGGACTCTCGCATAGCGCCGCCAGCCGTTCGAGCGACAGCGCCAGGTGCGAGCCGCGCTTGTTCGGCGCCACCGCGTGGATCTCGTCGACGATCACGGTGCGCGTCGTCGCCAGCATCTTGCGGCCGGATTCGGAGCCGAGCAGGATGTAGAGCGATTCGGGCGTGGTGACGACGATATGCGGCGGCGTGCGGTGCATGCGCGCCCGCTCGCCCGGCGCGGTGTCGCCGGTGCGCACCCAGGTGCGGATGTCGACCGCCGGCTGACCCTGCCGGCGCAAGGCGTCGGCGATGCCGGCGAGCGGGGTTTCGAGGTTGCGCCGGATATCGTTCGACAAGGCCTTCAATGGCGAGACGTAGACGATCTGGGTCGCGTCGGCG
>DASYNW010000055.1:0-6480 GCA_036008325.1 Allostellaceae bacterium
CGACCGGAGCTGGCCAATCGCCGGGCCGACCAGCCTCGTCGAGGCGGTCATGGAACTGGGCCGCCGCGGCATCGAGGTCACCCGCTACAAAGGCCTCGGCGAGATGAACCCCGAGCAATTGTGGGAAACCACCCTCGACCCAGAAATCCGCGCCCTCCTCCAGGTCCGGGTCAGCCACGCCGATTCGGCCGAGGAAACCTTCTCCACCCTGATGGGCGACCTCGTCGAACCCCGCCGCGACTTCATCCAATCGAACGCGCTCAGTGTGGCCAATCTGGATGTGTAGCGGATCAGAGCGCCTGCCACGGCCCGCGTGTGTGGCCGCTGATTGGCATCGTCGCGCCGTGTGTCCGTGAGTGCAAGATGTAAACGCTACCCATAATCGTCATCACCGGGCTCGACCCGGTGATCCACGTCTTTGTCGCGTCCGTCGATAGACGTGGATGGCCGGATCAAGTCCGGCCATGATGGCGCGGGTCGTGATTGTGGTACTGGCCAAGGGCGTTGATCCTACCGAGGACAGCGCGGTCGCTTCCGCGCCCCAATAAAGGTAAATCCCCCAAGTTTGGCGAGGACAGCCCGCCGCCTACGCCTCTTCAGTTCTCCGCCGCAACGGCCGCATCGGCGCGCACGGTCAGGCCGATTACCACCGGCATCGCCAGCAGCACCAATGGCAGCTGGACGATGATCCCGGCGATGATCGCGATCGCCAATGGCTGCAGCATCTGGTCGCCCGAGCCGCTGATCGCCGCCCCCAACGGCACCAGCGCCAGGATCATCGCGAGCGTGCTCATCGTGATCGGCCGCAGCCGGTTGAGTGCGGCTTCGTAGAGCGCCTGGCGCGGCGGCATGGTCTGTTCCAGCAGGCGATATTCGGAGACCAGAAAGATCGCCATCTCGGTGGCGATGCCGACGATCATCACCATGCCCATCATCGCGGTGATGTTGAGCTCGACCCCGGTCAGCCACAGACCGATAAAAACCGCACTGCTCGACACCAGCGAGCTGACGATAATGATCACCGGCAGCCAGAACCGCTCGTAGAGGAACAGCAGCAGCACCAGCTCGGCGATCGCCGCCGCGGCGAACACCTTGATCATGCCTCTGGCCGCCATCTGCTGCTGCTTGTAGGCGCCGCCGATCGTGTAGTAGACATCGGCCGGCAGCAGCCCCGGCCGGTGCAATGCCTGCTGCACCGCGGCGATGGTCGAGCCGAGATCCTTGCCGCCGCCGATCTGCGCGGTGACCGCGACGATTTGGGCGAGATTGTCGCGGGTGATCTGGGCCTGCCCCGCGACAAAGCTGACCTGGGCCACGGTCCCTAGCGGAAAGACGTGGCCGTCCGGCGAGCGGATCGGCAATTGGCCGAGCTGGTCGCGATAGATCCTTTCCTGCGGCGGGTCGAGCCACAGCCGCACGCCGACCGCCTGCACCGCGCCCAGATAGCGGGTCACGACGGCGCCGTTCAGGTAATGATAGACCTGCGATTCGACCTCCGCCGGGGTCACGCCTTCCAATGCCGCGGGCGCCGGGTCGACGTGAATTTCGAGCGCGTCGCCGGCCGGCACCACGCCGTCATTGACCGAGGCCGGCTCGATGCCAGGGATCCCGGCGATCGCGGCCGCCACCTTCGGCGCGACATCGCCCAGAACCTGCGGGTCTTTCGCACTCAGCTCGATCACCACCGGCTGGCGCCGCCCGACCATATCGCCGATCATGTCGCTCAACAGCTGGTGGGTGTCAAAGGCGATGCCGGGCACCTGCCGGGTGATCTTCCGGTTGATCTCGCTCATCACCTGCCAGATCGGCGGACGCGCCACCGAGGTTTTCAGGCGAACGAAGAAATCGCCTTGGTAGCTCTCGACCAAATCGCCGCCGAGACCCGCCCCGGTGCGGCGCGAGTAGGTGCCGACATAGGGGTCCGCTTTGAGGATCGCCTCGACTTCTTCGAGCTCGCGATTGGTCTCGGTCAGCGAGGTGCCGGGTGCGGTCTGGTAATCGAGCACAAAGCCGCCCTCGTCCATGCGCGGCAAAAACCCGGTGCCGACCCGGCTATAGGCGAGATAGCCGCCGCCGGCGAGGATCAGCACCCCCAACGCGATCAGTGCCGGGCGCGCAAACAGCGCGCGCAGCGCCCGGCCGTGGCTGCGCCTGAGCCACGTTTCGCGCCCATGAGCGGGGTCATGCCACTTGGCGAAATCGACGATCCCATGCGCCAGCAGCGGCACGACGAGCGCGGTCAGCATGAACGAGATGATCAGCGCCGCGGCCATGGTCAGCGACAGAAACTTGAAAAACGCCCCGGTCACGCCCGACAGGAAGGCGAGCGGGACAAAGATGATGATCGTCGCCAGGCTCGAACCGAACAGCGGCGCGAAAAACTCGCGCGCCGCCAGCAGCACCGCGGTGCGCGACTGATCGAGCCCAGGCACGCCGGCGCGGCGCACGATGTGCTCGATCATCACCACCGAATCGTCGATCAAGAGCCCGATCGCCGCCGCCAAGCCGCCGAGCGTCATGATGTTGAAGGTCATGCCCAAGACCGACAGCAGCAGAACGGTGATCATCACCGACAGCGGCACCACCATGATCGCCACCAGGGTCACCCGCCAGTTGCGCAGAAAGGCCAGGATCACCAGCGCGGCAAAGACCAGGCCGATCAGGATCGCCTCCTCGACCGCGCCGATCGAGGAACGGACCAGCTCGGTCTGGTCGTACCACTTGTAGAGGTGGATCGATTTCGGCTGCGACTGCATGAACGCGGCGAGCCGCGCGGCCACCGCTTTGCCCAGGCTCAACGAATCGGCGCTGTCCTGCTGGTAGACGTCAAAGGTGACGGCCGGCTGCCCGTTATCGTCGACGAGCAGCCATTGCGGCACCGCCCCCATCGTCACCTTGGCGATGTCGGCGAGCCGGACTAGGCCGTCATTTCCGGTGCGCAAGGCGACGTTGCCGACCGATTGCACCGACGCGAACGCGTTGTTGCTGATCGCCAGGTAGAGCAGATCGTTGTCTTCGATCCGGCCGACCGCGGTCAGCGAATTGGTCTGCGAGATCGCATTGGCGACACTCGAGAGGGTGAGCCCATAGGCCTGCAGCTTTTGCGGGCTGACTGTGACCTGAACCTCCGGGGTTTCGCCGCCGAGCACACCCACCCGGCGAATGCCGGCGATGCCGGTCAGCAACGGCGCGATCTGGTATTGGGCAAGGCGGCGCAGCTCGGCCGATGGCGCCGTGTTCGAGATCAGCGCGTAGGAGACGAACGGCATGATCACATTCGGGCTCATCTGGATCACGTCGTAGCTGGTGCCCTGCGGCAGATCGGGCAATCGCTGCGCAAATGCCGCATCGACGCTCAACAGCGCCTGGTTCATGTCCGAGCCCCAGGGGAACTCGACAAATATTTCCGCCGATCCGCGCGATGTCGTCGACGTCACGCCGACCGCACCCGGCACCGCGCGGGCGACCTCCTCCAAGGGTTCGACCACATCGATCAGCATCTGCTTTGCCGGCATGCTGCCGCTGCCGATCTCGACCCGGATGCGCGGGAAACTGGTGACCGGGAACAGGCCGACCGGGAGCGAGACAACCGCGAACACACCGGCCAGCGCCAAGGTGAAGGCGACAAACAGCAAGGAACGGCGATGATTTTCGATCCAGGCGATCGAATTCATTTTTGCGGCTTTCCGCCCGCTGCGGTTCCGCTCGGATCGGCGACCCGCACCTTCATGCCATCTTCGAGCTGGTAATTGCCGGCCAAAACCAGCGCCGCGGCGGCGTCGAGCGATCCGTCGATCACCGCATTGTCGCCTTGCGCGCCGAGGACGCGGACCGCGACCTTGCGCGCCGTACCGTTTACCGCCTGAACAACATAGCTGGCGCCGGCATCGTCGACCAAGACCGCCTGCCGCGGCACGACGTATCCGGTCAACTGGCCGGTGGTGATCGCAGCTTCGGCCATCTCTCCGGCCAGCCATTGGCCGGGCGGCAGCGTAATCTCGATCGGGACGAGGCCGCTCCCGGACTCGACGATCGACCCGCGCAACAGGACCGTGCCGGAAGCCGTCGCGCGCGCGCCCAGCAGAGTGATCGTCGCCTTGTCGCCCGGCGCGATCCCGGCGGCCTCGGCGGGCACCGCGCCGACCCGAAGAACCAGCCCCTCCGGGCGGGCGAGATCGATCAGCCCCGCGCCCGCCACGCACAGCGAGCCCTCGCTGGTCGACAGCCCGGTGACGATGGCGCGAAACGGAGCGCGCAAGACATGCGGGCCATCGGCTCCCTGCGCTTCGAGCGCGGCCAGCGCCGCACGCGCGTCGGCCTCCGATTTCGCGGCGTCGGCGAGCTGCTGCCGGGTAGCCAGATGCCCCTCGACGAGTTTGCCCATGCTTGCCCTGAGCTGGCTCGCGACCCGCAGCGCGGACTGTGCCTGGGTATAGGCCGCGGCGGTTTCCGGGCTCGGCGCCAGGCGCAACAGCGCGGCACCCTCGTCGACGAGCTCCCCAATTCGCACGTAAACCCTGCCGATTTCCGCGGCCAGCGGCGCGGTGATGGTCCGCCGGGCGGCGGCGCTCGGCTCGACCTTGCCATAGGCGATGACGATCTGCGGCAGGCTGCCGGGTTTGAGCTTGGCCAATTGCACCAAAACGCTCGGCTGGTTGCTGGCCGCCTCCGACCGGCCGGTCGCCGCCGAAGCCAACGCGCCGCACGCGACAGCGAGCAGCAACCGGCGCTTCATCGCGGCTGCGCGCCGTCGATCACGGTCTTGGCCGCATACGGCAGCCCGAGGCCGAGCTCTATGGCGAGCGCCAGCCGGTCCTCGCCGAGGCTGCGCTCGAGAGCGACGACTTCCAGCTTGCGCTCCATTGCCGTGGTTTCGTAATCGGTCCAGCTGCGCTGATCGAGATTGCCCTGCGCATACGCCGCCCGTGCCGTGTCCGCCAGGGAGCGGGCCGCGGCCGCCGCCTGCCGCGCCGGGCCCAGCTCCGCGGATAGTTGCTCCGCCTGCGCCTGCAGACTGTGAATGGCGCCCACGGCGGTGTCGAGCCGGGCCTGATACTGCTCGCGCAGCAGCAGCCGGGTCGCTCGGGCCTGGGCGATCTGGCCCTGGTTGCGATTGAACACCGGCAGGTCGAAGGTGAGGTTCGGGCCGGCCGAGACGACGCCGGTCGTGTCCGATCCCCACGACCCGCCGAGCACGAAAGCCGGGAACCGAGCCAAAATCGCCGCGCGCACATTTTTCTCGGAGGCTCGATAGCCGAGCTGCAGCGCCACCAGATCAGGGCGGCGCTCGGCCAAGGTGGCGATCGAGGGGCCGAGATCGGGCGGCAAAGCAAGCAGATCGGGCGCTGCAATGGCAAAGCGCACGCGGGGGACCAGGCCGAGGAGCGCGTCCAGCGCCTGCCAGTCCTTTAGCCGGCCGAGCCGCAGCGCCACCAGCGATTGCTCGCTCGCCGCCTTGGCCGCCAGCAACGGCGACAGCGCGCTGAGGGCGAGGTTGCCGGCCGCGGTCGCCTGTTGCACGCGGCGGAGCTCGTCCGATACGAGGTCGAGCTCGCGTCGGCTGAGCGCGATCGACAGGTCGGCGAAATAGATGTCGAAGGCCAGCACCCGCGCCTTTTGCGCCATCTGCCACGCCCGCCACAACAGATCGGCGCCGACCCCGGCAAATTCGGCCCGCGCCGCCCCGAGCCGGGCGCGATAGGTGACGAGGGCGACAATGTCCTCCGACAGCGAGACGATATAGGACGGCGTGGTTCCGGGCCCGGCGATCAACGCGCCGTACCCGAGACTGACGGCTGGGTTGGGCAGCAATGCAGCTTGCAGCAGCTTGGCCTCGGCGACGCGGGTTTCGCCTTTCGCGGCCTTCAGGTCGGGATTGTTGAGGATGACCAGCAGCCCGATCTGGTCGAGGCCGAGCGGCCTGCCGACATCGATCCTGTGCGACGGCTTTGCCGGCGAGCCATCGGGAAACACCGAATCGAGCGCCGTGAGGCTCGGCGCCAGATCGGCGCGGCGCGGCAGCGGCAGCGGACGATAGCCCGCGCAGCCGGCCAACGCCGCGAGAAACCCCAAGACACCGATCAGAGCGGGAATGCGAAACATTGACGGGATTGTTGCCCCCGACTTGCCGATCGCGTCATAGGCGGCCTGACACGCAACTCGATCCGCCGCTCGCCGCCTGCAATTGAGATGATCGACCGGCGATGTTGAGATGTCGGGGGAGAATTTGGCGTCGGTGAGGCGCGGAACCGCACCGGGGCGGGCCATGGCGACGGCAGCCGGCCCCGATCGGGAGCCGCCTCGTAGAGGGGGTTGGCTTTGGGGGCTGGGGACTTGGTTGGCTTGTGGGTTGGTTGCGGGGACAGGATTTGAACCTGTGACCTTCAGGTTATGAGCCTGACGAGCTACCGGGCTGCTCCACCCCGCGGCTGGGTTGACGCTTGGGCCCCGGATCGGGTCCGGGGCGTTGTTCGACCAACG
>DASYNW010000056.1:0-2933 GCA_036008325.1 Allostellaceae bacterium
CCGACAGCTCGGCCGGCCGCAGCTGGCCGACCTCGCGGCCGAGCCCGACCGCGGCGAGCTTGGTGAGCGCCACCTCCCTTGCCGCCTGCCGTTCCATGCCGCGCCCCTGGATCAGCCCGAACGCGACATTCTCCCACACCAAGAGCGAGTCGAACAGCGCGCTCCCCTGAAACAGCACGCCGAATTTCTGCAACACGCGCTCGCGCGCGGCGCGGCGCAGGCGCGCGGTTTCGGCGCCATCGATCGCGACCGACCCGGCGTCGGGGCGCAACAAGCCCAGAATGCATTTGATCAGCACCGATTTGCCGGTGCCCGAGCCGCCGATCACGACGAGGCTTTCACCCGGCGCGCAATCAAGATCGATGCCGTCGAGCACCCGGTTTCGCCCAAAGGATTTGCGCAGCCCACGCACGGCGATCTTCGGCGCCGCCGCGGCGGTCATCGCAGTCGGCCGCGCGGGGGGCAAGCTCATCGGGCAAACAAGGCCTGGGTTATCGCGTAATCGAAGAACAGGATCAAGATCGAGGCCGAGACCACGGCGGCGGTCGTCGCCTGGCCGACACCTTGCGCCCCGCCGCGCGAATAATAGCCGTGATAGCAGCCCATCAGCGCCACGAGGAAGCCGAATACGGCGGCTTTGACGAGGCCGGAAACGACATCGCCGAGCTCGAGATACTGTTGCGTGCGGGCGAGATAGGCGGCCGGGTTGAAGCCGAAGCGATAGACCGCGACGAGATACCCGCCAAAGACCCCGATGACGTCGGCGACCACGACCAGCAGCGGCAAGGTCACCAGCCCGGCAATCAGGCGCGGCAGCACCAGATAGCGCAGCGGATTGGTCGACAAGGTGGTCAGCGCATCGATCTGGTCGGTGACCCGCATCGTGCCGATTTCGGCCGCCATCGCCGCCCCGACCCGGCCGGCGACCATCAGCCCGGCGATCACCGGCCCGAGCTCGCGGGTGACCGACAAGACAACGACGGTCGCCACCGCGCCCTCGGCAGCAAAGCGGCTGAACCCGGTGTAGGATTGGAGCGCCAGAACCATGCCGGTAAAGATCGCGGTGAGCCCAACCACCGGCAGCGAGAAATAGCCGATCTCGACCATCTGGCGGAGCAGCACGCGCGGATAGAACGGCGGCGAGACCGCCGTCGTCAACGTGGTTCCGGCAAAGATCGCGACCCGCCCGGTCGCGCCGAGGAAACCGAAAAACGCGGCGCCGATCGAGGCGAGAAACTTGATCATTCAGGCTCTGTGCTCGATTGCGGCGACATGCTCGATTGCGAAGCGGTCGGGGCGCCGCGATAGACCCGATGATAGCGCCGGCCGAGTGCCGTCAGCATCTCATAGCCGATCGTGCCGCAGTCGGCGGCGGCGGCGTCGACCCCGTATTCGTCGCCCAGCAGCTCGATGAAACGGCCCGGCCTCGCTGCCGAAGGGTCGACCGCAGACACGTCGAACACCGCGAGATCCATCGAAACCCGACCGAGCAAGGGAACGCGCACTCCGCCGATGCTGCCCGATCCGCGATGGCTCATCGAGCGCAGCCAGCCATCGGCATAGCCGACCGCGACGGTCGCCAGGCGCCCCGCCGCGGACATCACGTGCGCGGCACCGTAGCCAACCGGCTGACCCGCGTCAACGTCCCGGATTTGCAGGATTCTGGCGCTGAGACGGACAATCTGACGCATCGGGTTGGGCATGCCGGGCCGCGGATTGACGCCATAGAGCGCCGCCCCGGGGCGGACCAGATCGAAATGGAAATCGCGGCCGAGAAAGATTCCCGACGACGCCGCAAGGCTCGCGGGCACGCCGGCGAGCCGGCATCGCGCCGCAACGAAGCGGGCGCGTTGCTGCGCATTCAGCGGGTGCGCCGGGTCGTCGGCGCAGGCGAGATGGCTGATCACCGCCCGCCAGCAGATGGCGCCGGGGCGGCGGATATCGACCGCCATCTGCTCGAACTCGGCCGCACTCAAGCCGAGCCGGGCCATGCCGGTGTCGAGGTGAAGCATCGCCGCTAGTTTCCGCCGCCCGGCGGCGATGCGGCCCCATTCGGCGATCTGGCCCGGATCGTTGAGCACCGGGACCAGCTGGTGCGCCGCGAACTCCGCTGCCGAGCCGGGCGGCGCGCCGTTGAACACCGCGATCTCTGTCTCTGAGGCCAATGCCCCGCGCAGGGCCATTCCTTCGTCGAGGGTGGCGACGAAAAACCGCCTGCATCCGGCCGCGGCCAGGGCTCGTGCCACAGCCACGGCGCCGAGGCCATAGGCGTCAGCCTTGACCACTGCGGCGCAACCCGCCGGAGCGACGCGCTCGGACAACAAGCGCCAATTGGCGACGATGCCGGCGAGGTCGATTTCGAGGACGCCGCCGGCGCTCTCGGCTCGGTCGATGGCCATCTGCCCGGCCTCATCACCCGGTCGGCGGGGAGCGCGGATTTGCTTGCCGCCCGCCTCGATCGGCCGCTACAGGATCATGATTCGCGCCGCCTCGCCAGTTTCTTCGGGAGCCGGTTTCTTCGCCGACTGCCGGGACCGGCGCGTTGTCCGAGCCGCATGGGAGATGAGGATGACGATGGTTCGCTCCGGCATCGGCGATACCCCCAAACGCCGCGAGGATGTGCGCTTTCTGACCGGGCGCGGCCTCTATCTCGATGAACTGGCCTTTGCCGGCCTCGCGCACGCGGTGGTGCTGCGCTCGCCGCACGCCCATGCGCTGGTCGAGCGGATCGACGTGAGCGCAGCGCGCGCGATGCCAGGGGTGCTCGCGGTGCTGACCGCGGCCGAGGCTCGCGCCGACGGGCTGCGGCCGCTGCTGCCGACCGCCGAGGCCAATGCCCAGACCGGCGAGCGCTTCGCCTTTATGCCGCAGCCTCTATTGGCCGACGGCCGGGTCCGCTATGCCGGCGAGCCGGTGGCGCTGATCGTCGCCGA
>DASYNW010000057.1:0-19825 GCA_036008325.1 Allostellaceae bacterium
CGGCGCTCGAAATCCTCTACAGTGGCCCAACTCTGGAAGTAGCCGTCGACACGGTGCGGCTCGCGGTTGCGGGGTTCGGCGCGGCCATGCTGATCGGCGGCGAGCGCGGGCGCGCCGTTGCCGCCTGGCAAAGCGTCACCCTGGAGCGCGGCGCGGTGGTCCAGGTCATTCCGGGACCGGATTCGGTCTGCGCTTATCTCACCGTCGAAGGCGGCATCGCGGTGCCATCGGTGCTCGGCAGCGCCGCGACCTATGTCCGCGCCGGGCTCGGCGGGTTCGCCGGGCGCGCCCTGCGGCCGGGCGACCTGGTGCCGTTGGCGCAAGGTCAAGCGCCGCCGCGGCCCGAGCGGCGCCTGCCGACGCCGCCCGCCGCCGAGGGCGGCCAGCCGATCCGGGTGATCCTCGGCCCCCAGCAGGAATATTTCACCGCGGAAGCGGTGGCGGCATTGCTCGGCGCCGAATTCCGCGTATCGAGGAGCGCCGACCGCATGGGGATGCGGCTCGACGGCCCGCTGCTGCGCCACCGCCAAGGCTGGGACGTCGTCTCCGACGCAATCGCCACCGGCGCCATCCAGGTGCCGGGCTCGGGCCAGCCGATCCTGCTGTTGGCCGACCACCAGACGACCGGCGGCTACCCGAAGATCGCCACGATCGTCTCCGCCGATCTGCCGGTCGTCGGCCGCCGCCGGCCCGGCGACCCGGTGCGCTTCGCCGCGGTCGACGTTGCCGAGGCCGAGCAGCTCGCGCGCGACGCCGAGCAGCAGGTCGCGGACCTGATCGCCGCGTTCGAGCCCGTCGCCGACCGGGCCACCCTCGACCTCGCCACCCTTTACGCCGGCAACCTGATCAGCGGCGTCCTCAACGCCCACGACTGAGCCTGCGCCAGCCCGCCCATCGGCGCGGCGCGGCTCGCCTTTGCGGGCACGATGCACAGGCCGGCAGATCGCCGGATGGCAGCGGCGGCGCAGCGCTAGCGGCCACCATGCAATTGCCGCAGTCGTGCTCTATTCTCGGCGGCATCGGCCGTGATGGCGGGAACGGGGTGTGAATGAAAGACCGGAGCGGGGTGTGAATGAAAGACTGGCAGCCGGCGATGCCTGATCTCGACCTGCAAATAACAGGTGGAGCAGGGCACGGGCGGTCTTGGCCGCCGCGATGGCGATGCAAATCGGACAAGCCGCCTGGCGTTCTCGGCCCGTGCGCAGATACAGCCAATCAGAGATTGCTCGCTGCTGATTTGCTGCAGATGCAGCCAGGTTCGTTTCTATGATACAATTCATAATTGCAATTTAGCGCGCCAGACTTTGAGCCGGAGACGACCCTCATGGGCCAATTGAGCTATGTCCACGGCGCCAGTCGGACGCCGCTGATCGGCCAGACGATCGGCGCCTACTTCGATCACGCGGTCGAGCGCTATGGCGAGCGCCTGGCGCTGGTCGTGCGCCATCAAGAGATCCGCTGGAGCTGGCGCCAGCTCGGCGAGCGGGTCGAGGCCTTTGCCGCCGGCCTCTTGGCGCAGGGGCTCGAACCCGGGGAGCGCGTCGGCATCTGGTCGCCGAACAACGCCGAATGGGTGGTGACCCAGTTCGCCACCACCAAGGCCGGGTTGATCCTGGTCAACATCAATCCGGCCTATCGCCTCTCCGAGCTCGAATACGCGCTGAACCAGGCCGGCTGCACGGCGCTGATCACCGCGGCGCGGTTCAAGTCGAGCGACTATCTGGGCATGCTCGGCGAGCTCGCCCCCGAGCTGGCGACATCGACACTCGGCCAGCTGCGCGCGGCGCGCCTCCCCGCTCTGCGCCTCGTCATCGCCCTCGGCGAGGAATGCCGGCCGGGCACCGTGCGCTTTGACGATGTCTGCACCCTCGGCGGCAAGCCCGAGCGCGAGAAGCTCACCGCCTTAGCCGGGCAATTGCAGTTCGACGACCCGATCAACATCCAGTTCACCAGCGGCACCACCGGCTTCCCCAAGGGCGCCACCCTGACGCACCACAACATCCTGAACAACGGCTTCTTTATCGGCGAGGCGATGCGGCTCGGGCCCGACGACCGGCTGTGCATCCCGGTGCCGCTCTATCATTGCTTCGGCATGGTGCTGGGCAATCTCGCCTGCCTGACCCACGGCGCGGCGATGGTTTACCCGAGCGAAGGCTTCGACCCGCTCGCCACCCTCGAGACCGTCGCCGCCGAGCGCTGCACCGCATTGCATGGGGTGCCGACCATGTTTATCGCCGAAATGGACCATCCCGATTTCGCCAAGTTCGACCTGTCGTCGCTGCGCACCGGGATCATGGCCGGCAGCCCCTGCCCGATCGAGGTCATGAAGCGTGCGGTCGAACGCATGCACCTCGGCGAGATCACGATCGCCTACGGCATGACCGAGACCAGCCCGGTCAGCTTTCAGTCCTCGACCGACGACCCGCTCCTGCGCCGCGTCTCGACGGTCGGCCGGGTTCAGCCGCACATCGAGGTCAAGATCGTCGATGCGGCCGGCCATGTCGTGCCGCGCGGCATGCCCGGCGAATTGTTGACGCGCGGCTATTCGATCATGCTCGGCTACTGGAACGACGCCGAGAAAACGCGCGAGGCGATCGACCCGGCGCGCTGGATGCACACCGGCGATCTGGCGACGATCGACGGCGAGGGCTATTGCAACATCGTCGGCCGCATCAAGGACATGGTGATCCGCGGCGGCGAGAACGTCTACCCGCGCGAGGTTGAGGAGTTTCTCTACCGCCATCCGAAGATCGAGGATGTGCAGGTGATCGGCGTGCCGGACCCGCGCTATGGCGAGGAATTGTGCGCCTGGGTGCGCCTGCGCCACGGCGAGGCCGCCGACGCCGAGGAGATCCGCGCCTTCTGCCAAGGCCAGATCGCGCACTACAAAATTCCGCGCTACGTCAAATTCGTGACCGCCTTCCCGATGACCGTCACCGGCAAGGTCCAGAAGTTTCTGATGCGCGAAGCGACGATCGCCGAGCTCGGCCTCAGCGCGGAACAGACCGCCTGATGGCGGCAACCGGCCGAGGCCGGCGCCGACGGCAATGGAATGCCGCCGACGCCGGGGTTGGCTCGGGTCCGCTCAGGCGAACTCGCCGGCCGCCTCGTTGAAGGTTTCGAGCTGGCCGACGGTCTCCTTGCCGAACAGCACCGGCACAAAGGCGCCGATCGCCACCACCACTGCGAGCGTCCCGAAAAACACCGTCGGCGAGCCGGTGTGGACCTCGAGAAAGGCCGGCATCGCCACCCCGGCGAACAACCGCCCGAACGACTCGCCAAAGAAATGGCCGCGACCGCGCAGTGCCGTCGGGAATTGCTCGGACAGATAGACCCGCACCGCCGGAAACGAGGACAGCACGGTAAAGCCGGTGATCAGTGCGCCGGCGCTCATCATCACCGTCGCGGCCGACCCCGCCCGGTGTGCCAAGGCCATCAATGCCAGACCGGGGATGGCGCCGCCGAATGCATAAAAAATGGTCCAGCGGCGGCCGATGATTTCCATGATGTAGCCGGTGAAGAACTTGCCCGGAATGCTCGCCATGAACAGCAGCGAGCTCAGACCGAAGCTCAGCGAAACCGCCGCGCCCTGATCGACCAGCGCCTTTGGCACCAGGATGGCGGCCGCGTAATAGCAGGTGCCGGCGGCGATCGAGCACAGGATGCCGACCGTGGTCCAGCGCAGCTGGCCGCGGCGGAACAGCGCCGAGAAGGGCGGCAATTCCTCCGGCGCCACGTCGAGGTTCGGCCCCAGCTGGGCCAGCGTCAACGGCGGCACCCGGCTGCCGGCGCGTTTGATGATGGTGTTGACGTTCTCCACTGCCGCTTGCGGCCGGCCGCGGCGCAGCAGCCAGCGCGGGCTGTCAGGAAGCGCGAAATAGAGCAGCACCGGGACCACGAACAGGGCGAGCCCGCCCGGCAATGCGATCAATCGGAAGCCGTGCACGTTGCCGGCCAAAAAGAAGCCGATAAACGGCAGCAGGGTAAAGGCGCTGGCCAGCATGACTTCGTAGATCGCGCCGTAGGTGCGGCGGTGCTGGGCCGGCATCAGCTCGGCGGCGATCGGGAACGGCGCCGAGATCGCAAAGCCCAGGCCGATGCCGGTCAGCAGGCGCAGCACGATCAGCTGGTCGGCCGACTGCGCCAGCGGGATCAGCAAGGTGAAGAACGTGCTGACGATGACCCCGATCTGCATGACCGCTTTGCGGCTCAAGCGATCGGACAACAGCGAGGCGCCGATGCCGGCGAGAGCAACGAGCAGCGTCGGCCCCAAAACGAGCCACTTGATGTCGGCGCCGGTGAGATGAAGCGGGCCTTTGGCGAGCACGATCAGCGAGCCGCCGAGTGCCAAATCGTAGCCCTCGACAAAACCGACCAGCCCGAGCACCAGGATCAGGCCGATATGGTAGGGGCTGAACGGGATGCTGTCGAGCTTGCGCCCCAGCAACTGGATTGCGGAAACCCCGGGTAGAGCGCCGGGGGTGTTTGCAGCTGCGGTCATAGGTATCTTCCTCCTTGTTGTTCATTGCAGTCCGTTAACCGGCTCTTTTTTTTATCGTGCCTGTTTTGCCCAGAGCGCTCAAGCGCTGTCGAGCGCCGGCGCTGTCGACGGGCGCGCCGGTGTTCTTGCGCCATTCGCGGCGTGCTCGCCTCGGAGGCTGGAACTCCGGCGCGGTCGGTTTGTTTGCCACGTGTCGCGGAGCGGGAAGACAGGACCGGCTGTTGCCGTTGTAGGCTTGCGGCAGGTCAACCCGACTGCCCGCGAGCCATTGTGTCCGCGCGTTTCTGCGGAGAAGGAGCCGAGGTGAAAAAGCAATCGATTGCCAAGGGGCTGGCCGGGGCGGCCATGATAATGGCGCTGGCGAGCTGCACCAATCCGTACGATCCGGCCCAGCGCGCGGTTGGTGGCGGCCTGATCGGCGCCGGCGCCGGTGCGGCCATTGGCGCCGCAGCGGGCGGCGGCCCGGGCGCCGCGATCGGCGCCGCCACCGGCGGTGCGGTCGGCGCCGTCACCGGCGTAGCCACCACACCGCCGCCGCCGGGCTATTATTCGGCGCCCCCGCCGGGCTATTACTCGCCACCGCCTCCCTGACCCAATCGCCAGCGTGCCGACAGGGCCGATGAGCTTTGCGGCGCCGATTTGATCGAGTCGGCGATGCGCTCCCCTGACGCGCCGGCCGTCCGGCCGGCGCGTCAGGGGAGCGGGCCGAGGCCTCGATCAGGTGCGGCCTTGCCGGCCGGCTCGTCGGCATGGGCGGCGGCGCGCCTGGATTTGCTCCTCTGAAGGCGCGCAAGCACGTCGACCGGGCAGGCATCGTTCTGCATTCGGCCGACCGGCTGGCTGTGGCCGAGGTGGCGCGGCGGGCGGGGTCAGCCGGCCGGCGGTGTAGCGGTGGCAACGGCTGGTCGCCGAAGAAACGTTAGTACCAGATCCCATTTGTTGTGGGAGGGCCAGGCAAAGTACGATGTGTCCCGCTTGCGGGGTGACGCAGGGGCCGAGGCGTAGGGAGGCAGCATATGGCAGCGGGCTACAGCATATGTCTTGGTACGGCTGGCTGGGGCGTATGGCACAGTCCAGATGCCGGAAAGTCGTGGATGCGGCATCGCGCCCCGTTTCCGCTCAATAGCCGCATCCAGGCGCTGGTCGCCCATCCCACCGAGGCGCATACCGTTTTCGCAGGCGGCGATACGGGCTTGTTCGTGAGCCACAATGGCGGGGCGCGGTGGGAGCGCATCAGCGCCGATGGGGCTCTCCCAACGATCTGGTCGCTGACCATCGACCCGGTTGATCCCGATATCCTCTTTGCCGGCACGCGCCCGGCTGCGGTCTATCGCTCGCGAGATGGCGGACTGCGGTGGGAGAAATTAGCCGTAGAGATCGCCCGGGAGTGCTCCATCGGCACACCGTTCGTAACCAGCGTCATCGTAGACCCCGACGATCACCGTATGGTCTGGGCCGGGGTAGAAATCGATGGCGTCTTCCGCAGCCTCGACGGTGGAGAAACTTGGGCGCACCTCGAGACGAGTTTGTATGACCCGGATATTCATGCCGTGACGATCGCGGCGACGCAGCCCAAGCGCCTATATGCCAGCACAGCACGCGAAGTGTTTACCAGCAGCAATCTGGGCGACACTTGGCAGCCCTTGGGTATCAAGGAGAAATGGCCGCTGCCCTATGCCCGCGGCATGGTGGTCAAGGCCGATGATCCTGGCGTGTTGTTCGCCGGGTGTGGCGAGACCACGACGGGTGAAAAGGGGCACGTGCTGCGCACCACAAACTTCGGGGGGACTTGGGAGATCCTGCCGCTCCCCACCGAGCCAAATGCGACTGTCTGGGGCCTTGCCACCCATCCCGCCGACGCCAACCGCATTGTGGCGTTCAGCCTGTTCGGTGAGGTGTACGTCACCGAGGACGCCGGCGCGTCCTGGCGCAAGATCGCGCGTGAGTTCGGCGAGATCAGGGCCGCAGTCTGGGTGCCAAACTAATTTTTATGAAGAGGTGTATGGGCCCTGCCAGCGGCGGCGCTGAAAAGACCGACGGCTGAGCGCCGGCGAGCGGACAATGCTGATGGGCGGCGTTTGCGCCAAGGCTTACCGCTGGTCGCCGAGAAAAGGTTAGTACGCTGACGAGGCAACAGCTGCGGATTGCCGCGATCGGCCGCGGCCCCCGGCGGCGCTTACGAGCGAGCGGAAGCGGCGGATATCGTTGAAAAAGTCCGGTTTTAGGGATTCACGGTGGCGATGGTTGGTTTGCGGTGACAGGGTTGATGAGGGCCGTGTTGCCCTCAGGTTGCCGTGACCGGGATCAGCCTGGCGAGTTTGCGGAGATTTTGGGCGGTGGCGGCGAGATGGAATTCGTCGCGGGCGCCATTCGGCCCGCGCAATCGCAGCCGGTCGAGCCGCAGAATGCGTTTGAGATGGGCGAATAGCATCTCGATCTTCTTTCGTTCGCGCCTGGAGGTGACACAGGCGTCGGCGGCCGCGATGTCGCGCGCCAGATCGCGGGCGCCTTCATGGATCGACGCAGGATCTTGCCGGCGGGTGCGTTGGGGCAGCACTGCGGCTTCAGCGGACAGCCCCGGCAATCCAGCTTGCTGGCGCCGTAGCGCATCATGCCGTTCGCAGCGCGCGATAGCGATCGCCGCATCGGACCCGTCCTTCGTCCCGGAGAGCACGAGCACTGGCCGCTTGATTTCGCGGAAGGCCCCATCGGGCGCCGCGAGTGCCATGGAACCGATGTCCTGACGCGCTGGCGCCAGCCGCACAGGGCGGCCGCAGCCCCCATTCCCTCGCCCCCTCAACCGGGCCGGTCCGTGACGTGTTCGGCAGCGCGCAGGCCAAAGACGCAGGCCTTGACCAGCCCGCCGACATAGCCGAGCGCACCGCCACCCTCCAGCTCACCGGTGGCGCCGCCGGCGGCGTAGAGTTCCGGCAATCGCCGAGCCGTCCGGCCTCTTCACCCTGCCGTGCCTGTCGATGGCGATGCCGCCCATCGTATTGGTGATGCCGGCGCAGATCGGGATCGCGAAGAATGGCGGGGTCTCGGATATCGGTGCCGATGCGGTCGTAATCGCCGATGGCGGCCTTCCCGGCAATGCCGAGCCGTTCGGCAAGTATATCGGGCCGCTGCCAGACCGGGTGCTGATGCGTCATGCCGGCACCGTGATCGGCGACGGCCTGAGGATCGCCGCTGAAGCGGGTGCTGCGCTGGTTGGGCTCGACCGCTTTTACGGCCATCTGCTGAGCCGCGATGCGATGGAGAATAAGGATTTGTGGCCCTATCCGCAGATCGATGCGGTCGCGACTGCGGCTATTGTGGTGGATCGGCGCGGCTATCGGGACTGGGCGGCATTTCGATCACCAATGACCCATTCGGCTTTGACCATTTCGCCGCCCAGGGGCGCAGGGGCCTGCTGATATTGATCGCCGAAGTTGTATTCCCCGACCGTGCGGTGGATGGTCGAGAGTGTCGAGCGGATCGCGCTCGCGATGCAGGGCCTCGCCCTCTCGGCGGGTGAAGGTTCGCGGTTCCCAGATCGCGTCGATCTGGTGGCACCTCGTCCGCTTCGGCAATCGCCGGAAAGCGCACCACCTCCCATGGTTCCTGCCCGAGCGCATGACCGACCAATCGTCTTCGTGCAGGCGCTGCATGCGGCTTGCCGCCGTGCGTCGGAGAGCGCCTCCTCCGCTTTCAACGGGTCGTCGATCAGAGTGATGTCGGCGCCCCGCCCGGTGCGGCGGCGGCCAGGTTGACGCGGTCGATAAAGAGGATGAACTCCATGCACAGGAGGGCGAGGAAGTTCCGGATGGCGCGACCATTGAAGGCGAACCACATGTTGCCCTCTCCTTCCTAATTTGGCGCAGTGTGGCAGACGGCGGACACGGCGCATCGGCGCGTTGCACATGGACGGCTTATATTATGAAGCCTCGGCTCGTAGCCCGACGGTGGTAAGGCGCGCGCCAATAGTGATCCAAGGCGGAGCTCACGCTCATGGCGATGCTGCGATTATTGGCTCGAGCGAGACTTCTCGGTTCACGAGCGCAACATCCTGATGCCCACCAACAACAGCGTCCCGGCTAGCACCGGGCGCAGAATCTTGTCGGATATGCGCGCGGCAAAATGGCTGCCGACGTAGATGCCGGGTAGCGAACCAATCAGCAGCGACGAGAGCAGCAGCCAATTGATCGAGCCAAGCAGCCAATGGCCGATCCCGGCGATCAGAGTCAGCGGTACGGCATGAGCGATATCGGATCCGACGAGCTTGGCGATCGGTGTCCGGGGATAGAGCAAAACCAGCGCAGTCATGCCGAGCGCGCCCGCGCCCACCGATGACAGAGTAACGAGCACGCCCAGGACGAGCCCGACGCTGGTCGTTAGGAAAGCGATGCGGCGATGATCCGGCTCCGAGCTGCGGGTCGCGGTCAACATTCGCAGCTGGCGGTGCGATATGACACAGATCGCGGTCACGATTAGCGCACAGGCGAGCACCATTGTGATCAGCGGTGGTGAGGCGCCGCCTCGGACTCCGAGCTTGTAAAGAACGGTCAAAGTAATGATCGAGGCCGGCACGCTGCCGGTAGCGAGGCGCCGCGTCAGCTGCCAATCGATTGTTCCCCGCCGGTGATGGACAACGGCGCCGGCGCTCTTGGTCACCGCCGCATAGAGAAGATCGGTCCCGACCGCTGTCGTAGGGTGGACCCCAAAAATGAGCACGAGAAGTGGCGTCATCAACGAGCCACCCCCTACGCCGGTCAATCCGACCAGAAGACCGACGATAAAGCCCGAAAGGGCAAAGAGAGGGTTTATCAGCATATTTATACCGTTAAATGTGCCGTATTGACATAAGAAGACAGTTATAAAGAGATACACCACATCATACGAGCGGCATTCCGCTGCCCGCGCCTCAACAGAGGGTGCGACTTGGTCCAACTTACCGCCGCCTCAAAGCGCGGCGGTGGCAGAAAAACCGACGGCAGCCGGGTTCCGCCGCCAACACGCCAGGCCCCCTCTCCCGCGTGTCGCCGGCATTGGTTAATCTTCCCCGGATCGCGCCTCACAGTTTTTGTCCGGTGATACAACCGGGCTTGCCAAATATCGCGCCCGCGCAGCTCTGGCTCGTTGCGATTTCGCCCAAGGCGTCGGAATTCCCGTTATTCGCGCATCGCGCTTTCGAGGAGGCTGTGAAGCTTGGCGAGCCTGACCTCGCGGACGATTTCCTCGACGGCCTGCGCCAAGCCGCCGAGGCGCTCCAGCTCGCCGCTTTCGTCCCGAACCTGTTCGGGGTTGCCGGCCAAGGTGATCGCCTCAGGGACATGCTCCCCGCGTTCCCGATCGGCCTCCTCCATTTCCTCGAGCTCGTCTTCGGTCGGGATCTCGGCCGGCGCCTCGCGAGCGATGTCGCGCGCCTTCTTGAGGAATTCGGTAAAGCGGTTGACCCGATTTTCGAAGATCGAGGACCGGCAATCCTCGCCACGCTCCTCGATCGCCACCCGCTCCTTGGCGCCCGCGACTTGAAACGGGGGCCGAGCCCCAAGGCGGCGCCGCATAGGCGCCGACGGCATCCGACGCAGCGCCATCGGTGGAAGTCGGTTGACGACACTGAAATCGACATCTGGCGGGCAGCGCTGCTGATGCTCAAGCGCTTCGGGGACAACGCCCACAAGGAAAGCGCCAGGCGCACCGGCAACCTCGAAAAAGGCGATGGCGACGGTGCGGCGACCTGGCGCCGGATCACCGATACCGTCGAGCAGATGGCGAACCCAACGCCGACCGGCCCGGTGCACTGACGCTCGACCTCGTCGCCTGTGATCTCGTCACCCGATGGGTCGCAAAGCTGCGGGTGCGCGGCTTTCATTCGCGGGCCCGGGCCAGGGCATTCTCAAGCGTGCTGGTCGCCTTGCTGCCGGTCGCGCCGGACACGTAGCACGAGCTTGATCTTCAGGCCGAGGCCAACATCCGCCAGCGCACCCTCAGAGCCGGGTTCAGATGCTTCTGAGATGCGCCGCCTGGTCCCGCGTCGCGGTTTCCGCAGGCCCGGCCCTGGCATGTCTCTCAAAGCGCTAGAGCCCGCCGCCGCCAACCGGTCCACCGGGAAAATTCGAAGAGCGCAGCGGCCGCGAGGAGGCCGGCTCTGTTGCCGGCCGGGGAAATTTTTCCGCCTCCCCGGTCCTTCGCTGGCACTCCGGCCGCTGCCCGCGCTGACGGCGGCGCCGTTGCGGTCTCCGAGCCCCGAGACATCGCCGGGACGGTCCCGGCGAACCACCGAAAGGAAACCTCTGATGGCGATCACCCTCGGCACTTTCACCCAGCTCGATGACGGCGCCATGGTAGGCGATGACCGTGCACACCCTAGCTTTTCCTCAGTCAGAACGGCGGCAGCGGCAAGACCACGCTTGCCGTGCACACCGCCGTTGCGGCCCAGGAGGACGGCGAGCTCGGCATCGACCGGCGCGCCGCGGTCTGCGGCGATCGGTTCGACCTGGCCCTTGAGCCGCGCCATGCGGCCAAATTTGTCGGAAATTCGGAGCGCAGGTTCACTAGCCACCCACCGGCGATGCCGAAAAGCTTGCGGAAATTCTGCGGGTTTGGGCTTAGCATCCCGGCAGGTACGCACTCCGCTGGTCGAGGCGGGTGGTAGGCGTAGCCACACAGGCGAGGAGAAACGCGATGCCGTTCTATGAAAAAGGCGATGTTCGCATTCATTATGAAGAGGCTGGCTCCGGCTTTCCGCTGCTGGTGATCCCCGGCGGCGGGTTGAACTCGACGGTCGCCGGGCTGGCGACCCACCCGTTCAACCCGATCGACGAGTTTAAGCGCGAATATCGCGTCATCGCGGCGGATTTGCGCAACGGCAATGGCGGCCAGTCCTCAGGGCCCCTCGAAACCGGCCGGCCGTGGGACGCTTATACCGACGACCATCTCGGGCTGATGGATCACCTCGGCATCGGCGAGTTCCTGGTGCTGGGCTTTTGCATCGGCGGCCCCTTTATCTGGAACCTGTTGAAGCGGGCGCCCCGGCGCGTCGCCGCCGCCGTCTTGGCGCAGCCGAGCGGGTTCCGGCCAGAGCTGCCCGACCTCTTCCACCAGAACAACATCAAGGGCTGGGGCCCGGCATTGTGCGAGCGCCGGCCCGACATCACGATGGCGATGGTCGACGCCTTCCTCAACAAGATGTACCGCGCCAACGCCGATTTCGTCTTTACCGTGACCCGCGATTTCGTGCGCGACTGCCAAACCCCGATCCTGGTCCTGCCGGACGACGTCCCGGCGCACCCCTACGCCGTCGCCATGGAGAGCGCGCTCTTGGCGCCGAACGCGCAGGCGAGCCTCTACCCGTGGAAGGACACCCCGGACAAGATCCCGCTGGCGGTGCGCCACGTGCGCACCTTCCTGCGGGCAAACCGGCCGGCGCCAGCGATGGCCGCCCGCTAACACGGGCTTGCCAAATCGCCGGGGCGGCAGGGGTCAGCTCTGCCGCTCCGCAAAGGCCCCGGCCGTGATCGGCGCTACGCGAACGCGTCGGTCATGGCCGAGTAGACCAGAGTGCGCAAGTCGCGGCGCAAGGCCAGCCGCGCCTCGCTGCCGATCACCTGGGTCATGAACACGACCGCGAGCTCTTCCCGGGGATCGATCCAGAAGGCGGTCGCGGCCGCACCACCCCAGAAATACTCGCCGAGCGAGCCCGGCAGCCGCGTCTTGGCGACGTCGACATTGACCCCGCAGCCGAGCGAAAAGCCGACCCCGGCATAGCCCGACTCGCTGAACATTCCCGGCAGCGCCATGTCGGCGATCTCCCTGCCCTGGGGCAGATAATTCAGGCTGAACAGGGCGACCGTTTTAGGACTGAGAATCTGCACGCCGTCGAGGGCGCCGCCGTTCAGCATCATGCGGCAGAAGCGCAGATAGTCGTGCGCCGTCGACACCAGGCCGCCGCCGCCCGATTCCAGCCTCGGGGCCTCGGCATAGGTGCTGTTGCGGCCGTCGTCCTGCAATTTCAGCCCGCGACCCTGGGTCTCGGGCTGATAGCAGGAGGCGAACCGTTCGGTCTTGTCCGGCGGGACCCAGAAGGCGGTGTCGTTCATGCCGAGCGGCTCGAACAGCCGGGTGCGCAGGAACTCGCCGAAACTGACGCCGGCGAGCTTCTCGACGAGGTAGCCCAGCACGTCGATCGACACCGAATAGTTCCAGGCCGTCCCCGGCGAGAAATCGAGCGGGATCTTGGCCAGCTGGTCGATCATCTGCGGCAGCCCGTCCGCGGTCTGGCGGTCGGTCACCTTGGCCCGGCGGTAGGCGGCGTCGACCGCGGTGCGCATCATGAAGCCGTAGGTGAGGCCGGACGTATGGGTCGCGAGGTCGACGACTTTCATCGGCCGCAGCACCGGAGTCGTCATAAAGCTGGGCGGCGCGTCGGCCAGCAGCGACGGGGTGCCGCTCGCGTATACACCGAGATTCCTCCAGGCGGGAATGTGGCTGTGGACGGCGTCATCCAACCCGCTCAGGCCCTCTTCGACCAGCATCATCAGCGCGACTGCGGTGATCGGCTTCGACATCGAGTAGATGCGGAAGATCGCGTCTTCGCGCATCGCTGTGCCGCGCTCGATGTCCATCTTGCCGCTGACGCCGGTGTGGACGAGATGACCCTGGCGATAGACGTAGGTCACCATGCCCGGCAGATAGCCGCTATCGACATAGCGGCGCTGCATCACTTCGTCGAGCCGCACCAGTCGCGCCGACGACATGCCGACCGTTTCGGGCTTCATCCGCAGCCTCCCCAAAGCGCACCGCCGGCCGCCAGCATAGGATTGCCCGAGACCGAAAGCCAGCAGCCGGCACGGGGCGCTGCAGCGCCCAGAGGGAAGCTGGCAAGCCGACAGGATCGTTTCGTAAAGGCGCTCCCGCGGCTATGCTGGGAGCGGGCGCCACAGCGCGAAACTTGGCGGCGGAGATCGGCTGGCCGCAATCGCGGCGGCCGATGCCGCGGGTGATTTCGGGAGGAAGGAAGACAGCAATGGCACAGATTGGCACTGGCAAATATACCTACGAGCTGATCCGCGATTTCCCCAAGCTGCCGGCTGGAGAGTCGATGGGCATGGTCAGCCGGGTGGCGACCGATTCGCAGGACCAGGTCTACGTCTTTCAGCGCAAGGACCCGCCGGTCGTGATCTTCGACCGCGAGGGCAAGTACCTCGGCGCGTGGGGCAGCGGCGAGGTCACCGACCCGCATGGCCTCAAGATCGTCGGCAACGTGGTCTACACCACCGACCGCTCGGATTCGGTGGCGAAATCGTTCACCCTCGACGGCAAGCCGCTCCTCGAACTCGGCAAGCGCGGCGTGCATTCCGACACCGGCAATGTCACCAACTGGCTCGCCGAGCGCGCGGCCGGCCCGTTCAACCACCCGACCGAGATGTTGGCGCACCCCAACGGCGACATCTACGTGACCGACGGCTATCGCAATTCCCGCGTGCACCGCTTTACCGGCGACGGCCGGTTGGTCAAATCGTGGGGCGCACCGGGCAGCGCTGCGGGCCAGTTCCACCTGCCGCACAGCATCGCCTTCGACGACACCGGCAGGCTCTATGTCGCCGACCGGTCGAACAAGCGCATCCAGATCTTCTCGCCCGAGGGCGACTACCTCGAAGAGTGGACCGGTATGGGCGGCCCGAACGACATCACCCGCGGCGAGGACGGCAATTTCTACATCGCCGAGCAGGAAGACGAGGGCAAGCCCGCCTATGTCTGCGTCCGTGACCCTCAAGGAAACGTGCTCGCCCGCCTGGAGAGCCGCCATGTCCACGGCGTCGGCGTCGACCGGCACGGCGACATCTACGCCGGGTTGACCACCGAGCGCAGCGTCGACAAGTTCGTGCGCAAACGCTGAGCCTCAGCGCATTCGCGTAGCCAAAGGAGAGACTGCCATGCCGTTCTACCAAAAGGGCGACGTCCGCATCCGCTACGAGGAGGCGGGCTCCGGCTTCCCGCTGCTGGTCACCCCGGGCGGCGGCCTGAACTCGCGGGTCAGCAACTGGCCGACCGCGGTGTTCAACGCGCCGGAAGCGTTCAAGAACGATTTCCGCGTCATCACGATGGACCAGCGCAACGCCAATGGCGGCGAATCCACCGGCCCGATCCCGGCCCAAGACCCGTGGGGCGCCTTCGCCGACGACCAGCTGGGGCTGATGGACCACCTCGGCATCCGCGAGTTCTTCTATATGGGCTACTGCATCGGCGGCTGTTTTGCCGGGAAGCTGATGGAGCGGGCGCCCGACCGCGTCGCCGCCGCCGTGTTCTGCCAGACCGTCGGGCATCGACCGGAGGACCCGGACGTCATGCACCGCTCCGGCAAGGATGTCTGGGCGCCGGAATTGCTGCCGCGGCGCCCCGACCTGACGATGGCCCAGGTCGAGCAATACCTGCACAACCTCTACCGCGTGCGGCCCGACTTCCTGTACAGCGTGTCGCGCGACTTCATACGCAACTGCCGCACGCCGATGCTGGTTCTGCCGGACGACACCCCGGCGCACCCCCTCCAGACCTCGGTCGATGTCGCCTCCTTGGCGCCGAACGCCGAGGTGACAATATTTCCGTGGCGCGAGCCTCCCGAGCTGAGGGACCGGACCATCAGCCGCGTGCGCACCTTCCTCAAGGCGCATCAACCGATGCGAGCCGCCGCCCAATAAAACGGGTGGCGGCCCGCACCAGATCGTCGGCGGTGGCGAAGGTGAAGGCCCAGCCCCACTCTGGCCAGGCCCCGCAGCTTGGTCTGACGCCGGCCGCCGACAGTCTTGATCCAGCCGAATGCTTCCTTGATCCGCTTGCGGATGCGCTGGCCGGCGGCATGCCGGGGGCGCCGTGTCGTCCGCTTGTCGATCGCCGAGCGGCGGCCGTTCTTTAGGGGACGCTGCGGGATACCCTCGGATGGGCCAAAATCATGCCGAAAGCGGTCATTCCAGTCAGCGCGCACGCGGCGTCGGTTTTGCTCTGTTGGCGACATTCGGACGTGGAGGCGCGTCTAACGCCGCGCCGCCGCCGCCCGGCCGTGCCGGCGCAGCTGGCGCAGCGACAGCGCGTGCAGCAGGATCGAGCTTGGCACCACGAAAGCGGGGGTCAGCACATTCGGATAAACGCCGGCGCCAATGCTCGGCAAATTCGCAACGATCAGCTGGAACCGGCCGGGCGAGGTGACCATCCCCAAGGTGATCGCGACGGCGAAGTCGGCCAGGCCGAAGATATTCCAGATCATCGCGGCCCTTCGGCCCTGAGCCGTGCCGGTCGCCACGGCGATTGCCGCCGGCACAGCGAACAGGCCCGTCAGCACATCGCCCATTCCCGCCGGCAACGCGAACACGCCGGGCAACGCCCCACGCAGCCAGGCAGCGAGAGCCCAGCTGCCGAATACGCGGTAAAGCTGAAGAGCGACGAGCCAGGTCGCCGGCATCGCGTCGAGCACCTGCCCCACCCGCTTCGACAACAGCAGCAGGGGCGCGCCGATGACCACCGGCAGGATGATCGCCAACGGTAGCAACGGTAAGGGTGAGGCGCCCGTGATGAAGAGGCCATTGATCGCCGCGTTCCAGGCGACAGCGAACCAAAGGGTGTCTGGGATCATGACCGCCAGCCAGGTCGTGCGGCGTTGGCTCGGCGTCAGGTCGGTGCTCTCGAGGCCGAGCCACAAACCGACCGCGATAACCCCATGGGCCATCAACTGGTGTGCCGAGGTCGGAACACCGCTCGCCGGGATAAGCGGCTGCCAGTAGATCAACACAATCCACAGGACCGTCAGCGGGATGAGCCAAAGCAGGCTGCGCCAGGCGGGACGCGGCGGGACGATACCTGCGGGAACAGCGGCGGCAGTCATCAGCGGTCCTCCATGCGTAACTACTGATTTGCACGTCAGATGTACGACCACTTTCGGTGAGCGACTATCCGCGATAATATTGATGGGCTATGAAGCAGAACTTCACGGTCAGGCAAGGCGCGCTCGACGGCGTAGCGGCGTTCCTGAGCGTTGCCCAGCAGCACCGCAGTTTTCGCAGAGCGGCCGCGGAGCTCGGGGTGACTCCGTCTGCTATTAGTCAGGCGGTGCGAGCACTCGAGGCGCGACTCCCTAATCGATCCCCGTCTGCGTTCACGTCCTCGCCTACAAGCTCCGAAGGAAGACGATCATCGCGGTGCTGACCTCCGGCGCACGTTCCTGCTGGGTCCAATGACCACAGCCCGGCAGCATTATCGGGGGCCGGAGCTTGGGGACCAGTGCCGACTGCTTCGCGATGGACTGGGAGAAAACGGCGGCGACAAAATCGCGCTTGCCCGCCATGTACAGCGCGGGAACGGTCACCTTTGCTCCGGCAAAGGGAGCCATCAACTCCCAGCCGCGATCGATGTTGCGCCACCAGGCGAGGGGATCATGGAATCCGCTTCGCGCGTATTCCTTCACGTAAACGTCGATATCTGACTCCGTGACCCAAGCCGGCAAGGACGGCGGATCGGTCAAGAAGCCGCCCTTCCGAGGCATCATCCCGGGCGGAAGCCCTCCAACGCCCGCGGACGGCGGCCTGTCGCCCGAAAGCGTATAGAATTGGTAACGGAAGGTGAGACGCAGGTCGCGCTCTAGCCCCGCCTCCGCCTCGGGAGTCTGGAGGAAGAGCTGGTAGAACACCGCATTCTCGGTCCGCGGCATGAGCGTCGTCGGTGGCCCCGAATTGCCAAACCCCCGCGAGCGGAACGGCGGGCTGAGAGCGATGACGGCCCGGAAGATGTCGGGACGCAGAAGCGCCGTTTGCCATGCTATCGCGGCGCCGATGTCATGGCCGGCGATCACCGCTTGCTTAGCACCCAGAGCATCGACGAGACCCACGATGTCGCCGATGTGATCGAGAATCGTATACTTCTCCACCTCTTCCGGACGGTCGCTCAGCCCATAACCGCGCAAGTCGGGAGCCACCGCACGGAACCCAGCCTTCGCCAGCGCCGGGAGTTGATGGCGCCAGGAATACCAGCATTCGGGAAAGCCGTGGCAGAGGATGATGAGCGGGCCTTCACCCTGCTCGGCCACGTGCAAGCGGATGCCGTTCGTCTCGATCATGCGATGCGTCACCTCGGGCATCGCCGGATCCACCCATGATGTCGGCTGAGCGCTGGCCCCGCTTGGTTCGGGAGCGGCGGCGATTGACGGCTCCGCAAATGCGGCACCGACGGTGAGCGCGCCTGCCGCCCAAAGCATGTCGCGTCGGGATAACGTCGCGTCTCGCTTTGCGCTGCTCCCTTGATGGTCGCGCAGCTGAAGCTTCGACATCACCGCGACTCCCTCATTGCTGCGGCGCGGGATTGGCCATGAGCAAACCGAGCGGCAAGAGTGGCCCGACTGCGATGTACTCGTGGTCCATGAGATTTTCCTTGCCCAGTGGAAGGCCTTCCATGATCGTCCGCGCCTCCCCGACATCTCTCGTATCCACCAAGAATACGACTCCGCGACCATCGCCACGCGAATACCATTCACGAATCTTCCCATTGAGATAGAGTTCGACGGTCGCCCGGATTTCAGCCGGCATGACGGCCATCACCTGTTCGCGCGTGACGCCTGCCTTCACGGTAAGGATGACCATCACCCCGGTGATTGTGGGCGAGGTGGCTTGTGCTCGGGCAGCGGATGGATGAGCCACGGAAATAGCGCCAATGAGAGTTAGTGTGAGTGCCAAGACAACGTTACGGATTGCTTTCATTGGTCTCGTGTCTCCGATCACCGCAGTCACCTTTGTTCTTTGAGATAGCCAGCACGTCGCGAATGTTGGGGCTCGATACCAGCGGTGTTCCTGATTCGCGAGTCAGATGTAAGGCCGCTTTCCGCGAGCGATTAGTCGCGATAATATTGATGGGCTATGAAGCAGAACTTCACAGTCAGGCAGGGCGCGCTCGACGGCGTCGAGGCGTTCCTGAGCGTTGCCCAGCACCGCAGTTTTCGCAGAGCGGCCGCGGAGCTCGGGGTGACGCCATCGGCGATCAGCCAGGCGGTACGCACGCTCGAGGCACGCATCGGCGCGGCGCTCTTTATCCGCACGACTCGCAGTGTCGGGTTGACCGAAGCCGGCGAACGATTCATTTCGCGCGCAAAGCCCGCTTTCGAGGAGCTTGTCGCCGCGAGCGAATTCGCACGCGAACTCGGACTGCGGCCTGCCGGACTGTTGCGCCTCACGGCGCCGCGGGCGGTGGTGCCGATCCTGCTGGAGCCGCTGATCGCATCGTTCTGCCAAGCTTATCCCGAGGTCGAGGTGGAGATCGCCGCGAGCGCGGATCTGGTCGATATCGCTGCCGAAGGATTTGACGCCGGCATCCGGCTCGGCCAGTTCATCGAGGCCGATATGATCGCGCTGCGTCTGACGCCGTCGTTCCCGCTGACTGTCGTCGGCAGCCCCGACTATCTGCGCCGGCGGCCGCGGCCGGAACTCATCGACGATCTGCGCCGGCATGCCTGCCTGCGCATGCGCCGCTCGAACGGGTCGATCACGCCCTGGTCCTTTGTCAACGGCAACGAGGCCGTCGAAGTCATCGTTTCAGGACCTTTTATCGCCAACGACACTCCCACAATGCTTGGCGCGGCCGTCGAAGGATTGGGCCTTGCGCAGGTGCCCGCGCCGATCGCAGCCGGCGCGGTGAAAGCGGGGAAACTCGTGCGCGTGCTGGAACCCTTCGCGCCGATGGCGCCGGGTGTGTTTCTCTACTATCCCAGCCGCCATCAAATGATGCCGAAGCTGCAAGCCTTCATCGATCACGTGAAGAGCCGCTCGGGCGCTACCAACAAGACCCTTATTCACATTGATGGCGGGCGTACTCGCGGCGTGAAAATGCGCTGACCTGCGGCAGCGCGGACTCGAATAGACTGAGATCACGCCGGGACGTAGATCACCGAGGCTTGACCTCCTCTCTGCCCTCGGGGGCAGAGAGGGCCGGGGAGAGGCAGGGGACTCCGGAGCGCGCAGGCGCCCACCTCACTCTCCCTGCCCCCCGAAGCGTGGAGAGGGTTTTCGACGACTTTAATGCGCCGCCGCCGCAGCGGCGTGGGGCCTGATCTCGCCGCGGAGGGCTGCGGCGTGGTTGCCCTTGGTGACGCAGCCGACCTCGTCGGCGATGCGGGTCCAGCTGTCGCCGCCATCCTCGCTCATATGCACGGCGCCCTCGGTATCACCGACGAAGAGCTCGTAGCCGCCGGGCCAGCACGCCATGGTCAGCGCCTCGATATTGGCGCGGGGCGCCACGGCGAAGCCCTTCGGCTCGGTGTCCCAGCTGCGCCCGTGATCGCGGCTGCGCCCGATCGTGGTGTCGGCGACA
>DASYNW010000058.1:0-18199 GCA_036008325.1 Allostellaceae bacterium
GTGACGTTCTCGCCCATCGATCCGGGCAGCACGGCGAAGCCCGCCTGGCGCAATTCGTCGTGCAGCTCGGCGTGGATCAGGTGGACCTGGCGCAGATTGGGCTGGGTCGGATCGCGTGCCACCCGCGAGCGGTGCTTGACCATGGCGCCCTGATGGGCGTCGCCCTCGACGCCGAGCCCGGTCACCAGGCGGATGCTGTCTTGGGTCGGCTTCGCAAGAGTGTGCCGCGGGCTGCGGCTGACCGCCATGACGATCGCACCCATCGGATTGCCCCTCTCGTAATTATTCGGCGGCGGCCGGCATTGGGCGCGGCAGGATGCTGTCGTAGAGCTCGGGGCGCTGCCATTGCGACAAGAGGCCCTGCTTGGTGCCGCAGGACGCGGTCTTGTCGTTGCCGTCCCAGCCGGCGCGCAGTTCGCGCACCCGGTCGAGGCTGACCCTGACCACCGACATCCCGACATTGATGCTTTCGAAATGGGTGCGCTCCGGCCCGGCGATGATCGCCAGCCCGCGCTCGGTTGCCGGGTCGAAGATGTTGCGGGTCGAGACCACCAAGGCCAGGTTCTCGATCGCCCGCGCCCGCAACAGGGTGTGCCAGGTCTCCCACAGATTGCCGGCGCCGCTGAGCCCAGCCGGCAGAAAGATGATTTCGGCGCCGCGCAACGCCAATGCGCGCGAAACCTCGGGCATATACACCTCGCTGCACATGCCGAGGCCGATTTTGCCGTGCACGGTGTCGAACACCGGGAATTCGTTGCCAGGGACCCACTCAAATTCCCACACCCCGCCACCGCCGGTGCGGCTCGAATAGATCCACGGGCCGTTCGGGTGGGTGCGGCGGTAGCGCACCGGCCGGCGCCCGTCGGGATAGGCCATGCAAGTCAGGTTGTAGGCGGTCCGTTTGGCGTCATCGATCGGCTCCATCGTGCCGAAGACGACGTGGGTGGCGAATTTGTGGGCCGCCTCGGCGATCCGGGCGGATGGGTCATAGGCGGCCGGCATGCGCCACGGGCCCGGATAGGATTCCGGAAAACAGACGAAATCAGCGCCTTCGCCGGCGGCGCGCTCGATCCAGCGGACCGCGTCGTCGACGTTTTCTGCGTCGTCCGGCGGCGGGTTGGTATGCGGCTGGACCACGGCGATGTTGAAATTGCTCATTCGGGCGGTCTCCTCACTCAGCTGCGCGCCTCGGCGGCGAGCAGCTCGAGCGCCATCTGCAAGGCGGCGTCGCGCACCGCGGCACGGTCGCCGGGAAAAATCCGGTGTTCGGTGCGGGATGTCTTGCCGCGGCGCGCCAGGCCGAAATGGACGAGGCCGACCGGCTTGTCGGCGCTGCCGCCGCCGGGGCCGGCAACCCCGGTGATCGACACCGCGAGATCGATCGGGGCATGGGCGAGCGCCCCCTCGGCCATCGCGGCCGCGGTCTCGGCGCTGACCGCGCCATGCCGGGCGATCACTTCGGCGGGCACGCCGAGCAGTTCCGCCTTGGCCTCGTTCGAGTAGGTGACAAAGCCGCGCTCGACGACATCGGACGAGCCGGCGACCGCGGTCAATGCTGCGGCGACGAGGCCACCGGTGCAGGATTCGGCGGTCCCGACATGCCAGCCGCGGGCGCGGCAGGCAGCGAGCACCGAAGTCGCGACATCGAGGGTTTCACGGTCGAACACCGAATGCTCCACCAATCGCCAACAGCACCGACAAGACGAGGGCAGCGTAGCCGGCTGCCAGCAGATCGTCGAGCATGATGCCGAAGCCACCATGAATGTGACGGTCGGCCCAGCGCACCGGCCACGGCTTCCAGATGTCGAAGATGCGGAACAGCGCGAAGGCGATCGCCCAGCCCAGGGGATCGCGGGGTGCCGTCAGCAGCACCAGCCATTGCGCGGCGACCTCGTCGACTACGATCGCGGCTGGGTCCTCAATGCCGCTCGCCCTGACGACCGCACGGGCGGCCCACCAGCCGGCGAGGAACACGATCGCGGCGGCGATGGCGAGGCCCGGGGCGCCCCAGAAGGTCGCAATGACCCAGGCGAAGGGCAGGGCGGCGAGCGATCCCCAGCTTCCCGGCGCGCCCGGCAATAGCCCGACACCGAACCAGGTCGCGAGCAGGACCGCCGGATGCCATGACGGCAGGCCGAAGCGGGTTTGCGATGCGATCGCCGGTTTCAGCTTTCTTGGTCGTCATGACCGGGCTTGTCCCGGTCATCCATCGAGCGGCAACGAAGCGCCTCGTGGATGGCCGGATCACGTCCGGCCATGACGAAGGTCGATGGGTCCGCAGGCATCTACAGCGGCAGGCGGATTGTGGCGACGGCTTGCGCGGCGATGCCTTCGCCGCGGCCGGTGAAGCCGAGGCGGTCGGTGGTCGTCGCCTTGACGCTGACGCGCTCGGCGGCGATGCCGAGGATTGCCGCGACCCGCTCGACCATCGCCGCGCGACACGGGCCGATCTTCGGCCGTTCGCATATGATCGTGACGTCGACCGCGGCGACGATGCCGCCGCGCGCCTGCACCAGATCGGCGGCGTGGCGCAGGAACCGGTCGGAGGCGGCGCCGCGCCAGCGAGGGTCGCTCGGCGGGAAATGCATGCCGATATCGCCGGCGCCGATGGCGCCCAGCACTGCGTCGGTCAACGCATGAAGCCCGACATCGGCATCGGAATGGCCGACGAGCGCGGCGCCGTGCGGAATTTCGACGCCGCAGACGAAGACCCGGTCGCCCGGCCCGAAAGCGTGCGCGTCAAACCCCTGACCGACGCGCACATCGCCCAGCCGCGCCGCGATCAGCCGCTCGGCGGCGGCGAGATCCTCCGCCGTCGTCAGCTTCAGATTATCCGCGCTGCCGGCGACCAGCAGCGGGGTCATGCCGGCCGCCTCGGCGACCGCCGAATCGTCGGTCAGCTGATGCCCCGCGGCGGCGCGGTGGGCAGCGAGGATCGCCCCGAAATGGAAGCCCTGCGGCGTCTGCGCGCGCCACAATTCGGCGCGGTCGACGGTGGCCCGGATGGCTCCGCTTTCAGCACGCTTGATCGTGTCGCGCAACGGCAGGCATGGGATCGCCGCCGGGCCGCGCTCGAGCCCGTCGATGACCCGGTCGATCAGCGCGGCGTCGGGAAAGGGCCGCGCCCCGTCATGGATCAGCACACAGACCGGCCGATGTGCCGCCAGCGCCTCGAGCCCGAGCCGCACCGAATCCTGTCGGGTGGCGCCGCCGGCGACCGGCGGCAACATCGGCAGGCCGGCGACCGCAGCATCAAACAACGCCCGGTCCTCGGGCCGGATCGCCGCCAGCACGCCTGTCACCCGCGGGTGCCGGGCCAGAGCCGCCACCGCGTGGCGCAGCACCGTGGCCCCGGCCAACGGCAAATATTGCTTCGGCAGGGCGCCGCCGAACCGGCTGCCCCGGCCGGCCGCGACGACGAGCGCATAGACGGAAGCCATGCGCAAAACTAGCGCATCGGCGGCGTTTCCGCCACGTCCGGGCGCGGCTTCGGTTTATGTTGCACCGCAAAAGGAAACGGATTACTATCTGCCTAATCTATAGGCATGTATAGTCTCTGCTCAAATCATGGGCATTCAGCTTGGCTCGTTGACCCTTGAAGCCCCGGTGATCCTGGCGCCGATGTCGGGCGTCACCGACCTGCCGTTTCGCCGGCTGGTCAAGCGCCTGGGCGCCGGTCTAGTCGTCTCCGAGATGATCGCCAGCGAGGCAATGATCCGCCAGACCCGGCAGTCGATGATCATGGCGAAAAGCTGCGCCGAGGAGCAGCCGATGGCGGTGCAGCTCGCCGGCTGCGAGCCGCGGGTCATGGCCGAGGCGGCAAAGCTCAACGCCGATCGCGGCGCCCGGGTCATCGACATCAATTTCGGCTGCCCGGTCAAGAAAGTGGTGGGCGGCCACGCCGGCTCGGCCTTGATGCGCGACGAGCGCCAGGCCGCACGCATTCTTGAAGCCACGGTCGGCGCGGTCGACCTGCCGGTCACCTTGAAGATGCGCACCGGCTGGGACGAGACGAGCCGCAACGCGCCAAATCTCGCCCGGATTGCGCAAGCCTGCGGCATTCGCATGATTACCGTGCACGGGCGCACCCGCTGCCAGCTCTACGCCGGGTCGGCCGATTGGGCCTTTATCCGCCGGGTCAAGGAAGCGGTGACGATCCCGGTCGTCGCCAATGGCGACATCGTCACCCTCGATGACGCCGAGCAGGCGCTCGAGCAATCGGGCGCCGACGGGTTGATGATCGGCCGCGGCGCCTATGGCCGGCCGTGGTTCGTGCATCAGGTGATCGCCTGGCTGCAAAGCCGCCGGCATGTCCCCGACCCGGCGCTCGCGGCCCAGCGCGACATCGTGCTCGAGCATTACGAGGAGATGCTGGTCCATTACGGCAGCGAGGTCGGCTCGCGCATCGCCCGCAAGCATGTCGCCTGGTATTCGAAAGGCCTGCCGGGCTCGGCCGAGTTCCGCGCGGCGGTCAACCAGACGGTCGACCCGACGCGGGTGAGGGCGCTGATCGGTGCGTTCTACGACCCGCTTTTGGCCCGGCAGGCGGCATGATCAAGGCGCCTTTCCGGCGGCGTGGCGGCCCTGCGCGCCCGGTTGCCGAGACCCAGCCGGAGGCCGCCGCAGTGCTCGCCGCGCTTGCCGACCCGGTGATCGTCATCGACCGCACCGGCGACATCCGCCTGGTCAACCCCGCGGCCGAGCAGTTCTTCGGCCTGGGCGCTGCGGCACTGCGGGGGAGCGCGCTCGCCGATCTCGTTGCCCCGCACAGCCCGCTGTTGGGGCTGGTCGACGCGGTCTGGCGCAGCGGCAACACGATCTCGGAATACGACATGCCGCTCGAAGGCGCGCGGTTCGGCAGCCGCTCGCTGACGATCCAGGGGGCGTTGGCCGGGGAAGCCGCGGACCTCTTGGTGCTGACCCTGCACGAGCGCACGATGGTCGACAAGGTCGACCGCCAGCTGACCCACCGCAACGCCGCCCGCTCGATGACGGCGATGGCGGCAATGCTGGCGCACGAGGTCAAAAACCCGCTATCCGGGATCCGCGGCGCGGCCCAGCTGCTGGAGCAGGACGCCGACGCGGCCGGGCGCGAGCTGACCCGCCTGATCTGCGACGAGACCGACCGCATCGTCGCGCTCGTCGATCGGGTGGAAGCGTTTTCCGACCATCGCCCGATCGAGCGCGAAGCGGTCAATATCCACGAGGTGCTCGAACGGGTGCGCAAGCTGGCCCAGTCCGGCTTTGCCCGCCATGTGCGCTTTGTCGAGGAGTACGACCCGTCATTGCCGGCGGTGCACGGCAATCGCGACCTGTTGGTCCAGGTGTTTTTGAACGTTGTCAAAAACGCCGCCGAGGCGGTATCGGGGGCTGAGGGCGAGATCGTGCTGAGCACCGGCTACCGCCACGGGCTGCGCCTCGCCGGCCCGGCCGGAGAAGGCCGCCGGCATCTGCCGCTGATGGTGGCGGTCAGCGACAACGGGTCCGGCATTCCCGAGGACATGCGCCCCTATCTGTTTGATCCGTTTGTGACGACCAAGCGCAACGGAACTGGCCTTGGTCTTGCATTGGTGGCCAAGGTTATCGGTGACCACGGCGGCGTCATTGAATTTGACAGCCAGCCCCGCCGAACCGTGTTCCGGGTGTTTCTGCCGGTGGTCGCGTAAGACGGTATCGGGTGATGACCTCGACGATCCTGGTGGCCGACGACGATCGCGCGATCCGGATGGTGCTGAACCAGGCGCTGCTCCGGCTCGGGCACGAGGTGCGGATGACCGGCAACGCCGCCACCCTGTGGCGCTGGATCGCCGACGGCGATGGCGATCTCGTCATCACCGACGTGATCATGCCGGACGAAAACGGCCTCGATCTGATCCCGCGCATCAAGAAGATTCGCCCCGAATTGCGGATCATCGTGATGAGCGCGCAGAATACTCTGTTGACCGCGGTCAAGGCGACCGAGCGCGGCGCCTTCGAATACCTGCCCAAGCCGTTCGACCTGCGCGAGCTCGTCATGGTCGTCGAGCGCGCGCTGACCGCCCCGCATGACGGGGCGCCGAACGGCGGCGAGGACGATATCGAGGAGCAGCTGCCGCTGATCGGCCGGTCGCCGGCGATGCAGGATATCTATCGTCTCGTCGCCCGGCTGATGGGCACCGATCTGACGGTGACGATCATGGGCGAGAGCGGCACCGGCAAAGAGCTGGTCGCCCGCGCCCTGCACAATTACGGCAAGCGCCGCAACGGTCCGTTTGTTGCGATCAACATGGCGGCGATCCCGCGCGAGCTGATCGAAAGCGAGCTGTTCGGCCACGAAAAGGGCGCGTTCACCGGCGCTACCGCGCGCAGCATGGGCCGCTTCGAGCAGGCGCAGGGCGGGACCTTGTTTCTCGACGAGATCGGCGACATGCCGCTCGAGGCGCAAACCCGGCTGTTGCGGGTGCTGCAGGAGGGCGAGTTCAGCGCCGTCGGCGGGCGGGTCCCGATCCGGGCAGATGTCCGGGTCATCGCCGCGACCCATCATGATCTGCGCCACCTGATCCGCCAGGGGCTGTTCCGCGAAGACCTGTTCTATCGCCTGAACGTGGCGCCGATTCGCCTGCCGCCACTGCGCGAGCGCAGCGCCGACATCCCGGCGCTGGTACGGCATTTTTCGGCATTGGCGGTGCGCGAAGGGCTGCCGCCGAAGCGGCTCGACGAGGTCGCGATGGAGCGGCTGCGGGCCTATCGCTGGCCCGGCAATGTGCGCGAGCTCGAAAATCTGATCCGGCGATTGGCCGCCCTCTACTCGCAAGAGGTGATCGGCGCGGCGATCATCGATGCCGAGCTCGGCGATGCGCCGGCCGGCGCCGATGCAGTCGACACACAAGCCGGCGAGGGGCTCGGCGGCGCGGTCGAGCGCCACATCCGCGGCTACTTTGCCGCGCATAAAGGCGGCTTGCCGGCGGCCGGGCTCTATGACCGGATATTGCGCGAAGTCGAGCGGCCGCTGATCGTCCTGACCTTGGGTGCGACCCGCGGCAACCAGATCAAGGCCGCCCATCTCTTGGGCCTCAACCGCAACACCTTGCGCAAAAAGATCCGCGAGTTGGACATTCCAGTCGTACGCGGACTAAAGTAGCCCTGCTGCGCCCGCGGTTCGTGGGCCGCTTGGCCTTCGCCCGGGCGCTTTGCCGGGATCGGCAGAGGCGGCGGGCCTGCGATCCTGAGCGCCTCGCGGCGATTTCCGGGTCGAGGTTTTGCATGAAAGCGATGCGGCGGGTTCGGAGATGGGCCGGCCGTATCGGCCTGCGGCACACACTCGCCTTTGGCCTGTCGACGGCGGCGCTGGGCTCTGGCGTTGCGACATATCTGGCGTTGACCGGGACCCTGCCGTTCGGTCCGCACCCCAATGCCGTCCTTACCCTGCTCAACCTCGACCTCGTCCTGCTGCTGGCGCTGGGCGCGCTGATCGCCAAGCGGCTCTTGCAGGTGTGGGCCGAGCGGCGGCGCGGCCTCGCCGGTTCGCGGTTGCAGATCCGACTGGTGGTGCTGTTCAGCCTGATCGCGGTGCTGCCGACGATCATCGTCGCGGTGTTCTCGTATCTGTTCTTCAGCTACGGCGTCGAATCCTGGTTCAGCGACAAGGTGCGCACGGCAATCTCCGAATCGGTGGTTGTCGCCGAAGCCTATCTGCACGAGCACCAGCAGGCGATTCGCGCCGATGCCCTGGCGATGGCCAACGACCTCAATCGCAACGCCGCCGAGCTCGAGCTCGACCCGCGCCGCCTGGAGCAGGTGGTGTCGGCGCAGGCGGCCCTGCGCGGGCTGACCGAAGCGATGGTCTTTGACCGGGCCGGCCATGTGCTGGCGCGTTCGAGCCTGTCATTCGCGCTCGGCTTCGAGCCGGTCCCGAGCGATGCGATGCACGTCGCCGACCAGGGCGACGTCGCGATCATGACCAACGACAACGATGACCGGGTGCGCGCGCTGGTTCGTCTCGATGGGTTCGGCCATGTCTATCTCTATGTCGGCCGTTATATCGAGGCGCGGGTGCTGAACCACATCGAGGAGACGCAGCGCGCCGCAGCGCAATACCAGAAGATGGAAAGTCGGCGATCAGGGTTCCAGGTGACTTTCGCCCTGATTTTCCTGATGGTGGCGATGCTGTTCCTGGTCGCCGCGGTGGCGGTCGGGATCCATTTCGCGACCCAGCTCGCGGTCCCGATCAGCCGCCTCGCGGTCGCCGCCGAACAGGTGCGCGCCGGCGATCTCGCGGCCCGGGTGCCCGAAGGCGAGAAGGACGACGAGCTCGCCTCGTTGAGCCGGGCCTTCAACCGGATGACCAACCAGATCGAAAGCCAGCAGCGCGAGCTGCGGGAGGCCAATCGGCAGCTCGACGAGCGGCGCCGCTTCACCGAAACGGTGCTGACCGGCGTCTCGGCCGGGGTGATCGGGCTCGATCGCAACGGCCGGGTCAACCTGCCCAACCGCTCGGCTTCGGCGCTGCTCGGGGTCGATCTCGAACTGTCGATCGGGCAGGACCTCGCCGAAGTCGCGCCCGAGATGGCGGTGCTGCTGGGCGAGGCCGAGCGCCGCCCCGACCGCCTGGCGCAGTCGCAGGTTCAGCTCGCCCGCGGCAACAGCACCCGCACGCTGCTGGTGCGCATCGCCGCCGAGCACGGCGACCATGAGATCAGCGGCTTTGTCGTGACCTTTGACGACATCACCGAACTGCTGTCGGCGCAGCGCAAGGCGGCCTGGGCCGACATCGCCCGGCGCATCGCCCATGAGATCAAGAATCCGCTGACCCCGATCCAGCTGGCGGCGGAACGGCTGCGCCGCCGCTACCTCAAAGAGATTAAGCAGGACCCCGAGACTTTTACCATCTGCACCGACACGATCATCCGCCACGTCGGCGACATCGGCCGGATGATCGACGAATTTTCGTCGTTCGCGCGGATGCCGGCGCCGGTCCTCAAGCCGGAGAATCTGGCCGAAATCGTGCATCGCGCGGTATTCCTGCAGCGCACAGCGCACCGCGAGATCGCGTTCGAGACGAGCTTTCCGGATGGCCCGGTCGCGGTCAGCTGCGATTCTCGCCTGGTTGGGCAGGCGGTGGTCAACATCGTCAAGAATGCTATCGAGGCGATCGAGGCGCGAATCGCCGAGCACGGCGGCGGGGCCGCCGGACAGATCCGCGTGTCGGTGATCGAGGCCGCAGGCCAAGCCGCGGTGATCGTCGAGGACAACGGCAAGGGCCTGCCGCGCCAGGGCCGCGAGCGGCTGACCGAGCCCTATGTGACGACGCGGGCGAAGGGGACCGGTTTGGGCCTCGCCATCGTCAAGAAGATCATGGAAGATCACGGCGGAGAGCTGGTGCTGGAAGATGGGGAACCGGACGGGGCGCGGGTCAAGCTGGTGTTCGCCGCCGAGGCGCGCGCGGCGGAAGGTCCGGACGGCGCCGACCAGAAGCTGGAGTTGAGTGCGGTCGGCCATGGCGCATGACATCCTGATCGTCGACGATGAAGCCGACATCCGCATGCTGATCGCGGGCGTGCTCAAGGATGAGGGCTACGCGACGCGCGAGGCGGCGGACAGCGCCCAGGCGCTGGCGGTGATCCACGCCCGGCAGCCCACCCTGGTCATCCTCGACATTTGGTTGCAAGGTAGCGATCTCGACGGGATCGAGATTCTCCGGCTGCTGCGCGCCGAGATGCCCGCGGTGCCGGTGGTCATGATCAGCGGGCATGGGACGATCGAAACTGCGGTCGAGGCGATCAAGATCGGCGCCTACGATTTTATCGAGAAGCCGTTCAAATCCGATCGCCTGCTGCTGGTCGTCGAGCGCGCCATCGAGGCGGCGCTGCTGCGGCGCGAGAACGAGGAGTTGCGGCTGCGCGCCGGCGGTGATCTCGACCTGATCGGCGCCTCGCCCTTGGCCAACCAATTGCGCCAGCAGATCGACAAGGCGGCGCCGACCGGCAGCCGGGTGCTGATCACCGGACCGCCGGGCGCCGGCAAGGAGGTCGTGGGTCGGCTGCTGCATCTGCGCTCGCGCCGGGCCAAGGGGCCGTTCGTCCCGGTCAATTGCGCGACGATGCGGCCGGAGCGGCTGGAGATCGAGCTGTTCGGCGCCGAGACCGGCGTCGACGGCGCGCCGCGCAAGGTCGGCACCTTCGAGCGCGCGCATGGCGGGACCCTGTTCCTCGACGAGGTCGCCGACATGCCGCTCGAAACCCAGGGCAAGATCGTGCGCGTGCTGCAGGAGCAGACTTTCGAGCGAATCGGGGGGTCGAGCCGGGTCGAGGTCGATGTCCGGGTCGTCGCCTCGTCCAATCGCGAGTTCCCCGCCGAGATCGGCGGCGGCCGGTTCCGAGAAGATCTGTTCTATCGGCTCAACGTCGTGCCGATCAAAGTGCCGCCGCTGCGCGACCGGCGCGAGGACATCCCACTGATGGCCCGCCATTTCATGGCGCGCTCCTCGGAAGCCGCGCGGCTGACCCCGCGCGAATTGGGCGAGGATGCGATGGCGGCGTTGCAGGCCTATTCCTGGCCCGGCAACGTGCGCCAGCTGCGCAACGTCGTCGATTGGCTCCTGATCATGGCGCCGGGCGAAGTGCACGAGCCGGTTCGCGCCGACATGCTGCCGAACGAGATCACCGCGATCGCCCCGACCGTCGTCAAGCTGGACCGCGGCAGCGAAATCATGACCTTGCCGCTGCGCGACGCGCGCGAGGTGTTCGAGCGCGAATATCTGTTGGCCCAGGTGACCCGCTTTGGCGGCAACATCTCCCGCACCGCGGCCTTTGTCGGGATGGAGCGCTCGGCACTGCACCGCAAATTGAAATCGCTCGGCCTGTTCGGCAACGACCGCCCGCTCAAGGTCGGAACATGAGCGCCGGCGCATGGCTGCTGGCGCACGCGGAGGCCGTCCAGCTGATTTCCGGGCGCCCACGAACCCGCCCCAGCCGCCGCCGAGCGCCATTCCTGCGGGTTGGCGCGTTCGTGTGATGCCGCCATCGCCCTATTATCCCAATGGCTATTGGCGGCTGGAGAAGCCGATGGCAAATAGCGGATGGCAGGCCATTAATCCGTCAACAAATCGAAGGGTCGTTTACGCACATTACCAAAGAGCACCGCGTCGCGCCCGAGGGATCCCACTTTCCACTGTCGGGGTCGCAGCTGATGCGACTGCTTCTGCAGCGAATAACCCAAGTTGCAGTGAAACGAAATGGTACCCTAACGCTTGGATTTGGGAATGGGGATACGCTGGTAATCGACGGCAATGTCGGGCCCTATGAATCGTACAATGTCAATCACCCGGATGGACTGCTCGTCATATAAGGCCCAGGACCAATGTCGCGCGTCGCCGATGTAAACGGCCAGTACCTGCCGCACCGCGCGGCCGGGGTGTATTTCGAGGTCGTGGGCATCGCCGGCGAGCCCGTTGGCGACGGCACCCCCGGGCCGCTCAGCCGGGCGCCGCGCAGGGCCTACCTCGCGCATACGGCGGCGGCATGACGGTTGCGCCGCTGCCGGATCTCGTGCGCCCGCGCGCCATCCTGTTCGACTGGGACAACACGCTCGTCGACAGCTGGGCGACAATTCACGAAGCGCTGAACCTGGTCATGGCGGCGATGGGCAAGCCGGCGTGGACGCTGGCCGAGACCAAGGCCCGGGTGCGCCTCAGCCTGCGCGAAAGCTTTCCGGTGCATTTCGGCGCGCGCTGGGAGGAGGCCAGAGACATCTATCTCGACCGCTTTCGCGCGATCCACCTCGAACGCCTGGCGCCGTTGCCGGGCCGCGGCGAGTTGCTCGGCCGGCTCGCCGGCGAGGGCATCTTTCTCGGGGTCGTCAGCAACAAGACCGGCACCCTGTTGCGGCGCGAGGCCGATCACCTCGGCTGGTCGCGCCATTTCGGCAAGATCGTCGGCGCCGGGGACGCCGTGGTCGACAAGCCCGACGCCGCCCCGGTCCGGCTGGCGCTGGGGCCGAGCGGGATTGCCGCCGGGGAAGCGGTGTGGTTTGTCGGCGATACCGGCGTCGACATGGAATGCGCCGGCAACAGCGGCTGCGTGCCGGTTCTGCTGGGGGGCGAGCCAACCTCGGAGGAAATGCGTGAGTGCACGCCGCGCCTGACGTTTGCCGATCCCGCGGCGCTGTTTCACTTTATGCGGGGCTTGTGATTTACCTTGGCGAGCCCATCTTCGTACCGGCGGCCCGGCGGCTTCACCCGGTGCTGGCCGGTTTGGCGTGAGTCGGGCCCAACTCGGCTCCAAAAAGCGAATGGGGGATACCCATGTCTGCGGAGAAATCACAAAATGTGCAGGATGTGTTTCTGAACCACGTCCGCAAGAACAAGACACCCGTTACCGTCTTTCTCGTCAACGGCGTTAAGCTGCAAGGGATCATCACCTGGTTCGACAATTTTTGCGTGCTGCTGCGGCGCGACGCACATTCGCAGCTCGTCTACAAGCACGCGATATCGACAGTGATGCCGGCGCAGCCGATCCAGCTGTTCGAGCCGGGCAGGGAGAGCGAAGAATCCTGAACCGGGTAGAGGACAAGGTTTCGCTCGCCAACGGCGGCTCGACCGGCCGCGCGCTCGTCGTTCATCCGGCGTCGAAATCAGCACCTGGTCACGGCGTGGCCCAAGCCCAGGCCCGATCGATCGAAGCGCGCCTGGAGGAGGCGGTCGGCCTCGCCCAGGCGATCCACCTCGACGTCGTCCGCGCCGAGATCGCGCGCATCGCCCGTCCGCGCCCGGCGAGCCTGCTCGGCAGCGGGACGGTTGCCAATTTCCGCGAACTGATCAGCGAAAACGAGATCGGGCTCGTCGTCATCGACGGCACCTTGTCGCCGGTGCAGCAGCGCAATCTCGAGAAAAGCTGGCAGGCCAAGGTGATCGACCGCACCGGCCTGATCCTGGAGATCTTCGGCGCGCGGGCGCGCACCCATGAGGGCCGCCTGCAGGTCGAATTGGCGGCGCTGTCCTATCAGCGCTCGCGGCTGGTGCGTTCCTGGACCCATCTCGAGCGCCAGCGCGGCGGGTTCGGTTTTCTCGGCGGTCCCGGCGAGAGCCAGCTCGAAATCGACCGGCGGCTGATCGGCGAGCGCATCGCGCGGCTGAAACGCGAGCTCGACGCGACCCGGCGGACCCGCGCCTTGCACCGCGAAGCGCGCCGCCGGGTGCCTTATCCGGTGGTGGCGCTGGTCGGCTACACCAATGCCGGCAAATCGACCCTGTTCAACCGACTGACCCGGTCGGCGGTGACCGCCGGCGACATGCTGTTCGCCACCCTCGACCCGACCATGCGGCGGCTCGAGCTGCCGTCGGGCCGTACCGCGATCCTGTCGGACACGGTCGGCTTTATCTCCGAATTGCCGACCCATCTGGTCGCTGCCTTCCGCGCCACCCTCGAAGAGGTTACCGAGGCCGACATCATCATCCACGTCCGCGACGCCCATCATCCCGACAGCGAGGCCCAGGCCCAGGACGTGCTGGCAGTGCTGGGCGATCTGGGGCTCGCCGACCCGGCGCTCGCGGATTCTGGATTAGATGGGGCGGCCGAGGACCCGCTGATCGAGGCGATGAACAAGATCGACCTGCTCGACCCCGCCCAGCGCGCCAGCCTCGAAAACCACGCCTTGCGAAATTCTCAGACCGTGGCGTTGTCGGCGGCGACCGGGGAGGGCTGCGAGGCGCTGCTGGCGCTGCTCGACCGCCGGCTGCAAAGCGAGATTCACCGGGTGCGGCTCGATATCCCGTTGAGCGACGGCAAGACCCTGGCGTGGATCTATCGCCATGGCGAGGTCCTCGGCCGCCGCGACGACGGCGAGGCCGCCCACCTCTCGGTCCGCCTCAGCGACGCCGACCTCGCCCGCCTGCGCCACCAGCAGCGGCTGCACTAACGACGCGCTTCAGCGGGTTCGGATATGCGTGCGCCCGTCGCGCCGATCCGGAACAAAGCCGAGCGCTTCCCAGAACGCTTCGCTGCCGGCGGCAGCATTGGCGGTGAGCCGCTTTGCGGCATGAGGTTCAAGCAGGACGGTGGCGAGCTTACGGGCGACGCCGCTGCGTCGAAACGGGGCTCGGATGTAAAACCGGCGCATGCGCAGCGCGCCGGCGATTGCCGGTTCGAGCGTAATCCCCCCGATGCCGGCCAGCGCGCCATCCATATAGGCGGCAATTAGCGCTTCGCCTTGCCGGTCGAACCGCTGGACGCCAGAGGCCCACTCGGTAGCAAGAGCATCGAGCATGCGATGTCCTTCAGCGCGAGCTTCCTCCCGCATCGCCTCGAACTCGGCGGGTAGGGCGTCGATCACCGACTCGAGCCGAAGCGATGTCTCGCGTCGCTTGACCAGTTGCCACAGAGCCTCCAGCGCGTCGAGGTCGCGGCCTGTGCCGCGCTCGGCGGCGAGCGTCTCGACCTGGCGAAAGCGGCGCTCGAACTTGGCGATGGCGCGGCGCAATGCCGCTTCCGGGTCGAGATCGAGCTTGCGCGCGAGGTTGGCGGCGGCGAACAGGACGTCGCCCATCTCGTCCTCGATTTTTTCGGGATCGGAGTCCCCATCGGCGCCGGGCGCCAGCTCGGCTTCGAGCTCGGCGGTCTCCTCGGCGAGCTTGGCGATGACCGGGCGCGCCCCAGCCCAACCGGAACCGGGCCAGTCGAAGCCGATCCGCGCTGCACGGCTCTGGATCTTGGCGGCGCGCAGCAGGGCAGGGAGCGCCAACGCCACGCCGTCGAGCACGCTCTCGCGCGTGCCGGCGGCCGCGGCGCGGGCCTGGCGCTCCGTGGCCTTGTAAGTTTCCCAAGCCTCGCTCTGCGCCGCGGCCGAAGCAATCTGCGCATCGCCGAACACATGCGGGTGGCGGCGCACCATCTTGTCGGCGATCGCCGCGGCGACGTCGTCAAAGGCGAAATGCCCGGCCTCTTCGGCGATGCGGGCGTGAAAGACGACCTGAAACAACAGGTCGCCGAGCTCGTCCTTCAGCCCCGCCATGTCGCCGCGGGCGATCGCGTCGGCGACCTCATAGGCCTCCTCGATCGTATAGGGGGCGATGGTCGCGAAATCCTGCTCGCGGTCCCACGGGCAGCCACGCTCGGGGTCGCGCAGCCGCGCCATGATCGCCAGCAATCGGTCGAGAGGGCGGCTCATCGGGTCTCCGGCAAGAGTCTCTTTTTCAGGAACAAGCGTTTGTGATCAGGCGGGTAGTCGAGCGAGCCGTAGACCTCGTACCCGAAGCGCGGATAAAACTCCGGACCCTGAAACGAAAACGTGTCGAGCATCGCCGAGTGGCAGCCGAGCTCTACCGCGCGTCGCTCAGCCAAGGTCAACAGCTGGCTACCGATGCCGCGACGACGCAAATCTGCATGCACCCAAAGCTCGGCGACAAACAGCCAGCCGGCGTATGTCGTGCCGACGAGGCCGGCCATGATCTCGCCGTCGTCGGCGCGCACGAAAAAGCCCATTCTGGAGAAGCCGGTCTCGCCGAGAAACTCGCGGTTGTACGCGTCGAGAGAGAGGCCGAGCCTTTCCCAATCTTGAGCTGAGGGCCGATCCTCAATGGTAAGCCGAAATCCGGGAGGCAGGTCCACCACCCTCTTCTTCTCCTGTGCCATGATGCCGCAGCCAGCATAAGCCGTCGGTTGCGGAGGCGATAGCAGGTGGAACCGCAAGAACCGGAGATCGTCGCCGCGCCTGTGCGATGCAGGTCACGGCCGCCGCCGGCGTCGACGATGGGCGCGTCGAGGTCGCCTTCGCCGCGGTCAAGCGCGAGGATTTTCTCGGTCCCGGACCCTGGCCGGTGCTGCGCTAACAGAGCCGCGCCCCGAGCGACCTAATGCGCCGGGCGCCGATCCAGCCGGAAGAATTCGACGCAGTTGTCGGCCCAGATCCGGCGTTTGTCGGCTTCGGGGATGTCGGCGTAGATCTTGTCGATCAATGGGCGCGAGTTGGGCCACTCGCATTCGATGTGCGGGAAGTCGGTAGCGAACATGATCCGGTCGACACCGACATGCTGGCGCTCCTCGATCGCGACCCGCTCGTACTGCACGCTGAAATAGACGTGATTGCGGACATAGTGGCTCGGCAATTCCTTTAATGGCTGGAAGCCCAGATATTCCTGCGCCCAGCCGAGATGGCGCTGGTACCACAAATCCATATGCTCGAGCCAGAACGGGACCCAGCCGAGCCGGGTCTCGGCAAAGAACACCTTCAATTTCGGGTGGCGCTCGAACACCCCGGCCAAAACCAGCTGGGCGATGCTGACCGACGGCGCCAGGCCGAAATTGCACAGCCATTCGAGAAACGGCCGGCGCAGCCGCTGCATGATGACCGGGTCTTCCTTCGGGTATTTGAAGGTCGGCTGTGAGGCACGGGCGCCGGTGCGATAGAACTGGACGTGCACGGTGACCGGCATGTCCATATCGACCGCGGCGGCCCAGAACTTGTCGTCTTCCGGTGTCGGGTAGCCCTTGGCGCCGGGCAACGCGCCCAGCAAAATTCCTTTCAGCCCGAGCTTTTTGCAATGCGCCATCTCGGCGATCGAGTCGTCGACATTGGTGATCGGGATGACGCCCATGCCGATCAGGCGATCGGGGGCAACCGCGCAATATTCCTCGGCGAGCCAGTCGTTGTAGCCGCGGATCACCGCCTTGTAGACCTCGTCATGGCTGATGTTGCGCCAGAACACCGGCCCCGCCACCATCGCCGCGAACAGCACCTCGGCGTCCATGCCGTCGCGGTCCTGCTCCTCGACGCGCTGCTCGGGCGAGCCGGTGCCGGCGGCATCGGCGACCTTGAGGCCAAAGGGCTGCCACGTCCCCTCGGCCCTCCCGGCGCGCAAATCGAGAAAATTCGCCTCCAGCAGCGGCTGGCCCTCGATCATCAGGGCGTCGCCGCCGTCCGGCAGATGGACGGTGTGCGGCGCGCGCTCGCGATATTTCTGCGGGACCCTATGCACCCAGCGCTCGGGCGGCACTTCGAGGTGCCCGTCCGATGACATCAGCGTGTATTTGCGCGCCATATCCATCTCCGTCCTGTCACGACCGTCATTCCGGGACGGCCCGCGGCCGGGCCCGGAACCCATGAACACCGGCCCGCGTCCGGGTTTCGACCGACCGTGTTCATGGATTCCAGGCTCGCAGGCTGCGCCTGCGCCCCGGAAAGACAAACTTGCTCATTGTACGACCTCGTACTGCACCAGGGCGTCGGGGGCGGGGCAATAGTCGAGGCAGTCGCCGCAGCCGGTGCATTTGGCCGGCTGCACCTCGTAGAGGTGACGCGGCTCCAACAGCATCGGCCGGATTGCCGATTCCGGGCAGACCTCGCGGCACAGCCCGCACGAATTGCAGATCGCATGATCGATCCGCACCTTCGTCGAACGCTCATCGGCCGTGATTGTCATGGCGAGGAGCGCAGCGACGCGGCAAATCCCGATGGAGAGCGAGATTGCTTCGCTACGCTCGCAATGACGGTTCTTGCCCGCGCTTTCACCTTATTCCGCCGATCTGGCGCAGCAGATAATTCAGCGTCTGCTCGACCGGCTCTTGTTTCTCAGGGGTCGCGCACAGGAAGTCGATCTGGAACTTGCCTTCCATGAAATGCATCAGCTCCTCGTCGCGCTGCGAGAGGTGCTCGTGGCGGACCAGCGGGTCGGCGACCCGGTCGAGATAGGCCATGATGCCGATGCAGGCATTGGCCTCCTGATAGTAATTCTGCGCAGCGCGGGCCAAGGGGTGGATGTGCGGGAACATCATCGACATGCCGAAATAAGCGGGCAGGGGTTGGGCATTGGCGGCGGCGATGTCCTCGAGCTCGCGCTCGTGCTTGATCCAGCCTTTTCCCAATAAAACATCGGCGTGCAGTTTCGAATGCTTGCACTCGTCCCAGACCTGGCGCGCGCGCATCCGCTGCAGATCGATGTAGCGCTCCTGGTCGGCGATATCGACCGACAGGAGCTGCCCCGACATCTGCTTGATCGACATGTGCACGCCCTCGGCGGCATAGCCGCGCAACGCACGCTCGCGTTTCCAGTCCTCGTCGTTGCTGGCCAATTCGCGCTCGATCTCGGCGAGGGTGCGCTGCAACGAGATCTCCCACCCCTTGACGCATTGCTCGCGGGTCAGCCGCAGCCGGAACTCGGCGCCGGGCGCCCCCGGCATCGTCGGCCACACCCATTTGTCGCAGAACTGTTCGAGGATCGGATGCATGT
>DASYNW010000059.1:0-11326 GCA_036008325.1 Allostellaceae bacterium
CGACGGCATGGTGCACGCCCGTGTCGTGCGCCAACCCCGCCGTGATGCGACGATCGCGACCGTCAACGAGGCCGCGCTGCGGCGCGCCGCCAAAGGCCCGATCGAGATCGTTCGCGATGGCAATTTCCTCGCGATCCTCGGCGCGGACGAGACGGTCGTCGAAGCCGTCGCCGCCGTCGCGCCAAATCATGTCGTCTGGGACGGGGTCGACGCGATCAACCCATTCCAGGAAGAGGCGCGGTGGCTCTTGCAACAGCCTTCGATCGACCGGACCATCGGCCCCCCTCCCCCACCCGACCCTTCGGCGGCGGCCAGCCGCCAATCGGCGACCTATACCCGGATGCACATCGCCCACGCCTCGGTCGCGCCTTCGTGCGGGCTCGCTCTCTACCGCGACGGGCGGCTCACGGTGTGGACCCATTCGCAGGGGGTCTACCCGTTGCGCGCGGCGCTGGCCCGCACCTTGAAGCTCGATCCGGCGGCGATTTCGGTCAGGCACGCGCAAGGGCCGGGCTGCTATGGCCACAACGGCGCCGACGATGCCGCGGCCGACGCGGCGGTCATCGCCGTGCGCCGGCCCGGGATGCCGGTCCGGGTGCGCTGGCGGCGCGAGGAGGAATTCGGCTTCGAGCCGGTCAGCCCGGCGATGGTGGTCAGCGTGCAGGCCGCGCTCGACGCGGCCGAACGCCCGACCGACTGGACCACCGAGATCTGGAGCGGCCGGCACGGCAGCCGCCCGGGCGGCGGCGGCAATCTGTTGGCGGCCGAGGCCTTGCCCGACCCGCCGCCGGCGCCGACCGCGTTCGAAGCGCCCAACCCGCCCGGCGCCGGCACCCGCAACGGCGAGCCGCTCTATGCTTTTGCCGCCAAGCGCATCGTCCATCACCTGATCGCCGAGACCCCGGTGCGCACCTCGTCGCTGCGCGGGCTCGGCGCGACGTTGAATGTGTTTGCGATCGAATCCTCGCTCGACGAACTGGCCGAGCGGGCCGGCGAAGACCCGGTCGCCTACCGCCTCTCGGTGCTGTCCGATCCCAGGGCGCGGGCGGTCGTCGAGCGCGCCGCGCGGATGTCCGGCTGGCGGGCGGGAATCCCGGCCGGCAGCGGGCGTGGCCGCGGCTTTGGCTTTGCCCGCTACAAGAACCTCGCCGCCTATGCCGCAATCGTCGCCGAGGTCGAGGTCGACGAGAGCGTGCGGCTGCTGCGGGTGTGGTGCGCGGCCGATGCCGGGCTCGTCATCAACCCGGATGGCGCCATCAACCAGCTCGAAGGCGGCGTCATCCAGGCGGCGAGCTGGGCCTTGAAGGAAGGGGTGCGGCTCGACGGCAACGGCATCAGCTCGCGCGACTGGGAAACCTACCCGGTGCTGCGCTTCAGCGAGGTGCCCGAGATCGCCGTCGAGCTGATCGATGCCGCCGCCGATCGCCCGCCGCTCGGGGTCGGCGAGGCGTCGGGCGGCCCGACCGTCGCCGCGATCGGCAACGCCGTGGCGCACGCGCTGGGCTCGCGGCTGCGCGACCTGCCATTGACCCGCGAGCGCGTCATGGCGGCCCTGCTGCGGGAATAGCGGGCGCGATTTAGAGCCTGAAGCCCAGCGCCGACAGCTCGGCCCGCACCGTCCTATCGTCGAGCACTGCCAGGAAGCGCCGCACCGCCGGGCGATCGAGCCTGGCCCGAGGCACGACGAAATCGTAATGCTCGTCCTGCGCTGGGATGAAGGCGAGCCCGTACTGCCGGGCCACCGTGTCGATCGCGATGCCCCAATCGGCCCGGCCCTGCGCCACTGCGACCGCGACGGCGTTGTGCGATTTGGGCTGCGACCAGTAGCCTTGCGGCTTCTTGCCGGCGAGCAGCCGGTCGCTAAGGATGCGGGTGCCGCTGCCGGCGTTGCGGTTGACCATCAGGCAGTCGGGCGCGGCGATTGCGGCGGCGATCGCGGCCTCGACCGTTAGGCCCTCGAAGTGCCTGTCGCCGCGGCGATAGACGATCCCTTGCAGGCGGCGGTAGCCGGGGATCAGCTCCAGCGCGGCGGTCAGGAACGGGCGGTTGTATTCGCCGGTCTGCGGGTCCATCAGATGGATCGGGGCGATATCGCACTCGCCGCGCTTGGCCGCGGCGAGCCCGCCGGTGCTGCCGACATTGAGCGCCTTGACCCTGATCCCCTGCTGCTGCAGCCGGCCGATCAGCACGTCGAGGCCGACGCAGTGGCTGCCGATCACCACCAGATCGGCCAGATCGGCGTGACCGATCAGCTGCACCTCGACCGCGGCGCCGGCGGGTACGCTCTCGACCTGCGCCGGGATCGCGATGAACCCGTCCGCCTGGCTGAACGCGGTGACCGCCCCCGAGCCCTTGGCGTTGGGATAGGCGGCCAGCACACCATCATTGCCGCGGACCAGCGACACCATCAGATATTCGGTGCGGCCGCGCTCCGAGGCGATGCGGAGCGGCAGGGTCGCCGAAACGCGCTCGGCCTGCTCGGCCGGCAAGCCGGCAAAGGTGCGGATCACCGGCGCCACAAACTCGTGAAAGGTGAAGATCGCCGAGGTCGGGAACCCCGGCAGCACGACGATCGGCTTGCCGCCGGTCACCGCCAGGCACAGCGGCTTGCCGGGCTTCAGCGCGACCCCGTGCACGACGATGCCGGGATCGTCGAAATGGGCGATGGCCCGGTAGCACAGATCGCCCGCACCTTTCGAGGTGCCGCCGGAGAGCAGCACGATGTCGCATCGGGCGAGCCCGTCGGCAACGAGGCGCTGCAGCGCGCCTTCGTCGTCGGCGCCGATGCCGAGCGGCACTGCCACTCCGCCCGCCTCGCTGACCGCGGCGGCGAGGATCGCGGCGTTCGAATCGTAAACCATGCCGGGCCGGATCGGCTGTCCCGGCGCCACGATCTCGTCGCCGGTCGAGACGACCGCGACCAGCGGCCGGCGCCACACCTCGACCGCGGCAGCCCCGACCGCCGCCAGCATGCCGATCTCGCGCGAGGTCAGCACCTGGCCGGCGCGCAACAGCGTCTCGCCGCGGGCCAGGTCGCTGCCGGCAAAGGCGATGAACTGGCCGGATACGGCCGGGCGGCGCACCGCGATCGCCGGAATGCAGCTGTCCCCCTCACTGGTTTCGATGCGGTCGACGGTCTCGGTGTGCTCGACCATGACCACCGCGTCGGCGCCGCGCGGCGCCATGCCGCCGGTGGCGATCAGGGTCGCGGTGCCCGGCTCGACAGTGAGGTTGGGTGCCATGCCGGGGGTCAGGATTTCCGGGTTCAGCGCGAGGATGTTGGGCGATCGCTCGCTGGCGCCGATGGTGTCGTCGGCGCGCACCGCAAAGCCGTCGACACTGGCGCGGTCGAACCCCGGCGCGTCGACCTCGGCGACGACCGGGCGCGCCAGCACCCGGCCCAATGCCTGCGCCAACGGCACGATCTCGCTGCCGAGCGGTCGCAGCCGCAGATGGCGGTGAAACCGCGCCGCCGCCTCGTCGCGGCCGACGACGTCGAGAAACTGCTCCTGCCGCGCCAAGCGGCGCAGCGCCACCGCGATTTCGGTCATCGCCGCCGCACCGGCGCCGGCGTGTCGACGGCCGCCGCCGGGCTTTTTACGATACCCGCTCGTAGGGGTAGCGCTTGACCTTTTCCATGTTCCGGCCCTCGATGCGGATCAGCCGGGTCGGGCCGTCGCGCCGCGGCGAGTGCAGGTCGCCCTCGTTGTAGAGATAGGCCATGCCGGGGCTGAGCGCGTAATCCTTGACCGGCCGCGCCTTGCCGGGCTTGCCCTCGCCCGGGCGGGCGACCGCCGCGTAGTCGGTCATGATCGTCTCGCCGCGCGCTTGGCCGTAGATCGCCCAGGACGGGCCGTGATCGTGCGGGTTGCTGTCCTTGGCGGCGTGGTGGACGTGACCCAGGATGCAGAAGCCGAGCTCCGGATCCTCGAACAGGATCTCGCGCTCCGGCACGTCGTCGCCGAGATGCGCGGCGATGAAATCATCGTCCTTCAGCACCTCTTGGACCAGCGCGCACACCTGCTTGCGCCCCTCGACGCCGGGATCGCGCGCGAGGATGCGGTGGCACTCGGTCGAGAACTGTTCGAGACTGTAACCCATCGACGACCCTCCTTGAGGCGCCCGACACTGGGGCGGGCAGGCCGCAACCTTAGCGCAAAGCCGCGCCCGGCGCCAAAATTTCCTCAACCTGTCCGGCGCAACGGCGCCAGCCACAGCAGCGCCAGCGCGTAGCCGAACACCAGCGCATAGAGTGCCGCAAATACCCAGATCGGCAGCCGCCAGTAGATCAGCCGGTCGACCCAGCCCATGATCAGCGGTGCCGGGCTCGCCGCACCCACGGCGAGCTTGCTTTCCCATACCGTCAGCACGCAAGCGCGGCCGGCGAGCGCCTGTGCCGCGACCGCCGCCAGCAGCGCCAGGTGCAGCACCCGCCACCAGGCGACATGCACGAAACGCCAGCCTCGCGCCGCCCCGAGCGGAACGACGATCAGGCCGAACAGATTGAACAGGATGATCGCGAGATGGGCGGCGAGGACGGCTTCGGCCAGCAGCATGATCGGATGCAAGACCGCCTCGACCCTCGATCGCTTCGACATCGCAAGCCGGCGCGGCCCGAGCCGGTGCTGCGCTTGCCTCGGCCCCGCGTTTTCGCTATCACCCTCGCCGGTTGGCCGGGGCGAGGGCGCGTAGCTCAGCGGGAGAGCACTACGTTGACATCGTAGGGGTCACAGGTTCAATCCCTGTCGCGCCCACCATCGCCGGCAGAGAGCGGCCGGATTGCTGAGCCCGCCGGCCGAATCATCGCTCGCCGAATATCGTCGAACCGGTTTTCGACGCAAATATCGCCCCAGCGCCGCCGCGGCAAGGCGACTGGCGATTGACGACGCGCGGCGCTTCCGCCACATCTTGGTTGCGGGCCGCGGCGGCCGATCTGCGCGCGCGGCCGTCCTGATCAGCGAAAGGAGCCGCCCGCATGAGCGTGGCTGCAATGAACCACTTCACCGTGTTGAGCGACGACCTCGAAGAGACCCGCCGTTTCTATTGCGACCTGTTCGGGTTCCGGGTCGGCTGGCGTCCGCCGTTCCAGTTCCCCGGCTGGTGGCTCTATGCCGAGGGCGGCGACATGCCGATCCTGCACGTGATCCATCGCGATCCGTTGCCGGCCGAGCGCGCCGGGGTGCTCGACCATATGGCGTTCAGCGCCAAGGACCTGCCCGGCACCGTCTCGACCCTGAAGCGCGAGGGCATCGCGTACGAGCTGCGGCGCCTGCCCGGCGGCGGCATCTGGCAATTGTTCTTCGACGACCCGCACGGCGCCAAGGTCGAGTTCGATTTCGACAAGGACGAGCCGGCGCCGCAGGGTCACGCCGCAGCCTGATGCGCGGCACCGGGCGCTCGGCCCATTCTCCCGACCGGCCCAGATGAGCCGGCTCGACGAGGCGCTCGAACGCCTCGAACGGGCGGTGGCGCGGCTGGAGGCGGCTTGCCGCCGCCCCGGCGCCGCTGCCGGGACCAGCCGGCCAGAGGCCTTGGGTGAAGCCGAAGCTGCGCAGCTGCGGGCGGCCACCGGCGAAATCGCCGGTGAAATCGCCGCGCGGGTCGAAGGCGCTCTTGCCCGGGTCGGCCGGGCGCTTGGGGGGGAGGGGTGAGGTGAGCCAGGTCGCGGTAACGGTCAACGGCCATCCCTACAAGATCATCTGCGACGAGGGGCAGGAGCCGCGCATTCGCCGGCTCGCCCAATATGTCGACGCGCGGGTCGGCGAGTTCGTCAAGGGCGTCGGGCAGGTCGGCGAAGCCCGCCTGCTGCTGCTCGCGGCCCTCGTCGTCGCCGACGAATTGTCCGACGCCAACGAGGCGCTGCAACAGGAGCGCAGCCGGGTCCGCGCCGCCGAAACCGAAGCCGCCGAGGCCGCCGATACCGCGGCGAGCGGCGTCCACGGCGTCGCCCAGCGGATCGAGGCCCTTGCGGCGAGGCTGGAGAGCCCCTAGCTTCACCCGGCGGGGTGGAGCTGCGCGGTGCGTCAGGCCGCATGTTACCCCGGGGCCGATACCTACCTCATGGGGGCTATCTCTGTCGGAGTCGTGGCTTCGACACGTGGCGCCCACCTGCTATGGCGGGCCACGGTGGGATTGCGCGCCAACGGCCGAGGCGGCTCCACCCCGCACTGGCCCGCACCGCGAGCGTCCGTGTGCAGCGGCGGCCATTCCCGTTCAGCGCCGGTCTGTCGGAGGGTAGGGTTCGCCCGACCTGACGGCGACGTCCCCCGCTGGGGCGAACGCTGTCGGGCGGTTCAGGGATGTTGTTCCTCGCGTGGTGCGTCTGCTTCTCCGGACGCAGCCGGTCCGGCGCCGCGTGCGCCTCGGCCGCCTGCGCCTCGGTTTCCCGGGCGTTCTTGCGCCGCTTGCCGGCGCCGGGTCGTCACCGCCGGGTCGGTTGCCGCGCAGCGCTTGTCATCATCGTGCCGCGCGGCCATGTTGTCAGCTGAACCGGAAGAGGGAAGCGATGCCGAGCGAATCGTTGATCGGCGGTGCTGCCGCCGCCCCCGTCAGAGACGTCACCACCGCCACGTTTATGGCCGAAGTGGTCGACAGTTCGTTCGAAACCCCGGTCATCGTCGATTTCTGGGCGCCGTGGTGCGGCCCATGCCGGCAGCTCGGCCCGATCCTGGAAAAGACCGTGCGCGCGGCCAATGGTGCCGTTCGCATGGTCAAGCTCAACATCGACGAAAACCCCGAGATCGCGCAGCAGATGCGCGTCCAGTCGATCCCGGCGGTCTATGCCTTCCGAGACGGCAGGCCGGTCGACGGCTTTGTGGGCGCATTGCCGGAGAGCCAGGTCAAGCAGTTCGTCCAGCGGGTCAGCGGCGGCAAGGGCGGCGGCCCGTCGCCGGTCGAGGAAGCGATGGCGATGGCCAAGGAGGCCTTGCAGGGCGGCGACCCGGCCACCGCCGGCGCGCTCTATTCGCAGATCCTGGAGCGCGAACCCGCCAATGTCGAAGCCCTGGCCGGCCTCGCCCGCGCGATGATCGCCAAGGGCGACCTCGCCAAGGCGCGTCAGGCCCTCGAGCGGGTGGCCAAGGAAGACGCCGGCCACGCCGAAATCGTCGCGGCGCGCACCGCGCTCGATCTGGCCGAGCAGGCGAAGAAGGCGATGGCCTCGGCCGGCAAGCTGCGCGCGCGCCTGGCCAAAAACGCCGACGATCACGAAGCCCGCCTCGAATTGGCCACGGCCTTGTTCGGCAGCGGCGAGCGGGAAGCGGCGATCGACGAGCTCCTAGGTCTGTTCAAGCGCGACCGGGAGTGGAACGACCAGGCGGCGCGCAAGCAGCTGGTTAAGTTTTTCGAGGCCATGGGCGGCGCCGATCCTTTGACCCTGAGCGGGCGGCGGCGCTTGTCGTCCCTGATGTTCTCGTGACTGATGTTCTCGTGAGGGAGGAAGCGGATGAGCGAGCGCCCCGGTGCCGCCGCGCTGTGCGAGACGTTGCCGATCTTTCCGCTGCCCGGCGTGCTGCTCTTGCCGCGCGGCCAGCTGCCCCTCAACATCTTCGAGCCGCGCTATCTGGCGATGACCCGCGATGCGCTCGCCGGCGACCGTCTGATCGGCATGGTTCAGCCGAGCGACCCGCATCAGCCCTTGTCCGGCAACCCCCCGGTCTACCCGACCGGCTGCGCCGGCCGGATCACCTCGTTTTCCGAAACCGAGGACGGGCGCTACCTGCTGGCCTTGACCGGGCTGTGCCGGTTTCGCATTGCCGAGGAGCTGCCGCTGAAGGACGGCTATCGGCGGGTGGTGCCGCGCTGGGACGAATTCGCCGGCGACCTGCGCACGGTGCGCGAGCCGGGGTTTGACCGCGAGCGGCTGATCCGCGGGCTCAGGGCCTATTTCGACCGGCACCAGATCAAGGCCGAATGGGATGCGATCGGCTCGGTGCCGGGCGAGCGGTTGATCACCTCGGTGGCGATGGTCTGCCCGTTCGAGCCGAGCGAAAAGCAGGCGCTGCTCGAAGCCTCCGACCTCGAGGCGCGGGCCCAGCTGTTGACCGCGATCGTCGAGATGGCGGTGCTCGACCGCTCGGGCGGCGGCGACGCCCGGCACTGATCGCGAAGCCCGGCATCGATCGCCGCCGCGGCCTGGCGGAGGAACCCATGGACGGCACCTCGGAAATCGATCCCAAGCTGTTGGAAATCCTGGTCTGCCCACTGACCAAGGGGCCGCTGCGCTACGACCGCGAGGCGCAGGAGCTGGTCAGCGAGGAGGCCGGGCTCGCCTACCCGATCCGCGACGGCATCCCGATCATGCTGGTTGACGAGGCGCGGCCGTTACGCGACGACGAAGCCCCGGCCAAGCGCCTGGCGCCCGGCTGATAGGACGCAGATGAGCGCTGGCGGGACCGCGCGCTGGCCGGTCGAGCTGCGGCTCAAGCAGGCCGAGAAGCTCATCGAAATCAGCTTTGACGACGGCAGCCGGTTTCACCTGCCGGCCGAGTATCTGCGGGTCGAGAGCCCGTCGGCCGAGGTCCAGGGCCACGGGCCGGGGCAGAAGACCCTGGTCCCCGGCCGCGCCCATGTCGGGATTATCGGGCTCGAGCCGGTCGGCAATTACGCGGTGCGGATCATCTTCGACGATCTGCACGACACCGGGATCTATTCCTGGAATTATCTGCATCAGCTCGGCGTCGAGCACGAGCAGCGCTGGCGCGCCTATGTCCAGGCGCTGGCCGGCAACGGTCTGAGCCGCGAACCCGCGCGATCCTGAGCCGGTCGATCTGGGCACGATTGGCTCGTAATACCATAGGGGATGGCCATAAATGGTCTGACGCAGGACGCAGGCGTCGTCGAGACCACAGCCGAGCTCGAATACAGTCGAAAGATCGTCTTCTTCCGCTGGACCGGCTTCGACGAAGCCGACCAGATCGCCGGCAACGGCTCGGCCGACGCTGCATGACGACGGTGCCCTTGAAATCGAGCTGTTCTTCGACACCGGCGACGCCGCCGCCCTCACCGGGCGCCGCGAGTGATTCTTCAACAGCCTATTAGCCGAGGCGTCGAATGGAAGGCGCTCATCAGCAAGTACATCGGACCATTCCGCTCAGCGGCGATGCATCTTGCGCGGCTGAGCAGAACACTTCCGGCAGGGCGCCACCAAGAACACCCGTAAGCAGCGCCAAGGTTGCGAAGGTCGGCGCGGCCGCGAGACATAGCCAGTCGGCTGCGCCGAGGGCGGCCGCGTTGGCGCTCTCATAACGGATCGCAACGACTTGGCTCAGCCCTTGTCGTACTCGTCGTGGCGGCGCCACCAGACGCCCGCCTCGTTGCGGCCCTTTGGCGCTCGGTCGAGCCACTGGTACATACCCCAGAGGCCGTCCACTCCGCGCGCAAAGGCGGAATAGGTGTGGTAGACGGCGCCGTCCTCGACCACGAACGCGCTCATGCCCGGCCTCTCGCGCGCGTAGGTGGGCGCGTCGGTTCCGCATGCGGCCGCGAACTGGGCGACGGGTTTCGGGGCTGGTGTCGCGTCCATCGCGTGGCCGCCGCGCCGGTAGTTGTAATCGACGCCCCCCTCACGCTGCTGCTCCCCGGTGAACGAGACGTTGAAGTCGAAGTTGAAATCGCCGCCGAGCGAGGATGCCCAGGGAAAATTCCACCCCATCCGCCGCTTGTACGCCTGCAGCTTGGCGAGCGGCGCCCGCGACACCGCCGAAAGCGTGACATCGTGATTGGCGAGGTGGACGACGGAGCCGTCGAACCCCTCCGCGATCGCCGAGCAGGACGGACACCCCGCCTTGTAGTCGGGCCCGAACATGAAGTGGTAGACGAGGAGCTGCGAGCGCCCTCTGAAGAGGTCTGCCAGCGAGGCGCTCCCTTCATCGGTCTCGAATCGGTACTCCTTGTCTATCCGAACCCAGGGCAGCTCCTGCCGCCGCCGCGCCAGCTCGTCGCTGCGCCGCGTCAGCTCCTTCTCCTCCTTGAGCAGCCCGAGCCGAGCCGCAAGCCACTCAGCGCGTGAAACGACTTGATGCCGCATAGTTGGCCTCCTGTTTGTCGAGATACGTAGAGCAGCCGGGTCAGCCGGTCGAACTCGCTTCCCAGCACAACGCGCGTCAGTGCAGCGGTTTCGAGGAGTGCTGTTCCGCAGCGACGGCGTCGAGGTTTCGGACAACCTTCGTCCAACCTTCGCTCATGTTCTTGAAAGCAGTATCGTTCTGCGGGAGCACGAAGCCGGAGTGGACAAGGCGAAGGCGCGTGCCGTTTTCAACCCTGGAAAGGATCCACGTGACGACAGTGTCGAGGCGCGAGCCGTATCCGACATTTCCGTCGTGTCCGCCTTTCCAGGCATAGACGAGGCGCTCGTTCGGCATCACCTCCAGCACCTGGCAGTGAACGACACCGTCCCACGCGCCGGCCGGCGCCGTCTGGAACGTAAAGTGCCTGCCTTCCACGGGCTCGAACGCGGTCGTCGGCATCATAAGCCAGCGGGCGATCAGCTCGCCGGTGGTCAGCGTTCTCCAGATTGTCTCCGGCGTATGTGGGAAGACCTCGTCGACCACGATGTCTTGCGTGTCGGGCTTCAACGCGGCGTCGTTCATGGATCGATCTCCTTCAACAGAGTTCTGAGATTGGCAAAGCGCTCGCGCCAGAAGACGGCGTAGAGCGCCATCCAGTCGACAAGGGGCGCGAGCCCCTTGGGGTCGGCGCGATAATGGACATTGCGGCCTTCGGGCCGGTCGGCAATCAGGCCGGCCTGCCTCAATGACCGCAGGTGCTGCGAGATAGCGGATTGCGTCACCCCGCTGCCGCGCGTCAGTTCGGCGACGGTTATTTCTTCCGAGTTCACGATCCGCTCGAACACGGCACGCCGCGTCGGGTCGGCGAGGGTTCGCATCACGGCATCGACGGTGGCGGTTTGGGTCATGCCGATCGATTAGTCGACACTAATGAATTAGTCAAGGCTAATTTGTTGATCCAAGCGACACCCGACCGGCTAAAACCTGTCCGACAGGCCTCTCGCTCTTGAAAGACCCTTGAGCCAATTGTCGGGTCGTCGCCGCGCGGTGTGGATCAGCAAGTCGGACAAGCTGGCCGAGGATCGACAGCGCGATTGGGCGTTCTTCGTCGACGACGGCGCAGCGATGATCGTCGCATCGCAATCGTGCCGGTGGCGGCCTTCGGTCCCTTCGCGGCCAGATGCCGCTGCACCTCATCGAACCGCCGTCGGCCCACGCCGTCGTCTCGTCGGGCACCAGCCGCGGCCGAGGTCGTATGCATTGCGCTCATATCGACCCGACGCGCGGCGGCCTATATGCTGTGGGAAACCGATGGAGCA
>DASYNW010000060.1:0-25257 GCA_036008325.1 Allostellaceae bacterium
GGCATCCGCAGCTGGCTGGCGGTAGCCTTGCAGAAGGACGGCGTCCTATTGGGCGTCATCAACGCCCATCGTCACACCGTGCGCCCGTTCACCGGGAAGCAGATCGCGCTACTGCAGAACTTCGCGGCGCAGGCGGTGATCGCGATGGAAAACGCGCGGCTGCTGACCGAGACGGGCGAGGCCTTGGAGCAGCAGACCGCGACCGCCGAGGTCTTGCAGGTCATCAATTCCTCGCCCGGCGATCTCGCGCCAGTGTTCGCCGCTATGGTCGAGCGGGCCGCGCGCCTGTGCGAGGCGGACGAGGCGGCGCTGCGCACGTTCGATGGCGAGCTATTGCACCTCGGCAGCGTGCACGGAAGCAAACCCGAAGTCGTCGAGAGGCTATGGCAGCTCGGCCCAACCCGCCTCTTTGGGCTTTACGAGGCGTTCGCGCGCGGTGAAACCATTGTGCACTTCGCGGATGTGCGAGAGACCGACATCTTCCGCGACGATCCGGTGGTCCGGGAGAGGTTGGAAATACGGGGCATCCGCAGCTGGCTGGCGGTAGCCTTGCAGAAGGAAGGCGTCCTATTCGGCGTCATCAACGTCCATCGTCACGCCGTACGCCCGTTCACCGGGAAGCAGATTGCGCTGTTGCAGAATTTCGCGGCGCAGGCGGTCATCGCGATGGAAAACGCGCGGCTGTTGACCGAGACCCGCGAGGCCTTGGAGCAGCAGACCGCGACGGCCGAGGTGTTGCAGGTCATCAATTCGTCGCCCGGCGACCTCGCCCCGGTGTTCGACGCCATTCTTGAGAAAGCGCACAGCCTTTGTGGCGTCGCGAAGGGCAGCCTGGAGCTTTACGACGGCAAGAATTTCCGCGCAGTCGCTACGCGGGGATTGGCGGACAGCTTCGCCGGTGAATTGCGGCAAGGGTATCCGGCCTCCGACAACCCGGCGACCCGGCCGCTGATCGAGGGCCAAGCCTTCACCCATATCCTCGATCGAGCGCGGCACAAATTCCCCTTCACCCCCCGTGCGGTCGATGCCGAAGGTGCCCATACATTGCTGTGCGTGCCGCTCCGACGCGACGATAAGCTGCTCGGGATGATCGCGGCTGCCCGCCTGGAGGTCCGGCCGTTCACAGACAAGCAGATCGCGCTGTTGCAGAGTTTCGCGGCGCAGGCGGTCGTCGCGATGGACAATGCCCGGCTATTGGACGAGATCCGCCAACGCCAGGCCGAATTGCGCGTCACCTTCGACAATATGGGCGACGGGGTGGCGATGTTCGATGGCGAGCTGCGGCTCGCCGCATGGAACCGCAATTTCCAGCAAATCCTCGGTCTGCCCGACGAGTTCATCGCCGGGCGGCCGAGTGCGGCCGAGTTTATCCGCCATCTCGCCACGCACGGCGAGTTCGGCGTCGTCGAGGTCGAGGCGGAAGTGCGCCGGCTGACCGAAACCCTGGGCGCGCAATGGTCGGCCGAGCGCACCCGGCCGGACGGGCGGGTCATCGAGGTGCGGCACAATCCGGTGCCGGACGGCGGCTTTGTCCTGATCTACAGCGACATCACCGAGCGCCAGCGCGCCGAGGCGCAGATCCGCGCCGCCCGCGACGCGGCCGAAAAGGCGCTGCGCGAATTGAAGATGGCGCAGGCGAGCCTGATCCACGCCGAAAAGATGGCCTCGCTCGGCCAATTGACCGCCGGCATTGCCCATGAGATCAAAAACCCTTTGAACTTTGTCAACAATTTCGCCGGGCTGTCGGTCGAGTTGCTCGATGAGTTGAAGGAGACGACGCGCCCGGCGCTGGCGCTCCTCGGCGAGGAGACGCGCGCCGAAGCCGAAGAAATCGTCGCGACCTTGACCGGCAATCTCGACAAGATCGCCGAGCACGGACGGCGCGCCGACGGAATCGTTACCAGCATGCTGGCGCACTCGCGCGGCGGCAGCGGCGAGCGCCAGAAGGTCGACGTCAACGCCCTCGTCGACGAGGCGCTCAACCTCGCCTATCACGGGGCGCGCGCTCAGGACCAGAGCTTCAACATCGCGCTGGAGCGCGATTTCACGCCCGCCATAGCACCGATTGATCTCGTGCCGCAGGACATCACCCGCGCGCTTCTCAACCTGATCGGCAACGGCTTTTATGCCGCCAGCAGGCGCCACCGGGAGGGCGGGACGCCGAGCGTGAAAGTAACCACGCGCGATTTCGACGGCGGTGTCGAGATTCGGGTGCGCGACAACGGCACTGGCATCGCCCCCGAACTCCGCGACAAGCTGTTTCAGCCGTTCTTCACGACCAAGCCTACGGGCGAAGGCACCGGACTCGGCCTCTCGATCAGCTATGATATCGTCACCCAGCAGCATGGCGGCACAATCGAGGTCGACAGCGCGGTGGGCGAATTTGCCGAGTTCACGATCCGTCTGCCGCGACGTGCCACGGCCGGGGCCCGTCTGCCGACCGGCGCCGACGCCGGCTGAGGTGGGTAGCATGAACTCGTCGGACGTCCTAAATTTATCGACCATGCTCCCGCTTCTCGTCGCCGAACGCCCGTCGAGCGATGTCGGCCGCCCATTTGCGCTTTCCTCCGAGTTCCGCCCGGCCGGCGACCAGCCGCAGGCGATCGACGAATTGTGCGATGGCATCGCGCGCGACGAACGCGATCAGGTGCTGCTCGGGGTCACCGGCTCGGGCAAGACCTTTACGATGGCCCAAGTCATCGCCCGCACCGGGCGGCCGGCGATCATCCTCGCGCCAAACAAGACGCTGGCCGCCCAGCTCTACGGCGAGATGAAGAGCTTTTTCCCGGAGAACGCGGTCGAATACTTTGTCTCGTATTACGATTATTATCAACCTGAGGCCTATGTCCCGCGCACCGACACCTATGTCGAAAAGGAATCGTCGCTGAACGAAGAGATCGACCGGATGCGCCATTCGGCGACCCGGGCGATCCTCGAGCGCCGCGACGTGATCGTCGTCGCCAGCGTCTCGTGCATCTACGGCATCGGCTCGGTCGAGACCTATTCGCAGATGATCCTCGCCCTGGCGAGGGGCGACCGGGTCAACCGCACCCAGCTCCTCGCCCGCTTTGTCGAATTGCAGTACCGGCGCAACGATTTGAATTTCGCCCGCGGCGCCTTTCGCGTGCGCGGTGACACGATCGAATTGTTCCCGGCGCATTATGAGGACCGCGCCTGGCGCATCTCGCTGTTCGGCGACGAGATCGAGGCGATCCACGAGATCGATCCGCTGACCGGCGAGAAGACCGCTTCCCTGCAATCGATCAAGGTCTACGCCAACAGCCATTACGTGACGCCGCGGCCGACCCTGTTGCAGGCGATCGAGCAGATCAAGCGCGACCTCAAGCTCCGCCTCGCCGAGCTCAACGCGGAGGGCAAGTTGCTGGAGGCGCAGCGGCTCGAGCAGCGCACCACCTACGATCTCGAGATGATCGACGCCACCGGCAGCTGCGCCGGCATCGAGAACTATTCGCGCTATCTGACCGGGCGCCAGCCGGGCGAGCCCCCGCCGACCTTTTTCGAATACATGCCGCGCGACGCGCTGGTCTTTGTCGACGAAAGCCATGTCACGGTGCCGCAGCTGGGCGGCATGTTCCGCGGCGACTGGGTGCGTAAAACCACCTTGGCCGAATACGGCTTCCGGCTGCCGTCCTGCACCGACAACCGCCCCCTCAAATTCGAGGAATGGGAGGCGATGCGCGGCCAGACGGTGTTTGTCTCGGCGACCCCGGGCCCGTGGGAGATGAACCGCGCCGGTGGCGTCTTTGTCGAGCAGATCGTGCGGCCGACCGGCCTCGTCGACCCGCCCTGCATCATCCGCCCGGTCGACACCCAGGTCGACGATCTGATGGCCGAATGCCGTGAGGAGGCGCTGAAGGGCCATCGCGTGCTGGTCACCACCCTGACCAAGAAGATGGCCGAGGCGCTGACCGAATATCTGCACGAATCCGGCCTTAGGGTGCGCTACCTGCATTCCGACGTCGACACCTTGGAACGGATCGAGATCATTCGCGATCTGCGGCTCGGCGTGTTCGACGTGCTGATCGGCATCAACCTGTTGCGCGAGGGGCTCGACATTCCGGAATGCGCGATGGTCGGCGTGCTCGACGCCGACAAGGAGGGCTATTTGCGCTCGCGCACCTCGTTGATCCAGACGATCGGGCGGGCGGCGCGGCACATCGACGGCCGGGCCATCCTCTATGCCGACCGAATGACCGACAGCCTGAAGGCGGCGATCGAGGAGACCAACCGCCGCCGCGAAAAGCAGCAGGCCTACAACGCAGCACACGGGATCACCCCCGAAAGCGTGCGCCGCGGCATCGCCGACATCCTCGAAAGCGTCTATGAGCGCGACCACGTGACAATCGGCCTATCGGAAGGCGAAGCCGCGCATTATCAGGGCGCCGATCTGAAGGCGGTGATCGCCGACCTTGAAAAACGCATGCGCGATGCCGCGGCCGATCTCGAATTCGAGGAGGCGGCGCGATTGCGCGACGAGATCCGCCGGCTGGAACAGGTCGAGCTCGGCCTGCCGGCAGCGGCGGCGGGAGTGGGCAAATCCGGGGTGCGGCCTGCCGATGGCGGGCGCGGGCGCTCGACCGCGGGCCGCGCCGGCGTCTCGGCGCGCGAGGTGACCCGCGCCAAGATGCGCGCGCGCAAGGAACGCCGTGCCCTGCGCCACTGAGCCGGCGGCGGCAGTCGAGCCGACTGGCGCGCTGCCGGCGGCGCCGGTGCCGAGGGCGGCGCTGGTGACCGGCGGTGGCCGGCGGATCGGCCGGGCATTGGCGCTGGCGCTGGCCGAGGACGGGTTCGCCGTCGCGGTTCACTACCACCGCTCGCGCCCTGAGGCCGAAGCCGTGGTCGAGACGATCCGAGGCCGCGGCGGCGCGGCATTGGCGCTCGGCGCCGATCTCGCCGACGAAGACGCGGTGCGCCGCTTGCTGCCACAGGCCGAGGGCGCTTTCGGGCCGGTCGGCGTCCTCGTCAACAATGCCGCGGTGTTTGGCGACGATACGGTGGCGACAGCGACCCGCGGCAGCTGGGACCTGCATCTGGCGATCAATCTGCGGGCGCCGTTCGTGCTGATCCAGGATCTGGCGGCGCGGCTGCCGGCCGAGTCGGGCGGGGTCGTGATCAACATGCTGGATCAGCGGGTGTGGTCGCTGACCCCGTTCTTCGTCTCCTATACGCTGTCGAAGGCCGGGTTGTGGACCCTGACCCAGACCCTGGCCTTGGCCCTCGCCCCGCGCATCCGGGTCAACGGCATTGGTCCCGGCCCGACCCTGCCGAGCCCGCGCCAGAGCCCGGAGCAATTTGCCCGGCAGCGGGCGATGACGCCGCTCGGCCGCGGCACCAGCCCGCAGGAGGTCGCGGCGGCGTTGCGCTATATTATGTCGGCGCCGGCGTTGACCGGGCAGATGATCGCGCTCGACGGCGGCCAGCATATGGGATGGGGCCAGGTGCACCGGCCCGCGCCGCTCGAATAGCCGGCTCGCCGGGTGCGCGAGCCAGGCACTCGTGGCAGCGACGCGTTAAGCAGAGGAATCTGCTGCAAACTTGCGGTGCGCCTGATACCAGGTGGCAATTTGTTCACAGCGGCAATGACGATTGTACGACAATGGGCGGCGCAGGCAGCCGGCTGTTTGCGCGACGGAACATTAACCATTGCGTGGAAAAACTTGCGAGAAATCAAAGGTATATCAGGATGCATATTTTTTAGGCAATCAGCGCAACTCCAAGGTAGGCTGGATTTTGGCTTTGCTGAGCCCGATTTCTCAACAGAGTTATCCACAGATTTCGTGGATATCGTCGCGGCGGATTGATTTGGCATGGCAGCCCAACCGGTTGACGAGGCACTGACGAAAGTTTCGCCGCCGGCGACGCCGGGTCGACGCGCGCCGCGCCGCGCCAAGCCACCGCCGATGGACCCGCGCCGGGCGCCCGCGGGGGTCGCCGCCGGCCCGATGTCCGAACCCGCCCCGGGCCTGCAACCGGCAGCAGCCGAGACCGACCAGGGCCCGGCCGCCGAGCCCGAGACGCTGACCGCGCCGGAGACGCAGACCGCGAGCGGGATTGCCGCCGGGGTCGCGGTGATCCGCGGCGCGCTCAAGACAATGCCGGCGACGCCCGGCGTCTACCGCATGCTCGACCGCCACGGCGACGCGCTCTATGTCGGCAAGGCGCGCAACCTGAGGAGCCGGGTGCAGAATTATGCCCACCCGGCGGCTTTGTCGAACCGGCTGCGTCGCATGATCGCCGAAACCGCGGCGATGGAGATCGTCTCGACCCATACCGAGGCGGAAGCGCTGCTGCTCGAATGCAACCTGATCAAACGGCTGATGCCGCGCTTCAACGTGCTGCTGCGCGACGACAAATCGTTTCCGCTGATCCATCTGACCGCCGATCACGCCTTTCCGCAGTTGACCAAGCATCGCGGCGCGAAAAGTGCGGGCGGCAGCTATTTCGGCCCGTTCGCCTCGGCCGGCGCGGTCAACCGCACCCTGATCACGCTGCAAAAGGCCTTTCTCTTACGCTCGTGCAGCGACAGCATCTTTGCCAACCGCACCCGGCCGTGCCTGTTGCATCAGATCAAGCGATGCAGCGCGCCCTGCGTCGGGCGCATCGGCCGTGAGGACTATGCCGGCCTGATCGAGCAGGCGCACGCCTTTCTGTCGGGCGGCAGCGGTGCGGTGCAGCGGCGGCTCGCGGCAGAGATGCAGGCGGCGGCGGCGGCGCTCGACTTCGAGGCGGCGGGGCTGATCCGCGACCGTATCCGCGCTCTGTCCATGGTCCAGGGCCATCAGGACATCCACGTGCCGGGGGTCGTCGACGCCGATTTGATTGCCGCCTATCAACAAGGCGGGCAGACCTGCATCCAGGTGTTTTTCTTTCGCGGCGGTCAGAACTGGGGTAACCGCGCCTATTTCCCGAGCCACGACCGCCAGCTTTCGGTCGAGGAGGTGCTGAGCGCGTTCGTCGGCCAGTTCTATGACAACCGGCCAAAGCCGCCGACAATCCTGCTCAGCCATCGGCTGGTCGAGCACGAGCTGGTCACCGAGGCGTTGTCGCTCGGCGGCGGGCGGGTCGTGCTGGCGGTGCCGCAGCGCGGCGACAAAAAAAAGCTGATCGAGCGCGTCGTCGCCGCCGCCCGCGAGGCGCTCGGCCGGCGGCTCGCTGAAAGCGCCTCGCAGCGCCGGCTGCTCGATGGGGTCGCCGTTGCGCTCGGCCTCGACGCGCCGCCGAACCGCATCGAGGTTTACGACAACAGCCATATCCAGGGCACCAACGCGGTCGGCGGGATGATCGTCGCCGGCCCCGACGGGCTGATCAAGAACGCCTATCGCAAATTCACCATCCGCGGCCTTGTCGCGAGGACGAGGCCCGGCGGCGCGACCCTCACCCGCCTCGCCTCGCTCGGCCCCCTCTCCCGCAATGCGGGAGAGAGGGGACCCAGCCCCCACCCTAACCCTCCCCCGCGTGCGGGGGAGGGAATGGGAGGGGGCGGGGTGGGGACCGAGGCGGGTGAGGACGACGGCAGCGCGGAACCTATCGCCGGCGGCGACGATTACGCGATGATGCGCGAGGTATTGCAGCGGCGATTTGGCCGCGCGTTGAGGGAAGATCCCGAGCGCGCGCGGGGGAGCTGGCCCGACCTCGTGCTGATCGATGGCGGGCTGGGGCAGCTCAACATCGCGCAGGGAGTGCTCGACGAGCTCGGCATCAGCGACGTCGCGATCGTCGGCATCGCCAAGGGGCCCGAGCGCAACGCCGGCCGCGAGCGATTTTTCGTGCCGGGCCGCAGGCCGTTCTCGCTCGACCCGCGCGATCCCGTCCTCTATTTCCTGCAGCGGCTGCGCGACGAGGCGCACCGGTTCGCCATCGGGACCCACCGCGCCCGGCGAGCGAAGGCGATCGGGCATTCGCCGCTCGATGAGATCGCCGGGATCGGCGCCCGGCGCAAGCAGGCGCTGTTGCATCATTTCGGCTCGGCGCGCACGGTCGCCCGCGCCGGTTTGGGAGAACTCGAGCGCGTCGCCGGCATCAGCAAAACCGTCGCAAAAAAGATTTATGATCATTTTCATGCCGATGAGTAAGATGCCACCTGATCCCCCCGGCCGGGAGCCGCACGTGCTGCTGACCAGCCTGCCGAACCTGCTGACCTTGTCGCGCATCCTGGCGATCCCGGTGGTGATCGCGACCTTTTATGTTCCGGGCGATTACGCGCGCTGGTTCGCCTGCGCGCTGTTCTCGGCCGCCGGCGTGACCGACTGGCTCGACGGCCACATGGCGCGGCGCTGGCAGCAGCAGTCGGAGATCGGCCGCTTTCTCGATCCGATCGCCGACAAATTGCTGGTCTCGGCGACCTTGTTCATGCTGACGACGTTCGGCCGGCTGTCGGCGGCGGCGGTGTTTCCCGCCTTGGTCATCCTGTGCCGCGAGATCCTGGTGTCGGGGCTGCGCGAATATCTCGCCGGGCTGCGCGTCGGCGTGCCGGTGTCGCGGCTGGCCAAATGGAAAACCTTGATCCAGATGGTGGCGATCGGCTTTCTGATCGTCGGCGACGCCGGCTCCGCCGTTTTGCCGGTCAAGGCGATCGGCGAGAGTTTGCTGTGGATCGCGGCGGTACTGACCCTGGTGACCGGCTACGACTATCTGCGCGCCGGGCTGCCGCACATCACCCGCCGGCCGCGCGCCGATGCCATCGGCCGCGGCAAATCCCGCAAGCCCGCCTAGGGCGCGCATTGCGGCGCTGGGCTCCAGCTCCCAAGTGATCTCGCAGCGACACGCGGCGATGCGCATCTTTGGCCTCGCCGGGTGGAGCGGCAGCGGCAAGACGACCCTGATGACGGCACTGATCCCCGAATTCATCGCCCGCGGCATAACGGTGTCGACCATCAAGCATGCCCATCACGCCTTCGACGTCGATCAGCCGGGCAAGGATTCATGGCGCCACCGAGAGGCCGGGGCCAGCGAGGTCATGGTCGTTTCGGAACGCCGCTGGGCGTTGATGCACGAGCTGCGCGGCGACCCCGAACCCGGGCTCGACGAGCTGGCGGCGCGGATCACCCCGGTCGATCTGCTGCTGGTCGAGGGGTTCAAGCATCACCCGCATCCGAAGCTCGAGATCTACCGTGCGGCGCTGGGGAAGCCGCCATTGCACCCGGATGACCCGTTTGTCGTCGCGGTCGCTTGCGACCAGGAGTTGCCGGGGCTGGCTCTGCCCTGGCTGCCGCTCGCCGATGCCGCGGTGATCGCCGCGTTCATCCTGCGCTACGATGGGCCCGGCCGATGGCCCAGCTGAGCGACGATTGCTTTGCCTTTGGCGGCGCGCTGCTGAGCGTCGACGAGGCGCTCGCCCGGATCGAGGCGCGCGTGGTGCCGGTCGTCGAGATTGAGGCGGTGCCGCTGGCCGAGGCGGCCGGGCGCATTCTCGCCGCCGACCGGATCGCCGCGTTCGACCTGCCGCCGCACGCCAACAGCGCGGTCGACGGTTATGCTGTGGCCCATGCCGATCTGTTCCCCGATCGCGAAACCGAGCTGTCGGTCGGCGGCCGGGCGGCGGCCGGCCATCCGCTCGACCGCGCGCTGCGTCCCGGCGAGGCGGTCCGCATCTTTACCGGTGCCCCGATGCCGACGGGCGCCGACACCGTGCTGATGCAGGAAGACTGCGTCGCCGCCGCCGGCCGGGTGCGGCTGAAACCCGGCATCCGCATGGGCGCCAATCGGCGCCACGCCGGCGAGGACATCGCCAAGGGCGCGCTGGCGCTGGCCGCAGGGCGCCGCCTCGGGCCGGCCGATCTCGGGCTCGCCGCGGCACTCGGCAACGATCGGCTGCCGGTGTTCCGCCGCTTGCGGGTGGCCTTGCTGTCGACCGGCGACGAGGTGCGCGAGCCGGGCACGGCCTTGCCGCCGGGGGCGATCTATGACGCCAACCGCTTCATGCTGCGCGCATTGCTCGAAGGCCTCGGCTGCGCCGTCACCGATCTCGGCATCCTCCCCGACCGCGAGGCGGCGCTGGCCGACGCGCTCACCGTTGCCAGCACCGAGCACGATCTGATCGTGACATCGGGTGGGGTCTCGACCGGTGAGGAGGATCACGTCAAGGGCGCCATCGAGCGCCTCGGCGCGCTCCATTTCTGGCGGCTGGCGATCAAGCCGGGGCGGCCGGTGGCGCTCGGCCGGGTCGGCGCGGCGCCGCTGATCGGGCTGCCCGGCAACCCGGTCGCGACGGTCGTGACCTTCGCCGTCCTCGCCCGGCCGCTGATCCTCAAGCTCGCCGGCGCCGCGGCCTCATCGCCGCGGGTGTTCCCGGTGCATGCCGGCTTTGGCTACCGCAAAAAACCCGGGCGCCGCGAATATCTGCGCGCACGGCTCGAGCGCGACGGCGACCGGGTGATGGCCGTCAAATACGCCCGCGACGGGGCCGGCATCCTGTCCTCGATCGTGCACTCTGATGGTCTCGTCGTCATCGGCGAAGCGGTCAGCGACCTCGTTCCAGGCACGGTCGTCGATTTCCTGCCATTTGCCGAGGTGATCGGGTGAAGCTCTTGTACTTCGCCTGGCTGCGCGCCCGCATCGGCATTGCCGAGGAGGAGGTGGCCTTGCCCCCCCAGGTGCGCGACGTCGCCGGATTGCTCGCCTGGCTGCGCGCCCGCGGCGGCGGCCATGCCGAGGCGTTGCAGAACCTCGCGATCGTCCGCGTCGCCGTCAATCAGGACTATGTCGGCCTCGATCACCCGGTGCGCGATCGCGACGAAATCGCGATCTTCCCGCCGGTCACCGGAGGATGAGGCGATGATCCGGGTGCAGCGCGAGGATTTCGACACCGGCATCGAGCTCGATCGGCTCGCCGCCGGCAATCATCGCGTCGGCGGCATCGCCAGCTTTATCGGGCTGGTGCGGGACATGCCGCTAATCGGCGGGGAGGGCGGCGGAGAGAGCGGCGGCGGCCGGGTCTCGGCCCTGACCCTCGAACACTATCCCGGCATGACCGAGAAAAAGCTCGCCGAGATCGAGCTCGAGGCGCACCGCCGCTGGCCGCTTGACACCTCGCTGATCATCCATCGCTATGGCCGGCTCGAACCCGGCGACCGCATCGTCCTGGTCGCCACCGCCTCGCCGCACCGCGAAGCCGCACTCGCCGCCTGCAATTTCCTCATTGACTGGCTGAAGACCGACGCCCCTTTTTGGAAGAGCGAGGAGACCCCGCAGGGCGAGCGCTGGGTCGAAGCGCGCACCGCTGACGATGCCGCCAAGGAACGCTGGCGCAGCATTCCCGACCCGACCGGGCGATAGAGGACCGGACGAGCGCTCTGGCCGGTGAATTCGGCGGCGCCTCGGACGGCGATGGAACCGGGCTTCAAGACCCCGCGTTTGGCAGCCGAAGGAATATCCTTTCGCGCGGCTGTCGAGCACTAAGGGTGCTCCGGGCGCATATCCGGAGAGGAAAATGAACCTCGAAGGGGCGCCGGCGGGCGCCCCTCTTCGCGCAGGCAATTCTCAGGTCATGCGGCTCGAGAACTGGACCGTGGTGGCGCGGGCGCGGTAGTCGGTCTTGACATTGACCAGTGCCACCATGCCGTCATCGACCTTCTTCTGCGCGCGCTCCAGGGCCGGGCGGATCTCCTCCGGCTGCTCGACATATTCGCCGTGGCAGCCGAGCCCCTGCGCCATGATGTCGTAGCGGGTGTAGCCGAGATAGCGGCCGGGCTTGTTGCCCTCGGGGTCGGCGGTCCAGCCGCCGTTGAGGCTGATGATGCACAACAATGGCAATTTGTGGCGCACCGCGGTGTCGAGCTCCATCGCGTTCTGGCCGAACGAGCCGTCGCCGTGCAGGCAGATGACCTGGGTCCCGGGCTTGGCGGCCTTGGCGCCGACCGCAAACGGCAGGCCCACGCCCATGGTGCCGAACGGCCCCGAATTCAGCCGGTGGCCCGGCGTATAGGTCGGGATCGACTGGCGGCCGAAATTCAGGATCTCCTGGCCGTCGACGCACAGGATCGCGTCGCGTTTCATGAAGTTCTTGACTTCCTCGCACAGCCGCAGCGGGTGGATGTCCCCGTCGGTCGGATAGTTGCCGCCGGGACCGGTGCGCTTGGCGATCTCGCCCTGATGGAGCTTGTTGCGCCAAGGTGCGAAACGCTCCGCGGTCTTGCCGTCGATCGCCTCGGTCAGTTGCGTCAGCACCGACCTGCAGTCGCCGACGACCGGGATGTCGACATTGCGCGCCGACATGCCGAGCTCTTCGGGATCGATCTCGATGCGCGCGATCTTGGCGTCCTTGTTGAAGCGCGGCGGTGCGGCGTGGCCGATCACGTAATTCATCCGGGTGCCGAGAATGATGATCAGATCGGCGTCGCGGAAGGCGCTGTTGCGCATCGTCAGATAGGAATAGGGGTGGTCGTCGGGGACGACGCCGCGGCCTTGCGGAGTTGTGTAGAACGGGATCCCGGCCTTTTCGACAAAGGCTCGCATCTCCTCCCACGCCTTCGACCATAAGACCCCGCCGCCCGAGCAGATGATCGGCTGTTTCGCCTGGTTGATTGCATCGACCAACGCGTTGATCGCCTTCGGCTCGGCATAGGGGCGCGCTTCAATGATCGGCCGGCCGCAATAACTCCAATCGACCTCGTTTTCCTCGATTTTGGTGTAGAGCACGTCGCCCGGCATATCGAGAAAAACCGGGCCCGGCTTGCCGTTCAGCGCCTTCTGAAAGGCGAAATTCACTTGCTGCGGCATGCGCTTCAGATTGTGCACGCGGTCGGCGTATTTGACGCAGGCCTTGAGGGCCGAGACCTGGTCGATCTCCTGGAACACCTGGCGGCCGAACTGGCTGATCGGGCTCGACCCACCGACCGCAACAACCGGGCAGCAATCGATCAGCGCGTTGGCGAGTCCGGTGCCGAGATTGAGGGTTGCGGGCCCGCTCGCCGCCATGCACACGCCCGGCCCCTGGGTCACCCGCGAATAGGCCTGTGCCATATAGGCCGCACCCTGCTCGTGGCGGGTGTCGATCGCGCGGATGCCCTCCTTGATGCACGACGATTCGGCGTCGAGCATCGGCCCGCCCATGATGTAGAAGAGATCCTTGACGCCCTGCGCCTTCAGGCATTTCGCCAGAATCTGATAGCCTGCGAGTTCCGCCATCTGAATATCTCCTCCTGCATTATCGCCATCGTCATGACGGGTTTGGTCCTCGGCTGTCCGCGTAGCAGTGGTTCCATTTAAGGTTGGATCTCGAGCGGGCGATCAAGCGCTTGCGGTGCATCAGGTGGTGCGGCCCGCGCCGAGGTGATCGCGACCCACGGGCCCGGCCGAAGGCCGGCCCGAGGACAGGCTCCGATCGGCCGGTCGGCGGCGGGGTCGTAGGTCACGTGCCGCTTGGCGCCGCACTCGCCCTCCCAAGAGCGCGCCCAATCGAGGCTGCCGACCTCGGGCCTGAGCCCGATCGCGTCGATCAGGCCGGTCGCCTCGGCCATTCTGACAGCGCATGGCGTTGACACCCGTCTCGTGCCGGGATCGTCGGCACGAGATCCGAACCGAGTGGAATCAATGCCATGCCTCTTGTCCACAAAAACTCAACCGAACAGCCGCGGGCCAGGCCCGGGCATGACGATGCCGGTATCGCCGATGCAGCGCGGCTACGACGGCATCGGACCCATGAAGTCGCGCTTGCCGATCTCGATGCCGAGCGAGCGTAGGATGTTGTACGCGGTCGTCGTGTGGAAGTAGAAATTCGGCATCGCGAAGTGATAGAGATAAACCTGCGCGCGGAACTTGCGCGGCTGGCCGCCGGCGGTGATCGTGACCTCCGAATCCTCTTTGCCGTCGAGCTGATTGGGCTTCAAGGTCTTGAGGAAATCGAGGGTCTTGTCGATGCGCGACTTCATCTCGGCATAGCTGTTGTCGATCGCCGGGAGCTGCGGCACCTCGACCCCGGCGACGCGGCCGGCGCCGAACGCATGTTCGCTCGCCTGCCGCACCTGGCGGGCCAAGGTGAACATGTCGGGAAAGAGACGCCAGTTCAGCACCGTGGCTTCGTCCCATTTCTTTTCGGTCGCGTGCTTCTCGGCCTTTTCGATGACCCCCTTCAAGCCGCCGAGCAGCTGCAGGAACGTCGGCACCGATGCGTGATACATGCTGATGGCCATAAAGCGGTCCTCCTGGTGTTGGTAAGGGTGAAGCCGGCGGCATCTTAACCGCGCCGGCGGCGGGCGTGAAGGTGCCATCGGCCGCGACCCATACCTCGCTGCGGCGCGCCGGCGCCCTCGACGATGGTGCGGGCCCGGATCTAGTCTGTCGCAGTCGGATCGAGAGGAGGTGCCGGGTGGCCACGGAACGGCGTCTCGGAGCGCGTCAGGTCGAGGAGATCTTTCTCGCCTTTGCCGAGGCGATGCGCGAATTGCCGCCCGACATCGACGCCGGCTGGCTCGACGCCCAGGGCGATCTGCGGCTGGCCCCCGACATCGCCCGCAAGCTGCGCACCGCGCGCCGGGTGCGCCAGCTGTTGCGGGAATTGCGGCAGGGTGCCGGCGATGGCGAGGGCTGACGGCTCGGGAGGACTAGCGCCTCACCCGTTCTCGGGGCTGGCGCGCTCGGGTCCGGCGACGATGCCGCGATCGTGCAGTCGGCCGATCTCGGCCGAGCCGAGGCCCAGCACCTCGGCCAGAACCGCGTCGCTGTGTTCACCCAGACGCGGCGCCGGTCGCGGCGGCAGGCGCGGCGACGCGGCGAAATCGAGCGGCAGGCCGGGCATCAGGTACGCCCCGATCCCGGGCTGCTCAACCTCGGCAAAGAGCGGGTTGGCCGCCGAGCAGCGCGGGTCGTCTTGCACCAGCTGCATGAAATCCTGGAACTGGCCCCACAGCACCCCGGTCCCGGCAAAGCTGCGGCGGATCTCATCGAGGCTGTGCCCGGCGCACCAGCGGGCGAGCAAGGCGGCGATCATGTCGCGCGCCTCATAGCGCCCGGCTTCGGTGTCGAGATCAAGCTCCATAACGGTCCCGACCATCGCCAGCTTTTCGGCGAGCCCGGTCGCCTCACCCAATGCCCGCCATTGCCGCGGGGTCAGCGCGATGATCATGATCCGACGCCCGTCGGCGGTCGCAAAATCGCGGCCAAAGCTGCCGTAGAGATCGTTGCCGAGCGCCGGGCGCGATCGCCCGTTGATCTCGACGTCGCCGACATAGCCGAGGTTGCCGACGGTCGCGAGCATGACATCGGCCAAGGCGGCGACCACCTCCTGGCCCTCGCCGGTGCGGCTGCGATGGCGCTCCGCCGCCAACAGTCCGGTCGCGAGATAAAGCCCGGCGGCGATGTCCCAGGCCGGCAGCACATGGTTGATCGGCAGCCCGCAGCCAGCGCCGGTGACCAGAGGAAAGCCGCTCGCGGCGTTGACCGTGTAGTCGACCGCTGCCGAGCCGTCGCGGTTGCCGATGAGCCGCAGCATGATCGCATCGGCGCGCGCGGCCTTGAGGGTGGCGAAGTCGAGACCGCGCAGCGGCGGCAAATTGGTCAGCAGGATGCCGGCGCCGGGACCGGGTGCGGCGACGAGCGCGCACGCGATCTCGCGGCCTTCGGGCTGGCCGAGCGCCAGCGCCACCGAGCGCTTCGCCTTGTTGAGCCCGGCCCAATAGAGGCTGGCGCCGTCCTTGGTCACCGGCCAGCGGCGATAGTCGATGCCGCCGCCGATCGGGTCGATGCGGATGACCTCGGCGCCGAGCTGCGCCATCGTCATACCGCCCAAGGGTGCGGCGACAAAGGCCGAAATCTCGACGATGCGCAAATCCTGCAGCAGCCGGTTCATCGCCCCATCCTGTGCGCCAGGGCGCGGCGCGGCAAGCCCGTCCGGTAGATCGCGCCCGGGCTGCGCCTGCGGCAGCGGCAGCCGGGCATGGCACCCGGATCAGGGGCGGCCGGCGCCGAGCCCGGCAGCGACCAAGGTGTAGAGCCCGGCCGCGCCGAGCAGGCCGATCGCCAGCACGGCAAAGGCGTCCGCCCCGAGGCGGTCGCCGAGCGGCCGGCCGGCGAGGCCGCCCAGAACCGCGAACGGGATCAGGATCGCGGCGGCGGCCCAGGTCGATGCCGGGACGCCGACCGTCGCAGCATGGGCGGCAAGTGTGGCCGCATAGATCAGCGCGAAAAACGCCAGCAACGTCGCGCGCACGGTGCGCGGCGGCATTTCGGCGAGGATCAGGTAGATCACCACCGGCGGCCCCGACATGCCGACCAGTGCGGTCGCCGCCCCGGACACCGCCCCGGCAGCGAGATCGCGGCCCGGCGTCATCGCCAAATGCGCCCGCTCAGCACCGCGACGGCCGCGGGTGCGCAGCGCCGCGATCAGCACGGCAAAGCCGAGCACGCCCGCCCCGGCCACGATCCGCACCAGCCGCGGATCGCTATAGCGGAAGGCTGCGAGCCCGAACGGCAGTCCAACAAGGCTGCCCGCCGCCAGCCGCAGCAGCAGCCGCGGGGCGATCGCCCGCCACAACCGCGGCAGCACCGCGAGGGACAGCGCCGCGGTGATGATGATGACGAGCTGGATCGCGCGCGCCGGCTCGACCAGCAGCAAAAACAGCGGCACGGCGACGACGGCAAAGCCGAACCCGCCCGCTGCCTGCAGCAAGGAAGCGGCAAAGGTCGTGGCCGCCAGCCCGGCCCAATCGACGAGGCTCATCCGTGGCGTCCGGGGCGTCCGACGCGACCGGACGCAGCCCCGGCCGGGCCGGCGCCGCAGAGCACTAGCCGCGCCGCAGCGCCGGGCGCAGCGCCCAGGAGAGCGGCAGGGTCAACAGCACGGCGCCGGCGACGATGACCATCATCCGCGAGACGCCGGCGGCATCGCTGACCAGGCCGTACAGCGCCGGGGAGAGCGCTCCGGCGCCGACCGTTCCGGTGTAGAAAATGCTGAACGCGCGCGCGCGGCGGTCCGCGGCGACGAGCTCGGGCACGGTGCCGTACAGCACCGACGAGGTGCCGTTGAGGACGATCCCGACCAGCGGCAGAACCACGAGCGCCGCCATCAACGACAGCGGCAACAGGATCAGGATTCCGGCTGCGGTCAGCCCCTCGGTCAGAAAGATCGCCGGGACCACCCCGAGCCGCGCCCCAAGGAAGCCGCAGGCGAGTTTGCCCGCCGCCCCGCCGGCAAAGATCAGGCTCAACGCCACGCCGATCACCGGCAGATCGGCACCCTTGGCCCGCAGCAGAAACGGCAGAAAGGTCAAAAACCCCATGCGTGTGGCGCTGTCGAGAATGCCGATCGCCAGCAGCAGCGGAAAGCCGCGCCCGCTCGCCGCCGGCGCCGCATCGTCGACGGTTTCGGCGGCGGGTGCCGGCGCCGCGTTCGGCAGGCCGCGCCGCAGCAGCAGGATTGCGACCGCCGCCGCCAGCCCGGCGATGCCGAGCAGGCTCGTCGCCGATCGCCACGGCATCACCGCGACGAGCCCGGCGGTGGCCGCGGGCAGCGCCATCTTGCCGAGGTCGCCGGAAAAATTGTAAGTGGCGAGCGCGCGGCGCGAACGCTGGCCGGCGAAGCTGCGGGCAACCAGATCGGACGCGATCGGATGCTGCACGCTCGAGCCGAGGCCACCGACGACGAGAGCCACGGTCAGCATGGCGAAACCGGCGCTGGCGCCGGCGACCAGATAGCCGATCCCGGCGAGTGCCGTGCCGGCTGCCAGCAGCGCCGGGCCGCCGACCCGCGCGGCGAGCAGGCCGGCCGGGACCTGAAACCCCGCCATCGATCCGGCGTAGAGCGCGCGCAGGATGCCGATCTCGGCATAGCCGAGGCCGAATTCCGCCTGCCATAACGGCAGCAGCACGTAGAGCACGTCGGTAAAGCCGTCATGCAGCGCGTGGGCGCTGCAGGCAACCGCCATCGTGCGCCGCTGCCGCAAGCTGTCGACCATGCCGGGCAATGCTGTGACCAGGGACAACCCGCACTCTCCTCTGCCGCCCGTACGCACGGGGCGCGGATCGTGGCCTGCGGCGCCGGCAAACACAATTGTTTCCGATGTGTGACATTGCCTCGGCAGCCGATGGGCGTGGGAGCCCTCCTGCCGCGCCCTAACATTCACTGGCATCATTAAACGCCGCGACCGGATCCGTTGCAGGCTCGCCGATAGGGATCACATGGACTGCTCCCGGCATCAGCCCGGCACCGATTTCGGCGCCGATCGTGAGGCCCATTTCCCGGACATGCCGCGCCATCGCGCATACCTGGAGGGGAAAGCCGCAGTCGAGCACGATCCTGGTCAGCATGCCGGCGTCTCTCAAAACGACGACGCGCGCAGCTAGCCGGGCGCCGGCGCCGTGCGCATGACGCGAGGGGTGAAGGTCGATATCCTCGGCCCGGATGCAGAGCCAGACCGCGCGTGCGCAGCCGTCGGCAACGTTCGCCGCGGCGACATCGATCAGTTGGTCGGCGACCGCGACCGTCAGCACGTCGCCGGACCGCCCGGCGATACGGCCGGGAAGGATGTTGTCGAAGCCGACGAACTCGGCGACGAAGCGGTCGGCCGGCGCGGCGAATACCGTGGCCGCCGGCCCCGACTGGACGATCGCCCCGTCGCGCAGGATCATGATCCGGTCGGCCAGCGCCAGCGCATCGTCGTGATCGTGGGTGACGAAGATCGCCGGCACGCCGGCGCTGCGAAGAAATTTTTCGAGATCGCCGCGCAGCCGCTCGCGGGTTTGCGCATCGAGCGCCGAAAAGGGTTCGTCGAACAGAAACAGGTCGGGTTCGGTGGCGAGCGCGCGGGCCAGCGCCACGCGCTGCTTTTCGCCCGGGCTCAACGCCGCCGGATGGCGCCTGGCGAGATGCGCGATCCCGAGATCGGCGAGCAACTCGGCAAGGCTGCGCCTGGGCAGGCGACGGCGCGGCCGGCGCAGGCCGACGCCGATGTTGGCGGCCACCGTCAGGTGTGGGAACAGGCCGAAATCCTGGAACAGCAGGCCTATGTTGCGCCGCTCCGGCGGCAGCCGGGTCACCTCGCGCCCGCCGATCGTAATCCGGCCGCGATCGAGGCGGTGAAACCCGGCGATGGTCTCGAGGGTGACCGATTTGCCGGCGCCGTTGGGGCCGAGGATCGCCAGGATCTCGCCCGGCGCAACGGCGAAATCGAGCTGCTTCAGCGCGAACGCGCCGAGACGCAGCGACAGATTTTCGACGGCGACGATGCCTGCCGTCACCGGCTGCCCATTGCGCCGATGCCATTTCCAAAGGCCAGGCGGCGAAACAGGATGAACAGCGCCAGGGAAACGGCCAGCAGCATAACCGAGGCAGCGGCCGCCTCGTCGAGACCCGAGCCGACGAACAGGGTGTAGATCCGTACCGGCGCCGTCATCGGGTAATAGGCGAGGATCATGACCGCACCGAACTCGCTGATCGAGCGGGCGTAGGTCAAGGTGAGGCCGGTCAGGATGCTACGCCGGGCCAAGGGCAGGGTGATCCGTAGGCAAGTATGCCACGGCCCGAGGCCTAAGGTGCGAGCGATCTTTTCGAGCCGCGGATCGACGCCTTCAAAGCCGATGCGCGCCGCGTTCACCGTATAAGGCACCGAGACGAACAGCATCGCCGCGACAATGCCGGCGAGGGTCCCCCAAAATCCCAGCCCGAAAATCGCCGCGGCCGGCGCCCCGACGATCCCGTCTCGGCCCAGCACCAGCAACAGGGCGATGCCGGCGACGGTGTGCGGCACGGCGAGCGGCAGGTCGACGATGGCGGCGACAAGGCTCTTGCCGCGAAAGTCGGAGCGGGCAAGGAGGTAGGCGAGCGGCACGCCGAGGAGGCCGGCGACGATTGCGGCCAGCAGCGCCGCTTCGAGGCTGAGCCGCAGCGCCTGCCATAAATCCGCAGTCCGCGCGGCGGCGGCGAGGCTCGCCGCGCTGGGCGTCGCCGCCAGCGCCAGCAGCGGCACGACGATAAAGGCGCCGAGCAGACCACCGAGCAGCCAGCATACGAGGAAGACGCCGTGCGGATGGCTCGGCGGCAGGTGCCGAGCCCAGCGCGGCTTGGCGCCGGGGTCGGCCGCCGCGGTCACGGCGAGGGCCACGGCTCGACCAGCGCGCGCAGGGCTGCCGGAACCTTGCCCGGATCGGGCGCGTAGGCCGGGGCGAGCCCGCCGAAGCCGTCGGCCTTGATGATCCGCTGACCCTGCGGCCCGAGCAGCAGGGCGACGTATTTCGCCGCCAAATCGGGGTGCGGGGCGTTGCTCGGCACACTCACCGCGTAAACGATCGGCGTGCCCGGCACCTCGCCGTTTTTGGTGTGCGCGACGGCCTTGGCATAGGCTGGGCCAAGAGCCGGATCGCTGAGGTCGATCTGCGGCGGCAATTTGAGATAGCGCAGATGGTGCTGCAACGCGTCGGAGCGGTAGATCGCGAGATAATCGATCTGGCCGATCTGCAGCGCGGCGATCAGCGAGGTCTCGGTGTCGCGCGTGTTCGCCTTCGGGGCATTGGCCAGGATTGCGGCGGACAGGCCGGGCACATGGTAGTAGCTCTGCGCCAAGCTCAGCATTTGCAGGGTCTGATAGCCCGATGGGTCGGTATCCGGGTTGGAGCGGCCGATCTCGACGCCGGGCCGCGCCAGAATGCGATACCAGTTCTCCGGCGTGGTCTCGCGGGCGTACTTGCTCTTTTCGGTATAGACAAAGGTGGTGGCGTTGCGGGCAAAGCCCGCATACCAGGTCGCATAGGCGGTCCGGCCGTCTACGCCAAACAGATATTTCGGAATGACGTTGTAGTCGGCGACGGCGATCAGGTCACACGGCTGGTGCAATTCGGTGATCTGACGCGCCATCTTGACGCTGCCGCCGAATTGCGGCTGGACAACGACATTGGGGTATTCGCGCTGAAAGATCGCATCGAGCGCGCGGAACGGCTGGGCCAGGGTGCCGGCGGCAAAAACGTTCAGCGTGACTGTTTCGGCGGATCGCGCCGCCGGAACCATGCCGGCGACCGCCAGCAGCAGGGTGGCGCCCGCAATGAGGCGCATTGAACGAACCATCAAATTCCTCCGGCGGCTATTTATTTTTTTGGGTGCACACGAAGGTCGCGCGGGCCGGCAGCAGCAATGGGCAATAATCGAGCTTCCAATCGGTGTCGACGCGCGTGGCGCGGGTGTTGGGGTCGCATTGGGCCTGTGCCTCCTTGCGCACGGCGGCGCCGGAGCTGACCACCAGATCGTAGCAGATCGCCACTCGCTCTCCGGTGTCCTTGGCCCCGGCGGCGGCGGCCTGCGGATAGGTCGGGTAGGGATCGAGCGCCGAGCAGCCGGCGAGCGCCGCAGCCAATGCGAAGAACGCGCCGATCGCGGCCGCCCTCATGCCGCCTCGGCGAGCGCATGTTCGAGAAACGCCGCGCAGGCCAGCAGGCGCGCATCGTCGCCGATGCGGCCGACGAGCTGAATCCCGGTCGGCAGACCGCTTTCTCCCCAGCCCGCCGGAACCGTCGCGCAGGGCGTGCCGAGCAGGGTCCACATGCGGTTGAACACCGGGTTTCCGGTATAGCCGAGCCCGGCCGGCGCTTCGCCCGGTGCGGCCGGCGCCAGGATCGCGTCAACCCCGGCGAAAAATCCGGCCAGACCGGCGCGAGCGGTTTCGGCGAGGGCGCGCGCGGCGTCGTATTCCTCAGCGCCGACCGCCATCCCGGCATCGAGCTGCTGAGCCAGGCGCGGCGACAATTCGGCGCTGTGCCGTATCCGCTCATCGGCCAGGCCGCGCGCCATCTCGTAACCCATGATCTGGTCCTGCGCCGCGTTGAGCCGGCGATGCTCGGGGGCGATCGCCAGCTCTTCGACCGCAGCACCGGCGCGTTCGAGCGCCGCCCGCGCCAGGTCGAGGGCGGCCGCCGCGGCCGGTTCGGCCTCGTCCCACATCGGGGTGCGGTAGAGGCCGAAGCGCGGCGGTTGCTGAGGGATCGCCAGATGGCGCAATGCCGGCCGCTCGCTCAGCACGCCGGCGAAAAAAGCCGCGTCCTCGACATTGCGGGTGAGCACGCCCACCGTGTCGAGACTGTCGGCGAGCGGCTTGACCCCGGCCCGGCTGATCAGGCCGAAGCTCGGCTTGTAGCCGACGACCCCGCAGAACGCGGCCGGTCGGATCACCGAACCGGCGGTCTGCGTCCCGAAGGCGAGCGGCGCCATGCCGTCGGCGACCGCCGCGGCCGACCCGCTCGACGAGCCGCCCGGCGTGTGCGCCGGGTTGTGCGGGTTCGCCGTCTTGCCTGGGGTGAAGGCGGCGAATTCGGTGGTCACGGTCTTGCCGAGCACGACGGCGCCGGCGGCACGGGCGAGCGCCACGCAGGCGGCGTCGGCGGCCGGCCGGTGGCCGCGGTAGATCGTCGAGCCGTAGCCGGTCGGCATATCGGCTGTGTCGATCAGATCCTTGACCGCGATCGGGACCCCATGCAGCGGCCCGCGCGGCGGCTCGCGGTCGCGCTGGCGCGCCTCGGCCAATGCCCGATCGCGATCGAAATACTGCCAGGCGCCGACGACATCCTCGCGCGCGGCGATCCGGTCGAGATACGCGCTCGCCAGCGCCTCGGCGGTAAGCTCGCGCGCGGCGATCTGGCGGGCGGCCTCGCGGGCGGTCAACAAGCGCGGGTCGGTCACGGGCGATCTCCACCTGATGCTGATGACGATCCGACTCTTGCATATCCTATGACCGCCGGACAGATGCGACAGCCGGCACCGTCTGCCGTTCCGGGTGCATATAACGGATGGCTCGGGACTTGCGCCGCGGGCCGGCGACGGCGCGGAGGCAAAGCGATGGTCCAACCTCCCGATGACCAAGGCGGCGAACGTTCGCGAGCCGGGGCGGTGATCGGGTTGATCGTGGTTTTGCTGCTGGTCGTCGCCGCGGTCTACCTCGTCAATGCGTTGCGCAAGGAATCCGATCTCGAGGATTGCCTGATGTCCGGGAGGTCCAATTGCGCGCCGATCGAGGTTTCGCCCGGCGCGAGATAAGGCAGGCGTCCGGCATCCTGCTAAGATCGCCGAGGCTCGCAACCGACGGAGAAAGGCGATGATCGAGATCCCGGCGCGCCGCGGCAAGGCGGTGCATCTGCGGCGCGGGCAGACGGTCAAGGTGGTCAACACCGCCGGCCAGCAGGTGGTCGACACCTGGGCGTTCGCCGCCGGCGATATGGCTGAATTCATGTCGACGGAGCACAGCCGCGTCGCCATCGGCCGCATCATCCCAACCGTCGGCGACACCTTCGTCACCAACCGGCGGCGGCCGATCCTGACCCTGATCGAAGACAATTCGGGCGGCATTCACGACACCCTCTTTGCCGCCTGCGACCGCTGGCGCTACGAGACGCTAGGCTGCACCGAATATCACGACAATTGCGCCGACAACCTCGCCACGGCTCTGGCCGCGCTCGGGCTCGCCGCGCCGCACACCCCCTCGCCGCTCAATCTCTTCATGAACATCCCGGTCGTCGACGGCAACCGGGTTGAGGTGCGGCCGCCGGTCAGCACCCCCGGCAGCCATGTGGCACTGCGCGCCGAGATCGATTGCGTCGTCGCCTTTTCCGCCTGCCCGCAGGATCTGCTGCCGGTCAACGGCCGGGCGATGCAGCCGACCCATGCGCATTTCGCGATTTCCGACTGATTCACAGGATGATCGGCCGCGCCGGTGCGGCCGAATCGGGCGGCGGGGTGTTTACGGCTACCGAGGTCGCCGTGACCGACGCCGCCGCAGCCACGGTGAGGTGCTTAGGAACCCGCCAATGTCGCTCAAGCTGAAAGTCGGTCCGAACCTGCTGACGATCAATCAGGGGTACAGCTTGCTGGTGACGGCCCCCGACGGGCAGATCCCGTGGCCGAGCAAGTGCGGTTTTTTTGTCCGCGATACGAGGGTGATGAGCTCGTGGTCGCTCTATGCCAACGGCTATTCCTGGGACTTGCTTAACTCGGGGGCGATTACCTATTTCGCCGGGCAGGTGTTCATGACCAACCCCGGCATCGTCACCGAGGACGGCACCATCGCAGAGCGAACCCTGCTACTGCAACTCGGACGGTCGATCGACGAGGGCGGCATCCACGAAGACATCGACCTGACCAATCACGGCCGTAAACCAGTCAAATTCAACCTCGAGATCGCGATCCGCTGCGATTTTGCCGACATCCTCGAGATCAAGGGCGAGCATCTGGTGCGGCGCGGCCGGATCACCACGGTGTGGGCCGAGGACATGGCGACCTTGACGACCGAATACCGGGACCGGGACTTCGTGCGCGAGCTCGTCGTCTCGCGGCAGCGCAACACATCCCCTTGCGTCTACGCTAACGGCCGGATCAGCCTGGAGGTCGCGATCGAGCCCGGCGAGACTTGGCATACCTGCCTCGAATATTCGGTCACCGCCGGCGAGCATCGCCACACCGCACCCAAGGCCTGCATCGCCCACGCGCCGACCTCGCAGCTCGCCGAGCCGCTGGAAAAATGGCGAGCGGCCGTGCTGAAGCTCGCGTCGAGCAACGAGGAGTTCGAGAACCTCTATCGCCAGGCGGTCGAAGACATGGCCGGGCTGCGGCTGCCGGTCGACGGCACCCACCATCTCGAATTCACCCCGGCCGCGGGCATCCCTTGGTTCGTCGCGCTGTTCGGCCGCGACAGCCTGATCGCGGCATTGCAGAACGCCCATATCTATCCCGATTTTGTCCGCGGCGCGCTCGATGTGCTCGGCCGGTACCAGGCCACCGAGTGGGACGATTACCGCGACGCCGAACCCGGCAAGATCATGCACGAGCTGCGCACCGGCGAGCTCGCGCACTTCAAGCTGATCCCGCACACGCCCTATTACGGCACCGCCGACGCGACGCCGCTCTACCTGGTGGCGCTGCACACCGCCTGGCGCTGCACCGGCGACCGCCAGCTGGTCGAGCGCCATTTGGGTACCGCCGAGCGCTGCCTCGACTGGATCGACCGTTACGGCGACCGCGACGGCGACGGGTTTCAGGAATACCAGACGCGCTCCTCGGCGGGCTACGAGAACCAGGGCTGGAAGGATGCCGGCGACGCCGTGCTCTATCCCGACGGCAGCCTGGTCAAGGGGCCGAAGGCGCTGTGCGAGCTGCAAGGCTATGTTTACGACGCCTGGAGCCGCATGGCCGAAGTTTACGAGGCGCTGGGTCAGGACCGGCGGGCCCAGGAATTGCGCGCCAAGGCTGCAACCTTGTTCGCCCGGTTCAACGACGTGTTCTGGGACGAGGACAGCGGGTTCTACGCCTATTGCCTCGACGGCGACAAAAAG
>DASYNW010000061.1:0-1821 GCA_036008325.1 Allostellaceae bacterium
CTTCGCCGCGACGCCGCATGGGGCTTTGTCGCGGTGCTGTTCGTGGCTGCAACCGTCTGGGCAACCGACATTTTCGCCTATGCCGTGGGCCGCGTCGTCGGCGGTCCACTGCTGTGGCCGCGGATAAGCCCGAACAAGACCTGGGCGGGCGCCATCGGTGGTGTCTTAGGGGGGGTTGCCGCAGGCACCTCGGTCGCCTATGCGAGCGGGGTCGATAAGCTTGTTGCGGTCGGGGTTGTCGCTTTGTCGCTTTCAGTTCTTACCCAGACTGGCGACCTGTTCGAATCCGCGGTCAAACGCCGCTTCGGCGCCAAGGATGCGGGCAGCCTGATCCCCGGTCACGGAGGACTGATGGACCGTCTCGACGGCTTTTTGGTTGCAGCCATTGTTGCGCTTCTGATCGGAATCCTGAGGCAAGGGCCCGATGCTCCAGCCCAGGGCTTGCTGGTATGGTAGGCCGAGCATGGTAGGCCGAGTATGGTAGGCCAAGTGAAGAAGACTCAGCAGAAACCGGCCAGACCGGATCTGGCACGCGTGCCGAAATCCGTGACCCTGCTCGGCGCCACCGGCTCGATCGGCTCAAGCACCATCGATCTGTTGCAACGCGAGCCCGGGCGCTATCGTGTCGAGGCGGTGACCGCAAACCGCAATGCCGGGGCGCTGGCAAATATAGCGCGCGAGCTTGGCGCGCGCTTTGCCGCGGTCGGCGAAGCTTCGGCTTACAAGGAATTGAAATCCGAGCTGTCCGGCTCCGGCATTGAAGCTGCCGCCGGCGCCGATGCTTTGGTCGAGGCGGCACAGCGGCCCGCCGAATGGGTGATGGCGGCGATCACCGGTGCGGCGAGCTTGAAGCCGACGCTGGCGGCGGCCGAACGCGGCGCAACGGTCGCGCTCGCCAACAAGGAATGTTTGGTGTGCGCCGGCGCGTTGTTCATGCGCCGCGCGGCCGCCGCGGCAGCGACGATCCTGCCGGTCGATTCCGAGCACAACGCGGTGTTCCAGGCGATGATGTCGGGCCGGCGCGAGGAAGTGCGCCGCGTCATCCTGACCGCCTCCGGCGGGCCGTTTCGCACCTGGTCGCTGAAGCAATTGCGCACCGTGACGGTGGAGCAGGCGCTCAAGCATCCGACCTGGGTCATGGGGCCGAAGGTCACGATCGATTCCGCGACCCTGATGAACAAAGGCCTCGAACTGATCGAGGCGCATCATTTGTTCGCGCTGTCACCCGACGAGCTCGACGTCATCGTCCATCCGCAGTCGGTGGTCCATAGCCTGGTGGAATTCCGCGATGGCTCGGTGATCGCGCAGCTCGGCTCGCCGGACATGCGCATTCCGATCTCCCATTGCCTGGGTTGGCCGACCCGCATGTCGACGCCGGCGCCGCGGCTCGATCTCGCCAAAATCTCGGCGCTGACCTTCGAGGCGCCCGATCCGGTACGCTTCCCGGCGCTGGCGCTGGCGCGCAAAGCCCTGGCGGCGGGTGGGGCGGCGCCCACCATCCTCAATGCGGCGAACGAGATCGCGGTGCGCGAATTCGTCGGCCGCCGGCTGGGATTCCCGGGCATTCCAGCCCTTGTCGAGGCGACGCTGGATGCGGCGGAACGGCGCGGCGAGCTGGCCGAGCCGCAATCGGTCGAGCAAGCGCTCGAAATTGACCATAATGCGAGAAGGTTAGCTGTCGACCTCTTGCCCGAAATTGCCGCAATGGCATCCTAGGTTCGGAATCGGGCGGGATCGCGGGACAGGCAGGGGCGGCAGGACAGCGTCATGGGGTCGTATTTTCTGTCGCATTTACATGCGCTTGGGGGCGGCGTGGTCGGT
>DASYNW010000062.1:0-12970 GCA_036008325.1 Allostellaceae bacterium
GAGCCGTCATCGGTGTCGCCGATATACATGCCCGGCCGCTTGCGCACGGCGTCGAGCCCGCGCAAGACCTCGATCGACTGCTCGTTGTAGGTTTCATCGACGCCGTCGCCAGCGCCGTTGCCTGGAGCGCCGTTGCCCGGAGCGCCGTTGCCCGGAGCGCCGTTCCCGGCGCTGCTTGCGAAACCATTTGCATCGGGGAGGCCCGCGGTGGGGGCAGGGCGGTGCGGAGGGCCGGCTGGCGCGTTCGGATCGGATGCGGGAATGTTTGCCATGCGTTTCGCGACTAGACCTTTCGTGGATAGACCCGTCGGGGTCAGAGAGAATTTGCCGTTACGGCGCCGTCGCGGACGGCCAGAAACTGAGCCCGGCCGCGCAGCGGCGCGAACAGCGCCTCGTCGGTGCCGGAGAGCCACACCTGGCTCGCGAACCCGGCGAGGATCTCGAAGAGGGCGCCGCGCCGGCCGGCATCGAGATGGGCGGCGATCTCGTCGAGCAGCAGCAGCGGCGGCTCGCCGCGCAAGGCCCGCTGCAGCTCGGCGTGCGCCAGCAGGATCGAGATCAGCAACGCCTTCTGCTCGCCGGTCGAAGCGGCGGCGGCGGCGATCCCGTTCTGCGCCAGGGTGACCCTGAGATCGCAGCGGTGCGGGCCGATCGCGGCGCCCCCGGCAAGCGCGTCGCCGCGCCGTGCAACGACCAGCGCGTCAGCCAGTTTCGCCTCGACGGCGAGCGCCGGCATGTGGTCGAGCCAATCCTCGACCGTGCCCGCGAGGACGAGGCGGGCGCGGGGAAACGGCCCCTGGCTCGCGGCGCAGGCATGATCGAGCCGCTGCACCGTCTCGCGCCTGGCCGCCGCCACCGCGACACCCTGCGCCGCCATCACCGCTTCGAGGGCCGCGAGCCAGGCCGGATCGGCCGGCCGATTTGTCGAGAAGCCGGCGCGCAGCAGCCGCGCGCGCTCGCGCAGGGCCTCTTCATAGGCGCTGACCCTGGCGGCATGCGCCGGATCGAGGGCCAGCACCAAGCGATCGAGAAACCGGCGCCGGCCGCCGGGGCCGTCGGCAAACAGGCGATCCATCGCCGGGGTCAGCCACAGGATGGCGATTTCTTCGCCGAGCGCTGCCTGGCTGCGCGCCGGCTCGCCATCGATGCGCACCAGCCGGCGGTCGCCATCGGCAGGATCGCAGCCGGTGCCGAGCCGCAACGCGCCGCGCCGGACAGCGATCGTCGCCGCGACCGCCCATGGCATCGGCGCAGCTTCGGCCGCGTTGGCGCACGCCGCGGCCGAACGCCAGTCCATCTCGGTTCCAGCGATCTCGGCCCGGTTGGTTATTTCGATACGTCTGGCGATCTCGGTCAGCCTGACGCCGCGCAGCCCGCGGCCCGGGGCCAGAAACGATATAGCCTCGAGCAGATTGGTCTTGCCCGCGCCATTGGGGCCGGCCACCACCACCGGCTCGGGGCCGAGGACGAGCCTGGCCTCGCGGTAATTGCGGAAGTCGGTCAGCATCAGGCGGGTCACACCGATCCGCCTACCCCAGGCCGCGGCGCCGACGCTCGTGCGGGCTTCCTGGGCCTCGATCAGCATAGGTTTTATATGGGGTTGGCGACCCCTTTTATCCAGCCGGCAGAGGCCGGCGCGGCCCGCCCCGCCGCTCAAACCCGCATCGGCATCAGGACATAGAGCGCGCTCGGGTCGGCGCGGTCGCGCACGATCGTCGGCGAGGCCGAATCCGACATGACGAATTGCGCCCCTTCGCCTTCGATCTGCGCGGTGATGTCCAGCAGATAGCGCGAGTTGAAGCCGATCTCGATCGGCTCGGCAAGATAGCGCACCTCGAGCTCCTCGACCGCGGTCCCGTTCTCCGGGCTGGTCGCCGACACGGTCAGGCTGGCGCCATCGCCGCCGCCAACCTTTCCGTTGGGCGGCGCTATGACCAACTTGACCGCCCGGCTCTTCTCGGTGGAGATCGTCGAGACCCGGTCGACCGCTTCGGCGAACTCTTTGCATTTGACCTCGAGGACCTTGTCGTTGTTCGACGGGATCACCCGGTCGTAATCGGGAAAGGTGCCGTCGATCAGCTTCGAGGTCAGCGCCGCGGCGCCGGTCGCAAAGCGGATCTTGGTTTCGCTCAGCCCGATTTCGACCTCGTCCTCGCTCTCTTCGACGAGCTTGCGCAGCTCGATGACCGTCTTGCGCGGGACGATGATGCCCGGCATCCCGGCCGCGCCCTCGGGCAGCACCAGCTCGACGCGGGCGAGGCGGTGCCCGTCAGTGGCGACCGCGCGGATCACCGGGACCTCGTCGTTCTTGGTGGCGTGCAGGTAGATCCCGTTCAGGTAGTAGCGGGTCTCTTCGGTCGAGATCGCGAAGCGGGTGCGGTCGACCAAGCTGCGCAACTCGGCGGCGGTCAAGGTGAAATTGTGCGCCAGCTCGCCGCTCGCCATCACCGGGTAGTCTTCGGGCGGCAGGCAGGCCAGCGTGAAGGTCGAACGGCCGGAGCGCAGGACCATGGCGCTGCGCTCGCCGCCCGCCTCGATCTCGATCTGTGCGCCGTCGCGCAATTTGCGGACGATATCGTAGAGGGTGTGCGCCGGGGCGGTGATGCGTCCCGGCTGCTCGATCCGGCCCGGCACCCGTTCGACGATTTCGAGATCCATGTCGGTCGCACTCAGCGCCAGGGCGCCCTCGCTGCCGGGCGGACCCGCGGCATCGGCGCGCAACAGCACGTTCGACAGAATCGGGATCGTGTTGCGCCGCTCGACGACGCTCTGCACGTGTCCCAGAGCCTTCAGTAGAGCGCCCCGTTCGATAGTGAGTTTCATTTGGCTACACGCAGGTTGGCGGACCGCTCGGCACTGGCCGGATCTCCAGCCGATGCCCCCTCGCGCCAGCCCGAAGGGGCCAGCAGACGGGAACGCAGTCTAGCACAAAACAGTGCCGGCCCCAGCCCCGGGTTTCGCCGCCGCCCGAGGAGCCCGAGCTCGGCCCGGGATCAGCTTTGCAGCATTCGACGCAGCAGCTCGACATCCTCGGCGAGCACCGGATCGGTCAAGGTCAGCTCCTCGATCTTGCGCATCGCGTGCATCACAGTGGTGTGGTCGCGGCCGCCGAATTTGCGTCCGATCTCCGGCAACGACCGGGTCGTCAGCTGCTTGGCGAGGTACATCGCGACCTGGCGCGGCCGGGCGACGACGCGGGCGCGCCGATCGGAGGTCATCTCGGCCAGCTTGATGTTGAAATGCTCGGCGACCCGCCGCTGGATCTCGTCGATGGTCACCCGCCGTTCGTGGGAGCGTACGAGGTCGCGCAATTCCTCCTGCGCGCTTTCGAGGGTGATCTCGCGTCCGACGAGCTGCATGTTCGCGATGATGCGGTTCAGCGCCCCTTCGAGCTCGCGCACGTTGGAGGTGATTTTGTGGGCGAGAAACTCCATGACCTTTTGCGGTATCTTCATGTTGGTCTGCTCGGCCTTCGACTGCAGGATGCCGAGGCGCAGCTCGTAGGTGGTCGGGTGCAGGTCGGCGACCAGCCCCCAGCCGAGGCGCGAGCGCATCCGCTCTTCGAGGCCTTCCAGATCGGAGGGCGACTTGTCGGCGGAGATCACGATCTGGCGGTTCTGGTCGACCAGCGCGTTAAAGGTGTGAAAGAACTCTTCCTGGGTCGAGTCCTTGCCGCTGATGAATTGAACATCATCGATCATCAGCAAATCGACCGAACGGAACTCCTCCTTGAAGTCCATCGTCGACTTGAAGCGCAATGCCCGGATGAACTGATACATGAATTTCTCGGCCGAGAGGTAGATCACCTTGCGGCGGCAGGCATGGTTGCGCACGTGCCAGGCGATGGCATGCATCAGATGGGTCTTGCCGAGCCCGACCCCGCCGTAAAGGAAAAGCGGGTTGAAGGGCACCATGCGAACCGGGCCGGCACAGGCTTCGGCGACCCGCCGGGCGGCGGCGTGGGCGAGCTCGTTGGGCTTGCCGACGACGAAGTTTTCAAAGGAGAAGCGCGGGTCGAGCGGCGAGGATTGCGCCTTGTCTTCGCCAAGCTCGAGCGCCAGACCGGGTGCGGCGATCGGGCCCGGCGGCGGACGGTTTTCCATTTGGGCCTCGCTGCCGCAGGGTTCCACCGGTCCGGGCGCAGGCGGCGGCACCACGATGACCGAAACCCGTTTCACCTGCCGGTTCTGCGAGCGCCACAGCGCCAGAATCCGGTCGGCATAATGCGCCGCGATCCAGTCGCGAAAAAAGCGGGCGGGCGCGCCGATGATCGCCTCCCCGCCATCGATGCGCTGCATGCTAACCGGGGCGAGCCAGCGGCGGTAGGCGGTTTCGCCGACTTCCTGTTTCAGCTGGCCGAGGACCCGGTCCCACTCGGACTGCGAGGCCATTGTCGCGCTTTTGGTGCCGTTTGCCTGAGCCGTTTCCGCCATTCCTGCATTCCCCCGATCAAGACGGCAGCGCCACCGGAATCAACGCCGGTAAATTTACCTCTGCATATCGTAAATATTCCCTCGTCCCTGGTTGCCCTTGTTAGGCAACCTCGATCCCCCTGTCCCCAACATTATTGTGGTTAAACCTGAGCAAGACCGAGATTGTCTCGCCCCGGCCGACTTTTACAGGGCGCCAGCGTGATTTCTGATGGCGCAATACGGGAATGCTAGCTTACGTGTCGAAACGATGGCAACCCGACCGAAAGGAGAACGCGCAAAGATTTTTTGGGCCGGCCGTTACCCGCGGGCACGCCCCGCCGACGCGCCACAGCACCCGCGGGAGCGCCGGCCGGAGGGCGCACTCAGAGCGCGTTGATGCGGGTGGCGAGGCGCGAGAGCTTGCGCGCAACCGTGTTCTTGTGCAGAACGCCCTTGGTGATCGCCCGGTGCAGTTCGGGCTGGGCCACCTGAAAGGCCGACTGGGCTTCCTGCCGGTCGCCGGTGGCGATGGCGGTCTCGACTTTTTTGACAAAGGTGCGCACCCGGCTCATTCGGGAGCGGTTGATCGCGGTGCGCTTCTCGGTCTGGCGGATGCGCTTTTCCGCCGATTTATGCGTGGCCATGCTGGTTCGCCGATAAAAAGTGAGGCAGTTTTCTATAAGCAGCCGGCGGCCGCGTCAACACCTCCCGGCCGGCTGATGCTGCCGGTTCTCGACGATGCGGCAGTGCACGTCTCGCCCGATGCCGCGCAATCGCCGCGGCCAATCCGACTGGGGCGCCCGACCGCGACCTCGACGTCGTTCAACAAAAGCTCGCCGTCGGCGGCCGATCACGATATCGTGCGCTGCCGCGCCGCCTCTGGTGGCGTGCCTGTGGCCAGGCAATGGACTCGCGCAGAACGCGACAAGCGACAAGGAGAACGACGATGGCGTACGGCATCCAGCATGTGCATCTGAAGACCGCAGACCCCAAGCAGACCGCGCAGTTCTACATCGACAATTTCGGCGCGACGCTGAAGGCCGAGATCCCGGGCCGCGGCTTGCGCCTCGACCTGCATGGGCTGCAGCTCAACATCACCACGCTGATCGCCAGCCAAAACCACGAACAGCACTACGGCATCGAGCACATCGCCGTCGACACCGACGACTATGCCGGCACCGTCGAACGCATGCGCAAGAACGGCGTGCATATCCTCGAGGAGATGGCGCCCAACAATGGCCGCCGGGTGTGCTTTATCGAGGCGCCCGACGGCGCGCAGATGGAGCTGATCGAGAAGGTCTAGGCCCGGCCTCGACAACCGGGCGGTAGCGGGGCGAAAGGTCAAAGCATGGCCTTGAAGGATCGGATCGCGCTCGGCGTGGCGCTGCCTCATCGCGCGACCGAGCCGATCGACATCGCGGCGGTGCGACGGGTGGCGCAGCGCGCCGAGGCGGTCGGCTTCGACGATTTGTGGGTGACCGAGAATACGCTCGACCACGTCTTCTGCTTCGATCCCGTGGTGGTGCTGAGCTATGCCGCGGCAGTCACCACCAAGATCCGCCTCGGCGCCTCAGTCGTCGTGTTGCCGATCCATCACCCGGCGCATGTGGCGCACCAATGGGCCTGCCTCGACTACGTCAGCGGCGGGCGCGCGATCCTCGGCGTCGGCCTCGGCCGCGAGCACCATTACGCGCAGTTTCAGATCCCGCGCGAGGCCCGCGTGCGGCGCTTTCGCGAGGATGTCGCGCTGATCCGGGCGTTGTGGACCCAGCCCCGCGTCGATTTCGAGGGCAGACTATATCAGCTCGAAGGCGGCACGATGATGCCCAAACCGGTGCAGAAGCCGTGCCTGCCGATGTGGTTCGGCGTCGGTCACCCCGACGCGGTGCGCCGCGCCGCGGCACTCGCCGACGGGTGGATGGGCTCGGGCGGGTCGAGCATCGCCGACTTTGGGCGATCGGTGCCGATCTTGCGCGCGGCCCTGGAGAAGGCTGGCCGCGATCCGGCCGCCTTTCCGATCTCGAAGCGGCTGTTCATGGCGGTCGACGAACGGCCGCAAGTGGCGCGCGCCGAACTCCACCGCTGGTTCACCGAGGTCTACCACAACCCCGCAGGCACCGACGCCTCGGGCATTCACGGGACGCCGGAACAGGTTCGCGAGCGGCTCGAGGAATTGGCGGCGATGGGCGCCAACCATCTGCTGTTGAACCCGGTGTCGCGCTACGCCGAACAGATCGAGGCGCTGGCCGCGGTCACCGGCCTGTCCTGAGTTACCACGGGCATTACCGGCGGAGTGCAAGCCGCGCGGAGCTGGCCTGTCGGCCTTTTGCATTGCTGTGCCGCGCCCAATTTAGGGTCATCGCCGGGGCGCCGAGCCGCCGGCATGTCGGAGACACCAAGATGATCGAACGCAGACCCTTCGAGCGTCTGGGCGGAGCCAATCATGGTTGGCTGCAGACCAAGCACCACTTTTCGTTCGCCGATTACCAGGACCCCGAGCGGATGAGCTGGGGCCGCATCCGGGTGTGGAACGATGACCGGATCGCGCCCGGCACCGGCTTTCCGCCGCACCCGCACGCCGACATGGAGATCATCACCTATGTGACCGAGGGTGCGGTGACCCACGAGGACAGCCTCGGCAACCAGGGCCGCGCCGAGGCCGGCGACGTGCAGGTGATGAGCGCCGGCACCGGCATCCGCCACGCCGAATACAACCGCGAGCCCGGTGCGACAAGCCTGTTCCAGATCTGGATTCTGCCGACCAGCCGGGGCCAGAAGCCGAGCTGGGGCACGCGGCCGTTTCCCAAGGGCGATCGATCCGGCCGCTTTGTCGCACTGGCCAGCGGCTTCAAGGACGATGGCGAGGCGCTGCCGCTGCGCACCGATGCGCGGGTGCTGGGTGCCACCGTGCATGCCGGCGAGACCGTCGAATATCCGCTCGGTAGAGGGCGCCACGGCTATCTGGTGCCGGCCAAAGGCGCGGTCGAGGTCAACGGCGTCCGCCTCGACGCCCGCGACGGCGCCGCGGTCCGCGACGAGGATGTGCTGCGGGTGCGCGCGCTCGACGACGCGGAGCTGGTGCTGGTCGACGCCGCCTGATCTCGTTTCGCAGACCGGCCGGTTGACAGGGCCGGCGCCGGACATATAGTGCGCGCCCGCGGTCGAGGCGTCGTGCCCGCGCCGCGGCGTGCGCGCCGGCCGTTGTCGCCGGGGCGCTGCAACCTATATCGGCTGAAATCATGTTTGCAGTGATCCGAACCGGCGGCAAGCAATACAAGGTCGCCAAGGACGACGTCATCACGGTCGAGAAGCTCGGCGGCGAGCCCGGCGCCGTCATCGATTTCGCCGAGGTGCTGATGATCGGCGACGGCGCCGAAGTCGCGACCGGCGCCCCGCTCATTGCCGGTGCGACGGTCAGCGCCACGGTGGTCGAGCAGAGCCGCGCGGCCAAGATCATCGTCTTCAAGAAAAAGCGGCGGCACAATTATCGGCGCAAGAAGGGCCATCGCCAGTACCAGACGTTGCTGCGGATCACCGAGATCAACGGCGCCAATGGCGCGCCGCACGCGGCGGCGGCAGAGGCCGACGGCTTGCCGCACGCGGCGGCAGAAGAGGGAGTGAGGGATGGCGCATAAGAAAGCAGGCGGCTCCTCGCGCAACGGCCGCGACAGCCGCGGGCGGCGGCTCGGCGTCAAGAAGTTCGGCGGCGAGGCCGTGGTTCCCGGCAACATCATCGTGCGTCAGCGCGGCACCAAGTTTCACCCGGGCCCCGATGTCGGCATCGGCCGTGACCATACCCTGTTTGCGACCGCGGCGGGTGCGGTCCGCTTTCACCGGGGTCTCGCCGGGCGCACCTATGTGTCGGTGGTCGAGCCCGCTTCGCCGGCCCGGGCCGAAGCCGCCGAATAGCCGTTCCCCGCCAGCTGCGGAAGCCCGCGAGCTTCTGGAGCCCGAGGGGGACGGCCCGGCCGTTCCCCTTTTTTGCGGGCGTTTGCGATGAAGTTTCTCGACCAGTGCAAGATCTACCTGAAAAGCGGCGAGGGCGGCCGCGGCTCGGCGAGCTTTCGCCGCGAGAAGTTCATCGAGTTCGGCGGCCCCGACGGCGGCAACGGCGGCAAGGGCGGCGACATTGTTTTTGTCGCGGCGGATAATCTCAACACCCTGATCGACTATCGCTATCGCCAGCATTTCCGGGCACAGGACGGGCGCGGCGGGGCCGGGCGCGAGAGGAGCGGCGCCGGCGGCGAGGAGCTGGTGCTGCGGGTGCCGGTCGGGACCCAGATCATGGACGAGGAAAATCGGCTGGTGCTGGCCGATCTGACGCTACCGGGCGAGCGCCTCGTATTCCTGCGCGGCGGTGATGGCGGGTTTGGCAACGCGCATTACAAGAGCTCGACCAACCGCGCGCCGCGCCGCGCCGATCCGGGCTGGCCGGGCAAGGAGGCCTGGGTGTGGCTGCGCCTGAAGCTGATCGCCGATGTCGGCCTTGTCGGCCAGCCAAATGCCGGCAAATCGACCTTTCTCGCCGCGGTGTCGCATGCAAGGCCGAAAATCGCCGATTATCCGTTTACCACCTTGAAGCCGCAGCTGGGGGTGGTGCGGGTGCATGAGGACGAGCTGGTGGTGGCCGATCTGCCGGGGTTGATCGAGGGGGCGAGCGAGGGCATCGGGATCGGGACCCGGTTTCTCGGCCATGTCGAGCGCTGCGCCGTGATCCTGCACCTGGTCGACGGCACCATCGAGGATGTCGGGGATGCCTATCGCGCGATCCGCCGCGAGCTCGCCGCTTATGGACACGGCCTCGCCGACAAGCCCGAGATCGTCGGGCTCAACAAGATCGATGCGCTCGACGACGATGCTGTCGAGGCGAAGCTCCGGCAGCTGGAGCGCGCCGCCGCCGCCGCGGCGGTCATGCCCCAGCAGGGGCTGCTCCCGCGACGCTTGCACCAGCGAATCTTGCCAATGTCCGGGGTCTCCGGGGCCGGGGTGCCGGAGGTTCTTGGCGCGCTTTTCGCAGCGCGATCGGCAAGCCGCGGCGACGACGATGAGGCGTGGCTGGAGGCGGGGTCTCTCGCGCCGGCAAAGTGAGCGCTCCGGCGCCCGGCGAAGCGCTGGCCGGCGCCCGGCGGCTGGTGGTCAAGATCGGCTCGGCGCTGCTGGTCGACGACAATGGCGCCATACGACACAGATGGCTCGATCGCCTGGCCGACGACGTCGCGCGCTGCCGCGCCAGGGGCCAGGACGTGATCCTCGTCTCCTCGGGCGCCGTCGCGGTCGGCCGCCGGCACCTGGGCCTTGCCGGAAACCGGCTCCGGCTCGACGAGAAACAGGCGGCCGCCGCCACCGGCCAGATCCGCCTCGCGCACGCCTATCAGCAGGCGCTCGCCCGCCACGGGATCACCGTCGCCCAGATCCTCTTGACCCTGGAAGACACCGAGGCGCGGCGGCGACATTTGAACGCGCGGGCGACGTTCGCCCAGCTGCTGGGGCTGGGCGCGGTGCCCGTCGTCAACGAAAACGACACGATCGCCACTTCGGAAATCCGCTTTGGCGACAACGACCGGCTCGCCGCCCGCGTCGCCCAGATGGTCAGCGCCGACATGCTGGTGCTGTTGTCCGACATCGACGGGCTCTACACCGCCGACCCGCGCAAAGAGCCCGACGCCCGCCATCTCGCGCTGGTCGCCGAGATCGGCCCGGAGATCGAGGCGATGGCCGGCGAAGCCGCGCCCGGCTACAGCTCGGGCGGCATGGTGACCAAGCTCGCCGCCGCCCGCATCGCGATGAACGCCGGCTGCCGCATGCTGATCGCCCGCGGCGCGCCGAAGCCAGGTGACGAGCAACGCGCCGACGAGCAACGCGCCGACGGGGAACGCGCAAACGGGGAACGCGCAAACGGGGAACGCGGTGATGAGGAGCGCGGGGACGAGCCGGGGCCGCTCGCGGCGATCGAGGCCGGCGGCCGGGCGACGCTGTTTTTGCCGCGCGGCGAGCCCAGCTCGGCACGCAAGGCGTGGATCGCCGGCACAGTCGAGCCGTCGGGCGCCGTGATCGTCGATGACGGCGCCGCCCGCGCGCTGCGCCAGGGAAGGAGCCTGCTGCCGGCCGGCGTCGTCGCGGTCGAGGGCAATTTCGAGCGCGGCGACGCGGTCATCGTGCGCAGCCGCTCCGGCGCCGAGGCCGGGCGCGGGCTTTCCGCCTATTCGAGCGCCGACATTCGCCACATCGCCGGGCACAAGAGTGGTGAAATTGCCGGCATCCTCGGCTACCGTGGGCGCGACGAGATCATTCATCGCGACGATCTGGTGGTGACCGAACGCCCATGAGCGCCGAAACCCTGAAGAGGGACCGACTCGCGACGCCGCAGGATGCCCTGGCGGCCGAAATGGCCGAGATCGGGCAGCGCGCCCGCATCGCCGCCGCGGCGCTCGGGCTCGCTTCGGCCGAGGCCAAGAGCGCGGCCTTGCGCGCCGCCGCACGGGCGGTTCGCGCCGCCGAGGCCGAGATCCTCGCCGCCAACGCCGGCGACCTTGCCGAGGCCGAAGGCGAGGGGCTCGCCCCGGCCCTGCGCGACCGGCTGGCGCTCGACGGCAAGCGGCTGGAGGCGATTGCCGCCGGGCTCGAGGCGATCGCGGCACTGCCCGACCCGGTCGGCCGCAGCCTGGCGCGCTGGACCCGCCCGAACGGTCTCGACATCGAGCGGATCGCGGTGCCGCTGGGGGTCATCGGCATCATCTATGAGAGCCGGCCGAATGTGACCGCCGACGCCGGCGGGCTGGCGCTCAAATCCGGCAATGCGGCAATTCTGCGCGGCGGGTCGGAGAGCTTTTATTCCTCGCGCGCGCTGGTGGCGGCACTGGTCGAAGGGCTGCGCGAAGCCGGGTTGCCCGAGGCCGCGATCCAGCTGGCGCCGACCCGCGACCGCGCCGCGGTCGGGCTGATGCTCGGCATGACCGGGGTGATCGATGTGATCGTGCCGCGCGGCGGGCGCTCCTTGATCGAGCGGGTGCAGCGCGACAGCCGGATTTCGGTGATCGCCCATCTCGAAGGGATCTGCCACACCTATGTCGACGGCGCCGCCGATCCGGCGAAGGCGCGGGCGATCGTGCTCAACGCCAAGATGCGCCGGGTGTCGATCTGCGGCGCCACCGAGACGCTGCTGGTCGACCGCGCCGCTGCCAAATCGCAATTACCGGCGATCCTCGCCGATCTGCGCGCGGCCGGCTGTGAATTGCGCGGCGACGCGGCGACGCGGGCGATCGATCCCGCGGTATTGCCGGCCGGCGAGGAAGATTGGCGCAGCGAATACCTCGACGCGATCCTGTCGGTGGCCATCGTCGACGGCGTCGACGGCGCGATCGACCATATCGCCCGCTGGGGCTCGCAGCACACCGACGCAATCGTGACCGAGGACGAAGCAGTGGCGGAGCGCTTTCTGCGCGAGGTCGACAGCGCCATTGTGCTGGTCAACGCCTCGACCCAGTTTGCCGATGGCGGCGAGTTCGGCATGGGCGCCGAGATCGGCATCTCGACCCAGCGGCTGCCGCCGCGCGGCCCGGTCGGCGCCGAGCAATTGACGACGTACAAATACCTGGTGCGCGGCAGCGGGCAGGTGCGCCCCTGACCCTCACCCGCCTCGCTGCGCTCGGCCCCCTCTCCCGCATTGCGGGAGAGGGGGGACCCGGCCGGCAGGGTCGGGTGGGTGAGGGCTCGGCCGCAGCCCGGCATCGCCGCATCGGGCTGTTGGGCGGCTCATTCAATCCGGCCCACCGCGGGCACCTGAATCTGAGCCTCAACGCGCTCAAACGCCTCGACCTCGACGAGGTGTGGTGGCTGGTCTCGCCGCAGAACCCGTTGAAGCCGGTTGCCGGCATGGCGCCGTTCGCCGACCGGCTTGGGCAAGCCCGACAGGTCGCCTCCGGGCATAATCGCATCCGGGTCACCGACCTCGAGCACCGGCTCGGCGGCAGGCACTACACCGCCGACACCTTGACGGCGTTGCGCCGAGGCTTTCCACGGCTGCGCTTCGTGTGGCTGATGGGCGGCGACAATCTGCTGCAGATCCCACGCTGGGAGCGCTGGACCGAGATCTTTCGGACGGTTCCGATCGCCGTCTTCGACCGCCCATCCTACGCATCGCGGGCGCTCTGCGGTCCGGCGGCCAGGCGCTTTGCCCGCCACCGCCTGCCGGTCGGCGCCGCGCGCCGCCTGGCCGAGACGAAACCGCCTTCCTGGGTGTTTCTCCATACCCGGCTCGATCCGAGCTCGGCGAGCCGGATCCGGTCCGAACGCGCAATGTCGTCGTCGCAAACCTTGGCGGAGCAACCACCCGAATTGGCCACGATCACCGCGCTCACCGCGCGCACTCGCCCCCGGCGCACGCCTCACGCCGCGCCGCGGGAGCTGTTGAATCTCGTCTTGGCGACCCTCGACGACGGCAAGGCCGAGGCCATCGTCACCATCGATCTCGCCGGCAAAACCACGATCGCCGATTATATGGTGGTCGCCAGCGGCCGGTCGGCGCGTCAGGTGACGGCGCTGACCGAGCATCTCGAAGC
>DASYNW010000063.1:0-1997 GCA_036008325.1 Allostellaceae bacterium
ATCAGCCCATAGCTGCCGGCGCGGGTCAGAGGCGGGGTCAGATGATCGATAATCACCGCCTGGGCGCGGCGCTTGGCCTGGGTCCCTTCGCCCGGGTCATTGACGATAAACGGATAGAGATGCGGCAACGGCGGCAGCACCGCCTCGGGACAGCACTCGGCCGACAGCGCCAAGGCCTTCCCCGGCAGCCATTCGAGGGTGCCGTGCTTGCCGAGATGAATGATCGCGTCAGCGCGGAAATCCTGCGCCAGCCAGGCATAGGCGGCGAGATAGGCATGCGGCGGCGGCAGATCCGGGTCGTGATAGCTGGCCTTCGGATCGAGGCCGTAGTCGCGGGCCGGCTGGACCAGCACCGCGACATTGCCGGCGCGAAAGCCCGGGATCGCGAACCGGCCGCAATCGAGCCGCCCCTCGTGGAAATAGGGGTCGCGCTCGGCCGGCCCCCAGCGGTCGCGGACGGCCCGCTGCACCGCGAGCGGCAGGGTCGCGAAAAACGACGAATATTCGGCGATTGAAAATGTCTCCTCGGCCGCGGCACCGGGGTTGGCCCCGGTCGGGCCGGCGGCGAGACGCCCGATCAGCGCTTGCGGATCGTCGGGAATGTCGGCAACCCGGTAGCCGGCGCCGCCGAGCGCATGCAGCACGGCCAGCGCCGAGGCCGGGGTGTCGAGGCCGACACCGGCGCCGACCCGGCCGTCGCGGCCCGGATAGTTGGCGAGGATCAGGGCGACCCGGCGCAGGGCCGCGGGCTTCCCGCGCAGTCGCGCCCAATTGCGCGCCAGCTCGGCGACAAAGGCGACCCGGTCGGCGACCGGCCGGTAGCCAACCAGATCGACCTCTGTTTCGGGATCGCGGCCGAGCGGCGCCTTAAACGAGACCGCGCGCGACAGGATCCGGCCGTCGATCTCGGGCAGGGCCACGTTCATCGCCAGATCGCGGCTGCCGAGCCCGCGGGTTCCCTCGCGCCAGCTGTCCTCGTCGCCGCCGGAAAAGACCACCTGCAATACCGGGCAATCGGCCGCCGCCAGCGGATCCTCGCCGGCGCCCGCCCGCACCGAAAAGCCGGTCGCGTTGAGGATTACAGCTGGCGGCGCCTCGGCGAACAGCGTCCGGGTCAGCGCCGCGACCTCGCCGTCCTTCAGGCTGTGCGCGAAGATCGGCAGCGGCCGCAGCCGCCGCGCCGCGAGCGCGCGGACCAGCGCGTCGACCGGTGCCGTGTTGCCCGATTGCAGCAATGCCCGATAAAAGACAATCGGGACGACGCCGCCGGTTCCGCGCCCGCCCTGGCCGCTCCACTGGGCGGCGATGTCGTCGAGGCTCGGCAACGCCAAATCCGGCCAGTAGAGCCCGGCGCGCAGCAACGGCGCCGGCTCGGCCCATTCCGTGTCATGGCCGATCAGGCTGGCGGCATAGCGCAGCAAATTCTCGGCGTTGGCCGGGCCGCCCTCGGCCAGATAGCGCCACAGCCGGTCGCGGCTGCCGGGAGCGACGGTCGATTGCCCGGCCAGTTCATCGTCGGGCTTGTCGTCGCCGGGCAGCAGGGCAAGCGGGATATGGTTGGCTCGACAGGTTTCGGCCAGCCGCTCGACGCCATAGGGCCAGTAGGCGCTGCCGCCGAGCACCCGGGCGATGACCAGGCGGGCGCAGGCGACCGTTTCCATATAGAGATCGACCGAGAAGTGGTGGCCGAGGCGCAGGATCGACGCGAGGCGCAGGCCGGGCGCGCTCGGGTCCTGCGCGCGCCGCAGCAGCGCCGCCGAGGCGAGCAGGGCCAACTCGGTATCGGCGCTCGACAACACCACGATATCGCCCGGCGTCTGGGCGAGATCGACCGCGGCCGAGCCGTCGTCGATGGTGCCGGGCAGGGTGGCGAGGAGGTGCATCAGGCCCCCAGCGCCGCCGCGATCGCCGCTCGGGGAAGGCCTTTCTCGCCGATCACGACGAGCCGGGTCGCGCGCTGCTCGCCGGCCTGCCACGGCCGATCGAAATACTGCGTC
>DASYNW010000064.1:0-6119 GCA_036008325.1 Allostellaceae bacterium
TGATCGTGCGCGCTTGGCGCGAAACGCGGCCTATGACGGGCGGTTCTATACCGGCGTCCATACCACCGGCATCTACTGCCGTCCGGTCTGTCCGGTGCGCCCCGCCCGGTCGGCCAACGTTTCGTTCTTCCCGTCGGCCGCTGCGGCGGAGGCGGCCGGCTTCCGCCCATGCCTGCGCTGCCGGCCCGAAGCCGCTCCCTTTTCCAGCGCCTGGATCGGCAGCCGCGCGACCGTCGAGCGGGCACTGCGGCTCATCGCCGAGGAGGGGGCACTCGATCGGGAGGGAGCCAATGTGGAGCGCTTAGCCCAGCGCCTCGGCATGGGGTCAAGGCAGCTGACGCGACTATTCGCGCGTCATCTCCGGGCTAGTCCTTCAAAAGTGGCAAGGACCGCACGGGTGCAGCGAGCTAAACGGCTCTTGGACCAGACCAGCCTGCCGATGACCGAGATAGCGATGCAGGCGGGCTTTCGCAGCCTGCGACGGTTCAACTCCGTCTTTGTTGAAGTCGCACGCGGGGATCGGCTGGTAAGGCCGAACGCACGGACAGATTTCGGGCGCCCCAGCTGACGCGCCAGCGCCCCATAACTCAGCGTCGTTCCGGCTCGGATCGTCCTGAGTGCCGCCCAAACCTCGCGCTGAAAGGACGTGCCTCCGGTCGTCACGGGAATGGCGTTGATCGCGAAGAGATCGCCTGAGAAATAATTGTTGATCGCATGGCGGATTGCGGGCGGTGCTGCGCGATCTTCTATAGCGAAGTCATCTCCTTCCGCGCCGTAATGAAGCCGCAGAAGACGCCGCATGCGCGACTCGAAGTCGTGAAAGTCCAGAGCGCGCACATGCCCTCGCCACGGCCGCCAAGCCTCGGCCCTTTCGACCACCTCAGCGGTGCTTTAACATAGGCGCGGCATCAGCTTAACATCGAAGCCGAGGCGCTTGAGTTCACGTCCCCAGTAATGGGCGGTAGCGCAGGCTGCCATGCCGACGAGGCAATGCGGAAGCTGCTCGAAATAGTTCAATAGCTGATTACGACGTACCTGGCGGCGAACCAGAACTCGACCGTCAGCATCGATCCCATGCAGTTGAAAGACGTTTTGGCCGGATCGAGGCCGATCACTGCGACAGTTCCTGCAATCATGTGAAGCTCATCCGAGTAGATCTGGGACGATCGGACGTTACCACCTTGCGTCGAAGCGGCGGTGGCCGTCCACATCATCAATTTTGCCGAGCGCAAGGAGCGCGCCGGCGCGCCGGTCTTGCGCCGCACGCGACAAAATCGGCACCCCGCGCCCCGCTGCACGGCGCCTTCGGCGTCCTTGACCCGGCCCCGCCCGGCATGGCGCCCGCCTCCCTCTCTTGCGACGGAAGGAGAACCCGATGATCACCCTGTACGACCATATCCAGCAGCTGCGGGCCGAGCTGCGCGGCTGCTGCTTCACGCGCCGCGAGCGCGCTGCCGTGCAGGCGGAGCTGGCGAAGGCAATCGCCGAACAGGCTGAGCTCGACCGCGCATTCGATGCCGCCCTGGAGGCGCTGTCGAATCCCACCGAGGCGATCCGGGCCGCCGCGTAAGCGGCCCCCTCCCCTCCCCTGCTGCGGCGCGTGATGATCTCCATCCCGCACCGGCCCGGCCGCCAGGAAAGTTCAGCTGTCCACGCAAGGATTTGGGAGAATGACGACCGCGAAGCGACTGTGCTTTTCGGGTCTGAAACTGCTCGGCGACATGATCGACAAGCGCCCGCGCGAGCGCACAACGCTCATGCTCGAAAGAAGCTGCCCTCGGCGTAATCGAGGGCTCATTCATACCCCGCCACAAGGGCCTTTTAAGCGGGTCTAGCCGCGCCGATGGGCCGCGCACTGTCTCATGGGAACCAGGAGAAAATCAGCAGACTTACTCCATAGAGACCGATGACGAACGACAAACCGGCGAGGTTGGTCCATACCGCGATCGAACGCCCTGGCTGCAACCACCACTCGAAGCGTCGGCTGGCAAACGGGACCAACCAGTTCAGCAAGCTCACACTCACAACATTTCCGAGGAACAAAGCAAGCCAGAACGGCAAACCGACATGATCCATAAGCACCGGCTTTTGGACCAAGGCGCCAAATAGAAAAACGACCGGGTAAAGCATCAGCAGGACCAGCATGTTTTGCTTCCACACCGACGGCCGTGCTGCATCGGTCCGGTTCGGGAACCATTGGTCGAACCCGCCCCGGACCAGGCGCGAGTGGTACTCCTCGGTAAAAACGGTGGATTCCTCCACCAGCTTCAACCGTTCCGGCGAGTTCAGCCATGCTTCGAGATTGGCCTCGCTATCGAAACGCAAGATCGCCACCCAGTCGGTTTGCACACCGGGGGTCGGTGGCTCAAAGCGGTAGCCCTGGAATCCCGGGGCTTTTGCCTGGGCCGCGGCGATCCGCTGCTCCCACGCGCGATAGAGATCCTCGCAGCCGGTCTTGATGTGGGTTGAGATGACCGCAGAAACCGGCGCCGGCAGCACGCCAGAGGCGCCGTCCTTGACGATATGGACATCGTCCTGCCCCACCAGCATCGGCTGGGCCCGACTCAGGAAATCGAGCCGGAGCGGGGAATTCAGCCAATTTGTCGCGGCTTGCGTGCTCTCGAAGCCTTGCAGGATGACCCAGTCGACTTGGGCAGGCGGACTGGGCGGCAGCACGCTCTGGCGCAGGAAGCCAGGAAATCCGGCGGCAGCGGCGCCCACCGTCTGCTGCCACGCGGCGAACTCCTGCGCCCTCTCGGACTTGACCCTCGTCTGGGTAACGATGGTCACCGAGGCGAGATCGCTTGGCGGCGACGGGTTCACGTCGCCCCGCCGAGCTTGTCGAAGATCCGATCCGGAGTCAGAGGCAGGTGGCAGAACCGAACGCCGGTCGCATCGGCGACGGCGTTTGCGATCGCCGGCGCAACCGGGTTGATCGAGCACTCGCCCTGGGACTTAGCACCGAGCGGTCCGATCGCATCGACGGTGTCGGCAAAGTACACTTCGCTCGCCGGCACCTCGGCGAAAGCCGGGATGCGATAATTCCTCAGTGCCGAATTGACCATACGGCCCGCCTCGTCATAGGCCATGTTCTCGGTCAGCGCCCAGCCAAATCCCATGGCAACCGCACCGTCGATCTGGCCGCGGCATTGCATTGGATTGATCAGGCGCCCAATATCAGCGGCGTGCACGCTGTGCAGAATGCGGATCTCGCCGGTGACGCGGTGAACCGCGACCCGGACACCGTGGACGGCAAAGGCCGCTGTACGCGGCGAGAGATAGGCCTTGCGCTTAGCCTCGAAGCGATGGCCGGCGGCGACGCCCACCCTTTGCAGATCGGCGAGCGGAACCCGCCGATTGCCGCAGATCACGGCATCACCCGACATGCTGCAGGCCGACCGGTCCGTCCGGGTGTGCAAGCTGGCAAACTCGAGGATGTTGTCGCGCAACGCCGCGGCGGTCAAAGCCACTGCCTGGCCGGCGACCACGGTGCCGGTGCTGCCGAACGTGCCGCTGTCGTACGGTGTGAGGTCGGTGTCGGCATTAACGATCGAGATCTGGCCCACAGCTGCGCCGAGCATCGAGGCGGCAATCTGGCGATGCGAGGTGACCGACCCGTTGCCCATCTCGGTCGACCCGACCGCAAGATGATAATGCCCGCCGGGCAGCAACTTCATCGTGGCACCCGAGCGGTGCTCGGTCGGCGGGCCGCATTCCAGCATTGCGCTGGCGATCCCGGTACCTTCGGCCCAATCCTTCCCTTCGGGGCAAGGGGCGCCGCGCCCGCTCGTCAGCGCCCCCTCGAGCCGGTCGAGGCATTGGTCGAGCCCGTAGCTGCCAAAGCCGACATCCGAGGGGTCGCGCCACACCGATTCGATCCAATCGGTTGACCGCACCATGTTCTTTCGGCGCATGGCGAACGCATCGAGGCCGAGCCGGCGCGCCAGATCGTCGATCGCGCATTCGATGGCGAAGGTCGTCTGCGAGGCGCCGTATCCGCGAAAGCCGCCGGCCGGCACCATGTTGGTGTAGACCGCGAAACCCGCGGCCTTCTTGTTCTCGCAGCGATAGAGGCACATGGGGCTGCCGAGCGCTGCGGCGAGCGTCTCGCCGGCGTGCCCGCCATAGGCGCCGGTGTTGGAGACGACATGGATTTCCAACGCTGTCAGGGTGCCGTCCTTCTTCGCGCCGAGCTTCACCCGGGTCGTCATCTGGTGGCGGGTCGAGGCGCCGACGAACTGCTCCTCGCGGGTGAACTCCCACTTCACCGGCCGGCCGGTCTTCATCGTGGCGAGCACGCAGAGGTCTTCGGAGAGCATTTCCTGTTTTCCGCCGAACCCGCCGCCGACGCGCTCGGTAAAGACGTGAACGTCGCGAGCCTTGAGGCCAAACAGATGGCAGAGCTTCTGCTTGGCGATGAAGGGCGCCTGCGAACTCGACCGGACATGGATGCGGCCATCATCGCCGCGCCAGGCGATCGAGCCGTGCGTCTCGAGATGGACGTGCTGCACCCGCGACGTCGAGTAGGTCATCTCGTGAACCGCATCGGCCGCCTCGAAACCCTCGGCGACATTGCCGATCTCGCCGAGGATGTCGACATAGACGTTACCCCGCTCCGCGAAGCCTTTCCGGTGCAGCACCGGGGCATCGTCAGCCATGGCCTCCACCGGGTCGAAGACGGCGGGCAGAATTTCGTAGGCGACATCAAGGAGGCGACAGGCAGTTTCGGCCGCTGCTTCGGTTTCGGCCACGACCGCCGCGACACGCTGCCCGACAAAGCGCGCGACGTTGTCGAGCATGTAGGTGTCATCGGGATCGACCAGATGGTCTTCGTGGGTCGCGGTGCTGTAAAGGCGCCGCGGCACATCTTCCCAGGTGAAGATCGCCGCCACGCCGGGAACCGCGAGCGCCTTCTCCCGGCAAATGCCGGCGATGCGGGCATGGGCATGCGGCGAACGCAGCACCGTCAGGTGCAGCATACCGGGCGCCGAGAAATCCATTGTGTAGCGGGCGCGCCCGGTAACGATCGAGGGCCCGAACGGATTCGGCAGGCTCGCACCGCAGGCTCTGCCGGCGACATCCTCGTCGATGGCGGCGCGGCCGTGGATCGCGTCGCTGATCGCGCGATAGCCGGTGCAGCGGCACAAATTGCCCTTGAGGCTGCGCGGCAAATCGGCGCGCTGCCGCTGATCGAGAGACGCAACTGTCATGATCATTCCGGCGGTGCAGAACCCGCACTGAAACGCCTGCGCATCGAGAAAGGCTTGCTGCATCGGGTGCAGCCCGCCGTCGGCGGCGAGGCCCGCAATCGTCGTCACCCGATGGCCCGCGGCGCGGAAGGCCGGCATCAGGCAGGAATGTATCGGAACGTCGTCGAGCCATACTGTGCAGGCGCCGCAATCACCGGCATCGCATCCTTTCTTGACCCCGAGGGCTCCGAGCTCACGTAAGAAGGTTCGCAGACACTGGCCGGGCTGCGGCTCGGCCGCGAACAGCTCGCCATCGACCACGTAGCTCATGCCGCCACCTCCGATCCATCCAGTTCACGGCGAATTTCTTCGCTGAAATGATGGGTCAGGTGCCGCTTATAGGCCGCCGACCCATGGACATCGCCGAAGAAACCGTCGATTGGAATGCGCTCGTCCAGCGCCTCGCGCAGTTCCTGCGAAGAGGGCTGCCCGTCAAAGCGCAGTTGAACTGGGCGCGGTGTTGCGGCGGTGATGGTAAGCAGCAGACCCCGCGCGGCTTTATTCCGGGTCCCGATAATCAGTGCGGCCGATCGCCCGAAGCGGGTCAGCGAAGCGTGACGCATTGCGTAACGTTTGGCGAGCGCGGTCGCCGGCAGGTGGATGCTGCGCAGCAGCTCGCCCGGCTGCAACACATTTGCATGGTCGCCGGTGACAAAATCGACTGCGGCAACCTCCGGCGCCGGAGCGCCCCGCGGCCACAAGGTGTAGGATGCTTCGAGCGCAACGGTCAGCGCGATCATCGCACCCGCCGGCAATGACATGCAGATATTTCCGCCGACGGTCGCTGCGTTCCAGATTTTGAACGAAGCCAGCAGCGCGTTGCTGCACTCCTCGAACAGCCCGGCGGCGGTCCATTGCGCTGGCGCGGCG
>DASYNW010000065.1:0-16306 GCA_036008325.1 Allostellaceae bacterium
ACGTTGGCGCCCCAATCGGCGAGCTGGCGCACCGCGGTCGGGCCGGCCCGCGCATGGGTCAGATCAAGGACGGTAAAATGCGACAGCGGCAGGGTTCCGATGCTCACGAGTGCGTTCCTCTCGGCAGATGCGGCGAATGGCGTCGGCAACTTTCGTCGCTCGGGCGCGCCTTCGTCAAGGAGGGCGGGTAAAAAGATACCGCGACAAGGCGGCACTTTCGAGTCTAGCCAGATGGAAGCTTCTCCAGGCTAGCTGGGAAAGCGGAAAGTCAGCGCGGTGGCGAGGACAATGGCGCCGCTGGCGGCGGCGGCGAGAAAGGCTGCGGCGGGCAAGGCGGTCGCGTCCCACAGGGCGCCGCCCAGCAGCGGCACCACGCAGGAGAGCGAGTAGCCGATCGTGAAGGTTCCGGCCGACAGCCGGGGAACGTCGCCGGCGGGCGCGATCTGCGGCGGCAAGGCCAGGGTGACGATCAGGGTGAAGGCGCAGCAAAAGCCGATCACCCCGGCGCCGAGTACACTCAGCACGGCTTGCGCGGCGACGAAGCCGGAAATCCCGAGCAGGCCCACAACCTGCACCAGCACGATCGTCGTCTTGCTGCCGCCGAGACGCCGCGCCCATAGCAGCAGCGCCAGCGAGGCCGGCAATTGGCCGAGGTTCAGCGCGGCAAGGCAGGCGGTGACCAGATCGGCGCGGCCGACGGCGTGGAGGTACTCGGGGATGAATGCGTTCGAGGCGAAATAGAGGCCGCCGGTGCCGCCCTGCATCAGGCCCAGCTGCCACATTTCGCGACTGCGCCAATCGGGCCACCAGCGCGCCGGCGCCGAGGTCTGGGATCGCGGTGCGTCGCCTGGGCAAAGCGCCATCAGCAGCGCCGTCGCCGCGACCGGGACCGACCAGAAGACAAAGCTCGCCGGCCAGCCGCCGCCGACCAGCGGCAACACCAGCGGGATCGTCAGCGCCGCCGGCAACGCCTCGCCGATCAGCAAGCCATTGGCGTAGACCGCGGTGGCGAACCCGGGACGATCGGCAAACCATTCGGCGACCAGCGCCGGCAAGGCCGGCTGCACCACCGCGACCCCGGCCGCCATCAGAAAGGTCATCGCGAACAGCAGCGGCGCCGACGGGCCGATGCCGCGCGCCGCCGAGGCCACAGCGACCAGCAGCAGCCCGGCCGCCGCCGCGCCGCGGGCGCCGAGGCGCGCGATCAGCAGCGAGCCTGGAATTGCGGCGAGCCCGAACAGCAGCACCGGCAGCCCGGAGAGCGCGCCGACGGCCCGCTCGCTGAGCGCGAATTGGCGATGGATCAAGGGCAGAACCGGCGGCACGGCCAGCACGGTCATCCGCAGATCGGCTCCCGCCAGCCACAGCACCGGGAGGCGCAGAAAAGACCTCCGAGCTGGCGAGACAGATGGTTCAGCGCCTGGCGCCGATCGCCGCTGCATCGATCAAACCCGCGAAATCGACAGAATCACGGACGATGGCACTCGAAATAGGCCACGTCTTCCTGCGTTTCCAAAAAGCGCGCGACCCGTTCATAGCGGGCGCAGTGATCCTCTGCGACGGCGGTGGCAGCCGCGAGGTTGCCGCCGGCAAAGCCGACCGCGGCCGAGTTGGCGTCGCCGCTCGACAGAAAGGGCTTCGTCGTGCAACCGGCGGTCGCCGCGCCGGCCAGGATCAGACAGAAGAGGCGCGCCGCGCTGGCCGCCCGTGTGCACCGCCGCGACAGGGGGCTCATCCGGATCCCTCCGAACTGTCGGGCGGCCGCCCGACCTTCGCGGCGAAATCGCGGCCGCGCTCGGCGAAATCGCGGTAGTAGCCGTAGCTGGGCGCTGCCGGCGACAGCAATACCACCCCGCCGGCCGACGTCATCTGCCTGGCGCGAGCAACCGCATCCTGCATCGATTGCGCCTGGTAGGCGGCGGGGGCGGCGGCACCCGATCGTTTCGCCGCCTCCCGCAAGCCGCTGTAGATCCGCTCGCCGCTGGCGCCGAGGCAGATGACGGCTCGGGCCGCGCCCTGCGCCAGTGCCGCGACCAGCTTGCCATAGTCGATGCCGCGGTCATGGCCGCCGACAATGACCGTGACGTCATGGCCGGCATAGACCGAAAGCGCCGCCAAGGTCGATTCGGGTGCGGTCGAAATGCTGTCGTCGACATAGAGAATATTGCCGATTACCCCGAGCTCCTGCTGGCGGTGCGGCAGCGCCGCGAAATCGCCGGTCCGGTCGAGCGCAGCGGCGAGATTCATGCCGAGCGCTCGCGCGACGGTCAGCGCCGCGCACAAATTCGAAATGTTGTGCGCTCTGGCCAGGTAGCGGTTGCGCACCCCACCGACCCGCTCGGGACCCTGGAAAATGTCGGCGCCGCGCCCGTGGATGGCGTCTTCGTCATTGAAGAAGAGTTGGCCGAACTCGGCTGCTCCGGCGATGGCCGCCGCATCGCGGTTGACGATCGCCCGCCGGCTGTGACGCAACAGGTTGAGCTTGTCGCGGTAATAGGCCTCGAGCGTGCGGTGCCAATCGAGGTGCTCCGGAAACAGCGAGGTCAGCACCGCCACGTCGCAGACCCCGTCGAAATCCGCGGCCTGATAGCTCGACACCTCGATGACCGCGTAATCGGCCGCCGCCGGGTCGCTCGCCGTGATCGGGACCCCGATATTGCCGACCAGCGCCACCCTGCGGCCGAGCTTCCGGAGCATATGGGCGATCAACGACGCGGTCGTGCTTTTCCCTTTGGTGCCGGTGACACAGATGGTGGTGAGATCGACGCGTTCGGCAAACCACAGGTTCAGCAGCGAGGTGATCTCGACGCCGTTGTCGCGGGCGCTCTCGATCTCAGGGCGATAGAGGCTGACGCCGGGCGATTTGACGATCACGTCGATGTCGCCGAGGGCGCCGGCGATCTGCTCGGTCCCAAAGGCGCACGCGATGCCGTCGAGCCCGGCCGGCGCTCGCGCATCCTCGGCATCGTCGAGCAGCAACAGCGGCAAGTTCGGGTGCCGCGCGCGCAGAAACCCGATCGCCGCCTGCCCTTCGCGCCCCAGCCCCCAGATCGCGACCCGCGCCGCGCCGAGCTCAGCCGCACGCATCGAGCATGGCCAGAAACCTGCCCGGGACCCGGTGCGGGTGCCGAGCCGTGAAGAGCGCGCGATAATCGGCCGGATCCTGGGTGCGCAGCGACGGGAAAATCGCACGCAGCCGGCGCACCACGCCGTCGTGGCGCCAGTCGGCATGGCCCCCAAGATAGGCCATCACCGCCGCGCTCTCGGCGATCTCGCCGACGCATTCGAACGGTTTGTGCTCGTGCAGCCCGCACAGCGCGGCAAACCCGTCCGCTTGGCTTTCGTCATCCAGCAGGTTGCGGCCGAAGATCCCGATCAGCTCGGGCTTGGCGACAAAGGGCGCCAGGGCCAGGAACACGAACCGGCATTTCGGGCAATCACCGCACCAATGCCGGCCGCGCTCGGCCGGCGACTGCCGGAACGCCGTGTTGCAGCTGCGGAAATGCCCGAAATATTGCCGGTAGCGAGCAAAACGTCGGGCGATTTCGATCTCCGACAACGGCCGCAGCAGCGAAAAATAGGCGATGCTCGGCGAGATGCGGCTTGCGATATAAGCGGCGAACGCGCGCTCGAATTCGAGCGATTTGCTGAACTGATGGTTGATCTCGGCGCCCCCAACCGTCAGGTTCGGCGCGCTCGCCGAATGCTCGTTCGACATTACGATCGCATCAAAGCCGCCGAGGACGGCGCAGGCCAGCACGATCGCGCTCAAGATCCCGGTGATCGGCACATGGCCATTGAGCGCGCCGTCCTCGTTGAGCTTCAGCAGGCCAGGGTCGAGGCGGCGGCGGACCCCGATCGACGGCAGCCCGGAAGCGGCGATGCAGGCGGCGATCGGCAGGGCGTCGCCCAATGCGAACAGCACGAGGTCCTCGCCGGCCGCCTTGAGGCATTCGATGGTAACGACCGAATCCTTGCCGCCGCCCACCGGGACGCAGCTGCGCCGCGGCAGCTCGAGCGCAATCGGCGCCGGCGGCGCTATCGGCTCGGCTCGAAAGCGGCAATGACCGCGCAGCGAGATCCGATTTTTCCAGGCGAACTCGGCGAGCCCGTTCTCGTAGAAGCTTTGCAGAAATGCGGCGGTCTGGCGATCGAGTGGGAACGCCTCGCACAGCAGGCTCGGCGGCACATACGCCTTATAATAGCTGACCCCCGCGAGCAGGAATATCAGCCGGCAGATCCGGTCGAGCGCCGCCTTGTCGGCCAGCGACAGCGGTCGCGGCGGCAACTCGAAGATCAGCGCTTCCTCAAACCGCGGCCCATCGGCAAAGCGGTAGCGCAGGGCCAGCGCGGAATTCGCCGGGTCGTAGCGGTAGCTCTCGAAAACAAACACGCTATAGCGCATGCCCGCCCTCGGCGAGCGCTCGGATCATCCGCAATTTTTGGTGATGGGCGGCGAGGTCGAGATCGTCGATGGTCGGCGCCTGCCGCAGCGAAACGCCGTCGACCGCCGGGCCGTCGGCCACCATGGCTTCGAGCACCCGCCGCTCGAGCTCCTCGTCGAGGCTCAGCAACATCGGCCGACGCAAGTCCGGGCGCAGACAGGCGAGCGCGCCTAGCAACGCGCATGCCCCCCAATGCGACACGCCGGCCACGATCAGATGGCGCGCCGGGGTGACGCAAGCGATCGTCTCGCCATGCGCGACATGTTGCGCGATCAGGCCGCGGGGCAGGGCGCCCATGCCGATCTCGTTGCCGCCATCGCCGACCGCGATCGTCTGCCACGGCCCGGCGGCGAACAGATCGTCGAGCGGGGCGGTATAGGAGCCGATGTCGAGCCCGCGCATATTGCGCGGCGCCCCGTCGGCGCTGCGCCCGCAGCGCTCGATCGCGACCGCATGGGTGATCCCGTCGGCGCGCCACACCTCGATCAATGGGCGCAACGGGGCGCCGACCGAGCAGACATCAACCGGCGCCTTGGCGGCGCCGGCTGCAGCCAGGGCCACCTCGCAGGCATGCCGGCACGGCTCGTCGGTGGCGAGGCGGCAGAGCACACCGGCCGCGATCAGGCCCCGCGCCAGCAGGGCGGCGCCGACCGGCCCATCGGTTTCCGCCGCCGGCGGCATGCCCCGGGGCACATAGAAGCCGGTGATCAGCCCGACCCGGCAAGGCTGCGCCGCGGCCAGCGAAGAGGCCGCGCCCCACAATCCGCCGCGGGCGGCGTCGCATAACGGGCCGATGTTGCGGCCGACATCGCTCTGAATCAGTCGTTCGATCCGGTCGACAACCGTGCGTGCGCCGGTCCCCTGCGCCATGCCGGGCAAGCCGCTACAGGCTCGCCAGTCTGCTGTTGAGCAGATCGGTGATCAGCATCGATCCGGGCGCGTGGGTGATGCAGAAATCGGGCTTGGCCTCGGCGATCACCGCCTGCGGGGTGACGCCGCAGGCCCAGAATACCGGCAGCTCGCCGCTCCCGACCGGGACGCTGTCGCCGTAATCGGGCTTGCCCAGATCCCTGACGCCGATCGCCTCGGGCAGCCCGATATGCACCGGCGCGCCATGCACCGAGGGAAAACGCGAGGTGATCTGAACCGCCCGGATCGCGTCGGCCGGCGTCAGCGGCCGCATCGAGACGACGAGCGGCCCGGCAAACCGACCAGCCGGGGTGCAGCGCAAATTGGTGCGGTACATCGGCACATTCGTGCCGCAGGTCATATGGCGCAGCTCGATCCCGTCCTCGACCAGGGCCTGCTCGAACGAAAACGAGCAGCCGAGCGCGAAGATCACCAGATCGTCGCGCCAGAGATGCGATATTTCGAGCGGTTCTTCGACCAGTTCGCCGTGGCGCCATACCCGATATTTCGGCAGATCGGTCCGGATGTCGAGATCCTCGCCCAGTCGCGGCAGCCGCGGATCGCCGGGCTCGGAGACCGCCAGCACCGGGCAAGGCTTTGGGTTCGCCTGGGCAAAGCGCAGAAAATCATCGGCCATCGCCTTGGGCAGGATGACCAGATTGGCCTGGACATTGCCGGCGGCCACACCCGCCGTCGGCCCGGAAAAGTCTCCGGCACGGATGCGCGAGCGGGCGCGCGCACCGGCTTCGACACCTCGGTCAACTGCTGCGCTCATCGCACGATCCTGTCGAAAAAGCTCGGCCGATTCTACCGCGCAGGGTGTGCAGGCGCCAAGCGGCCCGGTGCGCGCAGCCCGGACTACGCCGCCGACGTCGTTCAGTACCGACCGAAATACCCTCCGCCATGCAGCAGCCAAACGATCAGAAGGATAATGATGACCAGCCCGAGCACGCCGCCGACGCCATAGCCGCCGCCGCGGCTGTAGTAACCGCCCCGGTAATACCCAAAGCCGCCGCCGAACAGGATCAACAACAGAATGATTATCAGGATGAGACCCATAGCTATCGCTCCTCAGCAGTGTCGGAAACAATCTCCGACGGTCGACCGACGCGCTCAGCGGCAATCCACTGCGCACATCGGCTAAAATATAGGCAAAATACTAGAGCGTTGGAATTATTCGAGCGGGTCTCTTATGCCCAAACACGCCTCGCCGCTCAGCACCGGGCCCGGCGGGTCGTTCACCGGCGGTGGCGGCGGCTCGACCGGCGGCACCGGCATCGGCCGCGGCGGCTCCTCGATCGGCGGCGGGCGCTCGGGATCGGGCGGCGGCTGCGGCGGCGTACCGGGCGGCGGGTGCGGCGTCGGGCCTTGCACCCGGCGCTCGGCCACGGCGCTGCTCGCGATCCGGTGTGAACTCATTCCCGCGCTTTCCTCAGTCGGCCAGCAACGCGGCGCAGCCGAGAAATGCCGGCAGCTGATGGGTCACGACATAGGTCGGTATGGCCGCGAGATAGGGCCCGAACCGGCCCTTCGCCTGAAAGCGGGCGCGAAACGGCGAATCGGCGAAGAACCGGCCGAGCCGTGGCACGATCCCGCCGCCGATATAAACCCCGCCGCGCGCACCCAGGGTCAGCGCCAGATTGCCGGCCATCGTGCCGAGCATGGCGCAGAACATCGTCGTGCTCTCGGCGCATAGCGAATCCTCGCCGCGGGTTCCAAGATCGGTGATCTGCGCTGCCGTGTAACCTCGCGACAGAACCCCGTCGATCTCCGCCAAGGTATTGTAGAGGTTGACGAGCCCGGGGCCCGACAGCACCCGCTCGGCCGAGACATGGTCGAAATGCCGGCGCATATGGTCGAGCACCGCACTTTCGCGATCGGTTGCCGGCGCCATCGTCGCATGCCCGCCCTCGGCGGTCAGCGCCACCCATCCCCGGCCGCAGGCGACCAGTCCCGACACGCCGAGCCCAGATCCCGGGCCCAGCACCGCCAGCGGCGCTCCGGGCGCTTGGCCGCCGTCGCCGATCGTCATGCGATCATCCGGGCCCAGATAGGGCAGCGCCAGCGCCAGCGCGGTGAAGTCGTTGATGACCTCGAGCCGGTCAAAGCCGCACTGCGTCTTGAGCGCCGCGATCGAGAAGCTCCACGGGTGATTGGTCATCGCCACGCGATCGCCGATAATCGGCGAGGCAATGGCGATCGCACCCTGCCGCGGCATCGGCAAGTCGCCGCGGCTGCCGAGATATTCGGCCAACGCATCGCCGATCGCCGGGTAATGCTCGACCGCATAGCTGCGCCACTGCAAAATCTTGCGATCGGGAGATACCAGGCCGAAACGGGCGTTGGTGCCGCCGATGTCGCCGACGAGCCAAGTTACCGCGCCTGGGAGATCGGCGCCCGTCGCCCCCGGGCGGCTCGCGCCTGCGGCGGTCAAGTTTGCGCGCCGCGCGCGGCGAGCGCGCCGACAAAGCTCTTGCGCCAGGCTGTGATGTCGTTGCGCTCGATCGTCGCCATCATCGCGGTCCACCGCTCCTTGCGTTCGCCGAGCGGCATCGCCAGCCCTTGCCGGATGGCGTCCGCGGTACCCTCGACATCATGGGGATTGACCAAGACCGCCTCGCCGAGCTCCTGCGCCGCACCGGCAAAGCACGACAGCACCAGCACTCCCGGATCGTCGGCCGGCTGCGCGGCGACATATTCCTTTGCGACCAAATTCATCCCGTCGCGCAATGGCGTCACCAAGCCGATCCGGCTCGCCCGGAAAAATCCGGCCAGCACTTTATGATTAAAGCTCTTGTTTATGTAGCGCAGCGGCGTCCAGTCGAATTCGCCGTAGCGGCCGTTGATATGGCCGGCCGAGGTGGCCAGCGTGCGGCGGATCTCCTGATATTCCGGAACCTCGGAGCGCGATGGCGGCGCGATCTGCATGAAGACGATCCGCCCGCGCGTCTCGGGATAGGTTTCGAGCAGCTGGCCAAAGGCCTGGAACCGCGCCGGCAGCCCTTTCGAATAATCGAGTCGATCGACCCCGATCATCAAGGTGCGCTCGCCCAGGCTCTGCCCCAGCCGGCGCATCTGGCGGGTGCCGTCGGCGGCTGCCGCCTCGGCGGCAACGGCGGCGGTGTCGATCCCGATCGGGAACACCTGCGCCCGCACGATCCTCCCGAAGGCCCGCACCGCCCCATGCCCGAGATCCTCGGCCCCGGCCCAGCGCAACAGATAGTCGCGAAAGCCATGCAGATCCGATTCGGTCTGAAAGCCAACCAGATCGTAAGCGCACAACGCTTCGACCAGGTCGCGATGGTTCGGCAGCACACGCAACAATTCGGCGGGCGGAAACGGGGTATGCAGGAAAAAGCCGATGGGCTGGCAGTAGTCCAGGCGGCGCAATTCGCGGCCGAGCGGGATCAGGTGATAGTCGTGGACCCAGACCAGGTCCTCGCCGGTCAGCATCGGCGCCAACGTACGGGCAAAGCCTCGATTTACCCGCAGATAGCCGGCAAAATCACGCCGCGAATATTCGACCAGCGAGCCGCGAAAGTGGAACAGCGGCCACAGCACGCGATTGGCAAAGCCAAGGTAGTATTCCTCGAAATCGCGGCGCGACAGATCGAGGGTGGCGTAAGTGAGCGGGCCGCGCGCGACCAGTTCGGGTTCGCCGCCGGCTTCGTCGGTGACTTCTCCGCTCCAGCCGAACCAGATGCCGCCGCTGCTTTCGAGAGCGGCCCGAATCGCCACGGCGAGGCCACCCGAATCGGGCTTTCCGCTTTCGACCGCGACCCGATTCGAGACCACGACCAGGCGGCGGTTTTCTCCCGCGCCGAGCCGTGCCGCCACCCGAACGCCGCGGCGTTCCAAGTCAGCCTTCGGCGCGCCGACCGCAACGATTTCGCCTTCGGCCATGTTATTCCCCGCTTTCTGTTTCTTCATCGAACACCGCCAACCGATGTTGGTTCCCGCAGGCCATTGATTTCAATCGAGCTGACGGCTTCGCGCAAGCCAGGCGAGCACCGATGCGACCGAGGGCAGGCCGTATCCGGCGCGGGTGCCGGCGGGCGGCCCGACCCGGATCGCGATCCCGCCCCGGCGCTCGATTTCGGCAAATCCATCCTCATCGGTCGCGTCGTCGCCGACGAACACCGCAGAGCGGCCAAGGAACGGCGGCTCGGCCATGAAGGCGGCAATGGCCGCACCCTTGTCGGCGCCGTGCGGTTGGAACTCGACGACCATCTTGCCGCAGATCAGCCGCAGCGCCGGCCCCGCCTCACGCAGTAGGGCGGCGGCAACAGCCAGAATTTCGTCCCCGCGTTCCGGCGCGGCGCGGTAGTGCAGCGCCAAGCTGCGCTGCTTGTCTTCGAAAATCAGACTGTTGCCGGCGCGCGCCAAAGCGGCGAGCCGCGGCCTGATCAGGTCGAGCGCTGCAGCGGCGCCAGGGTCGGCACGATAATCGAGGCTGCCGTCAGCGCGCCGGCGCTCGCTACCATGGATCCCGGCGGCCGCCCCGCGCCAGGGCCGAAACAGCCGATCGAGCTCGGCGAGCGGCCGGCCGCTGATCAGCGCCATGGCGCCGCTGCGCTCTTCAGCCAGTCCACCGAGCAGCCGCGGCAGTCCGGGCGCCACCTGGACCAGATCGGAACGCGGGGCAATTTCGAGCAGCGTGCCGTCGACGTCGAGAAACAGAGCCGCCTCCCGGTCCATCGTCGGCGGCTCGGGCAGGCGAGATGGGGCGCTAACAGCCGGGATCGTCAAAATCCAGTCCTTGTGCGATGCACATTACGTTGCCGCAGGGTGTGGTCTAACTCTCTGATCTGCCCGCGAATCCCCAACAATGCCAGTCGCTTCGAAAAAAGCCGCTTGACATCGCGGCCAGACCCATTAGATTGTGCAGTGCGGTAACGATCGCCGGTTGTGGTCTTACCGTACGTCTTCTAGGCGTTTCCTCCCTAAACTTGGGCCGGGCCCACGCCACGGCCCATTTTTTTCGCCCGCACTGCTTCTGGCCCGCCGATGGCGGTCCGCGCAAATTGCCGATCGCCGTTGAGCACCGTATCGGGCTCGATATCCGGCAAGGCCGCGATCTCGCGGTAAATCGGGGTGAAGTCGGGGCGAGTCGCGGCGAACAGCTGCGCGAAATCGTCGATGACGAAATAGCTCTCCTGAAAGCGGTCGATCCGGTAGCGGGTGCGCATGACCCGGCGCAGATCGAAACCCAGCCGATGCGGCCGCGGGTCGTCGAGGCAATACACCGACTCGCCGGCCGAGGACAAAACCCCCGAGCCGTAGATGCGCAACCCTGCCGCGGTCGCGATCAACCCGAATTCGACGGTGTACCAATAGAGCCGCGCCAGGCGCTGCAGGTGGCCCAGGCCCTGCGCCTTCAGCCCGCCCTCGCCGTAGGCTTGCATGTAGTCGGCGAAGAGCGGGTTCATCAGCAGCGGCACATGGCCGCAGATATCGTGAAAAACGTCCGGCTCCTGCAGATAGTCGAGCTGGTCGCGGCGGCGGATGAAGCAGGTCGACGGAAATCGCCGCCGGGCGAGATGGGCGAAGAACACCGCATCGGGGACGAGGCCCGGCACCGCGACGATCCGCCACCCGGTGGCGCGCTCCAGCGCATCGCTCAGCCGGCGGAAATCCGGGATGCCGCCGGCTGCGACGCCAAGCGCGCCGAGCCCGTCGAGATATTCCTCGCAGGCCCGCCCGACCAGCAGCTTTTGCTGGCGCTCGAACAACAGCCGCCAGATCGCGTGCTCTGCCTCGCTATAGCCGCGCCAGTTCTGCTCGATCGTAAAATCCGCGGCGGTGTCCGGCGCGCTCCCGATCATCGACCTCTCCATGCCAGCCGGCGCTGTGACCAGTTCTCGCTGGGACCCAGCCCTTCTATGAAGTGAGAATGCGGGTGCGGCGGGTCAATCGATCGATTGGTGCAGGACCGCCGGGGCGTTCACCCGCCGGTATCGGCGAGGCATTCCCGCGCGGCCAGGCTCAAATGACCGATCAGTTTGGTCATCTCGGCGGTGAGCGCCGCGAAGCGCGGCTTTCGCCGATAGTTGCGCTCGTCCATATAGAGCGCGCGGTTGATCTCGATCTGCAAGGCATGCCGGCGCCGGCGCGGATCGCCGTAATGGTCGGTGGTGAAACCGCCGGCATAGGGCGCGTTGATCGCGACGGCAAAGCCGCGCCCGGCGAGGAAATCGCGAGCCGCATCGAGAATCAAGGGCGCGCACGCCGCGCCATGGCAGTCGCCCAGCACGATGTCGGCCCCCTCCCGCCCGCAAATCGCGCCGGCGGCAGACGGCATCGAATGGCAGTCGATCAGCAGACAGCCGCCAAAATCCGCCTCGACCTCCTCGATCAGCTGCCGCAAGGCCCGGTGATACGGGTAATAGAGCCCATCGATGCGTCGCTGCGCCTCGGCAAAGTCGAGCTTGCCGGCATAGATCTCCTCGCCGCTGGCGACGATGCGGGCAATGGTGCCGAGCCCCATGCGCACACGCGGCGAGCCGGCGTTGACGAATTCCGGCAGGGCGTCGGAGAACATCGCCGGATCGAGCTCGTAGGCCTCGCGATTGACGTCGAGATAGGCGCGCGGAAAGCGCGCGGCGAGTAACGGCGCGCCAAGGCCGGGGGCGGCCGCGAACAGCTCGTCGACAAAGCTGTCCTCCGAGCGCCGCAGCGCTATCGGGTCGAGCCGCGAGGCGGCAACGAATTCGGCTGGATAGTCGCAGCCGCTGTGCGGCGAGGCGAGGATCAACGGCAGCCGCTCCGCCGCCGGCCGCCGCACCCTGATAGCCGCGCAGCACAGCTCGCCATCCATGCAATCGAGCTTAGTGCGCCGGCGACCGGCTGTCATCAGCACGATGCCCTTGGAATGGCCGAAATTCAACGCATGACTGGCCCCGCGCGCTAGACTGAACTGTAGGAACAAACGGCCCGCTCATGGATGGCCACGTACGCAGCGAAGAGGAACCCGAATGCAGCGCCGCAAGCTTGGTCAATTGGAGGTCTCCGCGATCGGTCTCGGCTGCGCGACGATGACGCCGTTTTATGGCGAGCCCGATCCGGCCGAGGCAGTCGCGGCGATCCGGCGCGCGGCGGAAGTGGGCATTGATCTGCTCGACACCTCGGACGCCTACGGCAACGGCCGCAACGAGGAGCTGATCAGGCGGGCGATAGCGGGCGCCCGAAACCGCTATGTGATCGCCAGCAAGTTCGGCAATCTACGGCGCCCGGACGGCACCCCCGGCGCTGACGGCAGGCCGCAATACGTCAAGGTCGCGTGCGAGCGCAGCCTGGAGCGGCTGCGCACCGATGTGATCGACCTCTATTACATTCACCGCATCGACCGCACCGTGCCGATCGAGGACACGGTGGGTGCGATGAGCGACCTCGTCGGCGCCGGCAAGGTGCGCTTTCTCGGGATTTCGGAAGCCGGCCCGCAGACCATCCGGCGCGCCCATGCGGTCCACCCGATGAGCGCCGTGCAAATCGAATATTCGCTGTGGACCCGAGACGTCGAGGGCGAGGTGCTGGGCCTCTGCCGCGAGCTCGGCATCGGCTTTGTCGCCTACAGCCCGCTCGGTCGCGGCTTTCTGACCGGCACGGTCACCGAGCGCGGGGCTCTGGGCGCGGCCGACGCGCGCCGGCGCATGCCCCGCTTCCAGGCGGAAAACCTGCCGCATAACCTCGAGCTCGTCGCCGAATTGCGCCGGCTCGCAGCGGCCGAGGGCTGCACCGCCGCACAGCTGGCCTTGGCCTGGCTGCTGTCGCGCGATCCCGCGATCGTGCCGATCGCCGGCACCAGCCACCGGCGCTGGCTCGACGAGAACGCCGCCGCTTGCGATCTGAGGATTTCCGCCGAGACGCTCGCCGCGCTCGATCGGGTCTTCGCTCCCGGTGCGGCCGCCGGCGCGCGCTATTCCGAGCTGGTCAGCCGCTCCGTCGGTCTCTAAGGAAGCTGCCATTGTCTTGCGGCCGTTGATCCACAGCCGGCCGGACATCTGGCCCTCCGGGGCCCAGACATCTGGCACTCGGGCCCGAACATCCGGCACTCTGGGGCGGCGTGGCATGGTTTCGCTGGGCTCGGCCCATGCGCTCGCCTAAGATGGGGCGAGGGTGCGCCAGTTGCGCACCGCCGGCTGCACCGGGAGGAAGCGATGGCGATGTTCACCCATGTCACGGTCGGAACCAACGACCTCGGCAAGGCGCGCGCGTTCTATGACAGCGTCCTGGGGCCGCTCGGGTACAAGCGCCTGAAGGATCTCGGTGACCGCGGTTCGTGCTGGGGCCAGTCGAGCGAGGAGTTTCTCGTGCTGACGCCAGCCGACGGCAAACCTGCGACCACCGCCAATGGCGGCACGGTCAGCTTCGAGGCGCCGAGCCGAGCCGCGGTCGCGGCGTTTCACCGGGCGGCCCTTGCCGCCGGCGGCACGGATGAAGGGGCGGTCGGACCGCGCGGCTTCTGGCCAGACGCCTATGCCGGCTACGTCCGCGATCTCGACGGCAACAAGCTCGCCGCCTACTGCCGCAAACCCGAGTAACCCAGGGTCGATCGAGCGGCGCGAAACTCATCATCCAGGTGCGTTCGTCGATATGGCTGCAGACTTGATTGGAAAACCGATGGCACCGGATGACCCCGTGGCACACGATCGGGATCATTCCGCGTTGATCCGCGATCAGTTCACCCGCCAGGCGACGCCGTTCAGCACTGCCGGCGCGATTACCGACGGCGCCGCGCTAAAGCTGATCGTCGCCGCGGCAGCCCCGCAACCCGACGATACTTTGCTCGATGTCGCCTGCGGCGGCGGCATCGTCGTGTGCGCCTTTGCTCCCCACCTGCGCCAGGCGACCGGCATCGACATGACCCCGGCGATGCTCGACCGCGCCCGCGGGCTCGCGGCCGAACGCGGGATTGCCAACGTCGCCTGGCGGGAAGGCGACGTCGCCTCCCTGCCGTGGCCCGACGCCTCGTTCACGATCGTCTCGAGCCGCTTTGCCGTGCACCACTTCCCCGATCCGGCGGCGGTAATGCGCGAAATGGTGCGGGTGTGCGCGCCAGGCGGGCGGGTCCTCGTGGTCGACACCTGCGCTTCGCCCGATCCGGCCAAGGCCGACGAATTCAACCGGCTCGAAAAGCTGCGCGACCCCTCGCATGTGCGCGCCTTGGCGCTGGCCGAATTGCAAGGCCTGTTCCGCAACGCCGGCCTGCCGCGGCCGCAAACCAGCTTCTACGAGTTGCGCGACACGGTCGAGAACCTGCTGGCCCGCTCGTTTCCCAACCCGGGCGACGAGGCCGAGATCACCCGGATGTTCGCATCCTCGATTGCCGACGACGGGCTCGGCATTCCGGTGCGCCGCGCTGGCGACCGGCTCGAATACGCCTATCCGGTGGCGATCCTCGCCGCGCAACGCAACTAGTCTAGAGGGCAATGGACGATGCCGGGACCGGGTCAGCCGCCACCGGGTCATTCGACCCCGATCGCGCGGCGGAACCGGGTTTTGAGGTAGACCCCGTCGCGCGGCGGCAGCACGCGGGGCGGCTCGTCGGCGCGGATCGCGACGCGGGCGAACAAGGTCGTCGCCGCCTTGCGGACGCGGCCGGCAAAGTCGCGCAACCCCAATTCGTCGGCGACATCGAAGATCTCCTTGATGCCGCAGGCGCGCGCCACCGCGGTCAGCTCGACCGCCGCCTCGGTGTGGCTCGCCTGCATGCCGGTCTCGGCGTAATGGCCGTTGTCGAACACCGCGATCGAGAGGTTCGCCGGCCGCTGCGCCCCGATCGTCGCCAATGCCCCCAGCCCCATCAGCATCTCGCCGTCCCCGGTGACCACCAGGATGCGCCGCCGCGGCTGGGCCATCGCCAGGCCGAGCCCGACCATCGCCGCCGCTCCCATGGCGCCCCACAGATAAAAATTGCGCGCGTCGTCGCCGACCGAGGCGGCGTCCCAGCTGGTCGAGCCAAGCCCGGTCACCAATAACAGGTCGTCGCGCTTGTCGAGCAGGACGCGGATCGCGGAGCGGCGGTCGAGGCGGCGGTCATTCGCGATCATTTCACCCACCTCTTGGCGCCAATGAGCCGCTGTGACAGCAGGACCGCGGCCGCCAGATCGCCGTTGAAGGCGATATCGAATGCCGCGGCCACGGTCTCGGCCGCGTCCTCTTCCCGCTCGACCCGATAGACCAGCACGTCCATCAGCTCGAGCGCCGCCTGGGTCTTCGCACCCATCGGCACCTGCCACGGGTTGAACTCGGCCCATTCGCCGCGCATCGTCACCAACATGACCAGCGGAAAGCGGCAATTCTTGGTCAAGGACAGCATGTTGACGCAGTTGCCGACACCGCTCGACTGCATCAGCAAGGCGGCGCGCTCGCCGCCGAGCCAGGCGCCGGCCGCCAACGCCACACCTTCTTCCTCGCTGGTCAGCGGCACCGCCCGGATCTCCGGATCGCCGCGGCACAGCTCGATCAGCCGCGCGTGCCCGGCGTCGGGCACATATCCCACCTGCCGGATCTCCGCGCGTTTCAACGCCGCGAAGATCTCGTCGCGCCAATCGGCCGGCTCAACCGCCGCAGATCCGTTCAACCGCCAATCTCCTTTGCCTCGCGCCCGATGATACCAGCTGGCGTGCCGGGATCGGAAATGGTCCGGGCGTGTTCGGACCATATAGGCGCGATCGTCGAGCGGACGCCATATCGGATCGTCAGCGGCGCACGCGCAGTTCTCGGCGGCTTGGCCACTGCGATCGAGACCGAGCCCGATCGACCATTCCCGGCACAACAGAGAGGAAATCGGTGATGAAGGTAATCGGCGCGATTGCAGTTTTGACCGGCCTGGCCGCGTGCACCCCCAACCCGGCGGCGAACACGACCGAGGGCGGCCTCGGCGGAGCGGCCACCGGCGCCGCAATCGGTTGTGTGGCGACGATCCCGATCGGCTGCGTTCCCGGTGCGGC
>DASYNW010000066.1:0-23848 GCA_036008325.1 Allostellaceae bacterium
GCGAGGAACCGGCGCTGATCGCGTCGATCGATCGGGCGGAGCTGTCGCCGTTTCGCTTCCACGGATGGCTCGGGAAGCGCCTCACCGCCTCTTACGGCTGGCGCTACGACTTCGACACGGCGAGCTTCGGCCCGGCCGACCCGATCCCGGATTGGCTGCTGCCGTTACGCCAGAGGGCCGCCGGGTTTGCCCGCCTGGCGCCCGACCAGCTCGCGCAGGCCCTGGTGATCCGCTACGATCCTGGCGCCGGCATCGGCTGGCATCGAGACCGGCCGGTCTTCGCGCATGTCGTCGGCATCTCGCTCGGAGCCCCGGCGACGATGCGGTTCCGGCGCCGCCGGCCGGGCGGCTTTGACCGGAGATCGGCATTGCTGGCGCCCCGTTCGATCTACCACCTGGCCAGCGAAGCTCGGCAGGAGTGGGAGCACAGCATCGCCGAGATCGCGGTGACGCGCTGGTCGATCACCTTTCGCAGCCTGTCAAAGAAGGCCCGCGCCACGCCATGACTGGCGGCTAGCATTTCAAACCTCGCGCCGGGTGCCGCTGCCGCTAAGATGGGCTCTCACTCGCCCGAGCCGCGACCCGCTATGGAACGAAACCGACGAGCCTTCGCCACCCGCGCCGTGCATGGCGGCGGCGGACCAGACCCCGCCACCGGGGCGGTCACGGTGCCGATCTATGCGACCTCGACCTATGCGCAAAAGAGCCCCGGGGTGCACCAGGGCTACCAATATGCCCGTACCCGCAACCCGACGCGCGAGGCGCTCGAGCATTGCGTCGCCGATCTCGAAAACGGCGCTGCCGGGTTTGCCTTCGCCTCGGGCTCGGCGGCGATCGCCACGGTGCTCGAATGCCTCGACCACGGCGCCCATGTCATCGCCACCGACGATCTTTATGGCGGCACCTGGCGGCTGTTCGAGCGGGTGCGCCGGCGCTCGGCGGGTCTCCAAACGACCCTCGTCGACATGTCGGATCCGGCCGCCGTCGAGGCCGCGATCCGACCGCAGACCAGGCTGATCTGGGTCGAGACCCCGACCAACCCGATGCTGAAGCTGGTCGATCTCGCCGCGATCGCCGCGATTGGCCGCCGCCGCCGGGTGTGGACCGCCGCCGACAACACCTTTGCCAGCCCGTTTGTGCAGCGGCCGCTCGATCACGGGTTCGATCTGGTGGTGCATTCGACCACCAAATACCTGAACGGCCATTCCGATGTGATCGGCGGGATCGCCGTCGTCGGCGACGACCGCGAGCTCTCCGAGCGGCTCGGGTTTTTGCAGAACGCGGTCGGCGGCATCGCCGGCCCGTTCGACAGTTTCCTCACGTTGCGCGGGGTCAAGACCCTGGCCTTGCGCATGGAGCGCCACTGCGAGAACGCCCTTGCCGTCGCCGAATGGCTCGACCGTCATCCGGCGGTGCGCCGCACGATCTACCCGGGGCTGCCGAGCCACCCGCAGCACGCGCTGGCGCGGCGGCAGATGAATGGCGGCTTTGGCGGCATGGTCACGGCTGAGCTGGCGACCGATCTCGCCGGCTCTAAGCGCGTGCTCGAACGGGTGCGGTTGTTCACCCTGGCCGAGAGCCTCGGCGGCACCGACAGCCTGATCGAGCATCCGGCGATCATGACCCATGCCTCGGTCCCGGCCGAACAGCGCCGCGCCATCGGCATCGGCGACAGCCTGGTGCGTCTGTCGATTGGGATCGAAGATGCCGGCGACCTGATCGCCGATCTCGAGCAAGCCCTGGCGGCGATATCGTGAGCGGGCTCGCCCCTTCTGCGGACGTTGGGCGGGTTTCGGTCGAAGTTGCGATTGCCTGGATCGACGGCGCGACCGGCCGTCTCGAAACCGAATGGGTCGCCCTCGACCGGGCATGGGGTCGCGTGCTCGGCGAGGACATCCGCGCCGTCGCGCCGATCCCGCGCGAGGATTGTGCGGCACTCGACGGGTTCGCGGTCAGCGCCTCCGCGACGATCGGCGCCGGCGCCTACAACCCGATGACGATCCCCGGAGTCGCGTTGGCGGCGGGTGCCGCCTTGCCGGCCGGGACCGACGCCGTGGTGCCGCTCGACCAGGCGGAACCCACGGATTGCGGCCACCTCGTCGTAGTCGAGCCGGCGGCTCCCGGCGTCAATGTCGACCGACGGGGGGCGGCGGCCGCCGTGAGGGCGCTGCTCGCGACCGCCGGAACCCGGCTGATGCCTTATCATGTCGGGCTGCTGGCCGCCGCCGGCCTGGCCTGCCTGCCGGTGGTCCGCCGGCCGCGTGTGCGCCTGGCGATGGCGGGCGCCCTATTATCGGGGGAAGCGGCGGATCGGCCCACCGGCGCCGGCAACGGCCCGATGCTGCGCGCGGCGATTGCGCGCGACGGCGGCGACATCGCCGAAGCGTCGTTCGCCGGCGCATTCGCGGGCGCCGACGCCGACCTCGTTCTCGTCGTCGGCGGCGCCGGGCCGAGGCGCGACGACGGATCGGCCGCCGCACTCGCCGCGGCGGGCTCGCTCGACATCCGGGGCGTCGCTTTGGTTCCGGGCGAGACGACCGGGTTCGGCCGCACCGCCGCCGGGACGCCGGCGGTGCTGCTGCCGGGGCCGCCGGCGGCTTGCCTGTGGGGCTACGAGCTGTTCGCCGGCCGCGCCATCCGCCAGCTCGGTGGGCGCGAGCCGGGTCTGCCCTATCACGCGCGCCGGATGATGACGGCCCGCAAGATCGTCTCGACGATCGGAACGACCGAGATCTGTCCGGTGCGCCTGTGCCCGGCGGGTGAGGCCGAGCCGATCGCGTCCTTTGCCGAAATCGGGCTGATGGCCGCCGCTAGCGCCGACGGCTTTGTCATCGTCCCGGCGGCGAGCGAGGGGTATCCGCCGGGCGCCTCGGTAACGGCCTATTTTTACGGGTGAGGGCACCTTTACGGATGCTGGTACGGATGCTGGCGGCGATGCTTTCGCCACAGCACCGACGGACGCGATTCTGCGCGCGGCCGGCGAATAACCCGAGCGTGCACGGCATCGGCATTCGAGTCGGTGATTCAAAGCGCGTTATGCGCGAATATCGTAATATTACTTGCGCGCGATCGACAAAAACCTGCAGAATTTGCCTCGCCCGTTAAGAATTATAGTGATTTCTGCCTCCGACCTGAGGTTTTATCGGTCGCGTTAACGATTCTTAATGGCGCGTGATCGGGGACAAAAGGATCTCGCGCCATCATTCAGCCGGGGGGCAATCAATGCGCGCGAAGGTCGGCTGGGGCCTCGTTTGGGGCGCCGTTCTGATAACCTTTTGGACCGTGCCGACCCGCCGCGCGGCGGCTGGCAATTGCGCGCTCTATGCGCGCGCTCAAACCGGCGTCGATCTGTTCGGCGCCGCTGGCGGCTGGTGGGACGAGGCGGCCGCCCGCTATTGGCGTGGGCACGTTCCCCAAGTGGGTTCGATCCTGGTCTTCAAACGGACCGGCTACATTCCCTCCGGCCATGTCGCGGTGGTCGCGCAGGTGATCAGCGCCCGCGAAATCATCGTCAACCAAGCCAATTGGTATCGCGGCATGGTCACCCCCTATGTGCCGGTCATCGACGAGTCGCCGGACAATGACTGGACCGCCGTTTCGGTCATGGATCTGGGGACGGGCAAGTATGGACGCGACAATCCATCGTTTGGCTTTGTCTATCCCCAAACCGGCCCGCGCGAGATTGTCGCCAGCACCGACACGGTGGGCTTTTATCCCGACACTGCCGCGGACCGCGACGCCTATCAGCCGAGCCCGCGCGCCGGCCTGTTCCACTTCGCCGTCGCCACCGCCGAGGAGCGGCGCCGAAATTTCCGGCACAAAGCCGCGACGCGCGGGTCCCGGCGCAAACGGGTGGCGGCGCAGGCCCCGCACATCGCTGCGGCCGCGCACGCCGACGGCCGGGCCGCCGGCCACGCCCATTCCTTCGCTCGCCTCCATCGCGTCACGGTTCATGCGGCGCCGGCCCACGATGACCCCAATCGCGTAGCGATGCCGAGGCGGGTGGGGGCCAGGCCGCCTCGCCGGGCATAGCGCGGCGCGGGCGCCCGCGGTTGATGTCTGCTGGTTGGTGGCCGCCGGGTTGACAGGGGCGGCACGAGCGGGCCTATCCTCGCCCGCCGCCGCTTGCGAGGGGAACCCATGCCGCCAGCCAACACCGATCCAGCGGTTCTGCCGGCCTATCTGCTATCGGCCGAAATTGGTGCCGGCCGGCTCTCGCCGGTCGACCTGGTCGAGGCCCTGCTGGCGCGCATCGACGCGCACGACAAAAAGCTGCATGCCTTTGTCGAGGTTTACGCCGCCGAGGCGCGGCTCGCCGCCGAGGCCGCCGACAAGGCGATCCGGTCCGGGCACCGGATCGGGCCGCTGCACGGCATCCCGATCGCGCTCAAGGATCTGATCGAGATCGAGGGGCGAGTCACCACCGGCGGCTCGCAGGTTTGGCGCGACCGGCGCTCGACCTATACCGCGACGATCGCCCGGCGCCTGATCGCCGCCGGCATGATCGTGATCGGCAAGACCCACACGGTCGAGTTCGCGATGGGCGGCTGGGGCACCAACCAGCACCGCGGCACGCCCTGGAACCCGTGGGACCCGGCGGTGGCCCGCACTCCCGGCGGGTCGAGCAGCGGCACCGGGGTGGCGGTGGCCGCGTGCATGGCGCCATGGGGGATCGGCACCGATACCGGCGGCTCGGTGCGGCTGCCGGCGTCGTGGTGCGGGCTCTCCGGCCTCAAGACCACGATCGGCCGGGTCAGCACCCACGGGATTCTGCCGTTGAGCCCGTCGCTCGATACGCCCGGGCCGATGGCCCGCTCGGTCGAGGACGCGGCCTTGCTCTATCAGGCGATCGAGGGACCCGACCCGCTCGATCCGCGAACCCTGGGGCGGCCGCCCGCCGGATCGCTGTCGATGATGCGGCGCGGAATACGCGGATTGCGGCTGGCGCGGATGCCCGAGGATGAGCGCGACCGGGTCGCCGCCGAGGTGCTCGCCGCCTACGATATGGCGCTCGACGCCCTGGCGCGGCTCGGCGCCGAGATCGTCGCCGTCAAATTGCCGCGCAGGTTTGCCGACTACACCCGGCTGACCGGGAAGATCATTGGCGCCGAATCCTACTTCCTGGTCGGCGATCTGATCGACGACATGAGCCTGCCGATCGACGAGGCGGTGCGCCCGCGCATCGCCTCCGGCCGCGGCGTCTCGGCGCGCGACTATCTCGGCGCCCTGCGCGAGCAGGCAGAGGCGAAAACAGAATTTGCCGCCGCACTCGGCGACGCCGACGCGCTGTTGACCCCGAGCACGACTACCGCGGCGGTCGCGCTCGATGCCGTCGATCAGAACACGACACCGGCGCATTTCACCCGCTTCGTCAACGCGCTCGAACTGTGCGCGCTGGCCGTGCCCGACGGCTTCACCGCGACCGGGCTGCCGTTGTCGCTGCAGATCGTCTGCCGCGGCTATGACGAAGAGACCGCCCTGCGCATCGGCTGGGCCTATCAGCAGGCGACCGACTGGCACGAGCGCCGGCCGCCGGGCCTCGATGGCTGACGATAAGGGGGCGTGGCATCAGCCGGCGTTTCGGAGCCGCAACGCGCGCACGACGGATTCCGGATCGGCCTCGATTACCCTGAGCAATGTCGAGGCAGGCCCAGATGGGCGCCGCCGCCCTTGCTCGTATTGCTGGACCGTGTCGAGCGTGAAGCCGAAGCGCCGCGCGAATTGGGCTTGACTCAGCCCCAGTCTCGCGCGCAGCGATCGCACCCGCTCGGGCGAGGGCGGCGGATAAACGAGTTCCGCTTCAGCCAGGTTCTGATCGGTCCAGGCATCATCATCTTCGGCGGTTTGCGCCTCGATTTCCTGCTCGCTCGGCCGGGGCTGTGCGGTCAGCCGGGCCAGCAGCTTGCCCTCGTCAACCTCAGCCCGCGTTCGCCGCACGATAGGCATCGCATTGCTTTCTATTCGCATAGCGCAGGCTGATGATCCTGCGGGTCCCGCCGCGCGTCGTGTAGACGCAATGCAGGACCGAACCTGCGATCGCGCCGATCGCTCGAATGCGGACTTCGCCATAAGCGCGCCGGTCGTCCAAATGCTCGATCACCGGCCCCTCAAAGAGGAGAACGGCAAGCTCGAATGGCAGCCTACGCTCCGCCTCGTTCCGTTCGCTCTTGGCTCGGTCCCATTCGAACTCCATTCAACGCCCTGGATATCAATATGGGTATCCGTCAACGACGTACAATAGCACCGAGGGACGGCGGTAGGCGTCAGCTGCCGAGCCCGAAGCGGCGGGTGAGGAAGTCGAGCGCGTCGGCGGCGCAGCGCTCGGGGAAGGCGTCGCAGATGTTGTGCGGCGCGCCGTCATAGACCCGCATCTCGACATCGCGGACGAGGCGGCGGAACGGCTCGTAATTGGCGATTCCGCCGATCGGCTCGGCGCCCGGTACGACGACGAGCGTCGGGCAGGCGATGCGGCCGATCTCGTCGCTCCAATCGTAGCTCGCCATCAGCAAGACGAACTTGGCGATGTAGGCCGGATCGTTCTTGGCCGCTTCGTCGAGGAACCACTCGACGAGGTCGGGATCGACTTCACCGAGCGGCAGCCGGTCGGCGATCGTCTCGGCGAGAAAACCGCGCAACCCTTTGGCCGCGATCTGCGGGATCCAGCTCGGCGCCTGGCTGTTTTTGAGCCCCGGGGTCGAGCCGAACAGCATCAGGCTGCGCACCCGTCCGGCTTGGTTCATCGCCAATTGCTGGCCGAGATAGCCGCCGGCCGAATTGCCGACGACATGGGCGCTCGGCAGGCCCAGATGGTCCAACAGCTCGGCAACATCGCTGACCAGCCGTTCGAGGGTCGGCGCCTGGTTGGCCGGCGGGATCTCGGAGGCGCCATGTCCACGCAGATCCATCCGCACCACCCGGTAATGCCGGGCGAGCGTCGGGACCCAGGCGTAATAGCGACGCGCGCTGCCCATCGCCGCATGCAGCAGCAACAGGGTCGGCGCCCGCTTCCACGGGTCGGTGAAGTCGTCGATCACATAGGCGAGCCGCATCCCGTCGCTGGCGACGAAGCTCTCCATCCCATTCTCCCGTTGTCCTTGCGTCGACGTTGCCGCCGCCACGGCGATCATCTACGACCGGCGGATCTGAGACAATCCGGGCGGCTCACGCTGCAACTTTTGGCGACATGAAGATTTTGGAGGCGACATGAAAATCGGCATCTTCCTGACCGGCCAGCACCCGCCGGGCAGCGACATCCTGGCCGAGCTCGAAGGCCAGTACGCGATGACCCGCCTGGCGCGCGACCGCGGCTGGGACGCCGTCGCCAGCGGCCAGCACTATCTGAGCGAGGGCGTGCGCCAATTGCAGCTGATCCCGTTTCTGGCGCGGCTCGCGGCCGAGGCCGGCGAGATGACCGGCATCGCCGGGGTGTTGCTGGCCGGCCTGCACAACCCGGTCGAGGTCGCCGAGTGCATCGCCTCGCTCGACGCGATCTGGCGCGGCAATTTCGTCTTCGGCGTCGGGCTCGGCTATCGCGAGACCGAATTCGATGCGTTCGGCGTGCCGAAGGGCCAGCGCGTGCGCCGGTTCGAGCAGTGCCTCGATGTGGTGCGGCGCCTCTGGACCGAGGACAAGGTCAATTTCGAGAACGACATCTGCAAGCTCGTCGACGCGACCGCGACCTGCCGGCCGGTGCAGAAGCCCGGTCCGCCGATCTGGATCGCCGCCAACAGCGACGCCGCGGTGCGCCGCGCCGCGCGCCTCGGCGACAGCCTCTTTATCAACCCGCACGCGACGATGGCGGTCATTACCGGGCAGATGGCGCTCTACCGCGCCGAGCTGGCGCGCCACGACAAGCCGTTCCCCACGGTATTGCCTTATCTGCGCGAAATTTTCTGCGCCAAGGACAAGCAGACCGCACTGGAGATGGCCGGTCCCTATCTCGCCGCGAAATACCAGACCTATGCGCAATGGGGACAGGATCAGGTGCTGCCCGGCCACGACTCGTTCCGCCAGTCGCTCGACGCGCTGACGCGCGACCGCTTCGTGCTCGGCAGCCCCGAGGAATGCTTTGAACAGCTCCGCCCATGCTGGGAACAGGCCGAAGCCAATTTCCTGATCTTCCGCACCCATTGGAGCGGTATGCCGGTCGGCCACGCCCTCTCCAGCATGCGACTGATTAGCGACGAGCTGTTGCCGGCATTGCGCCGCGTCACCCCGGCGGGCGGCTCACGAACGTGACCGGCTGCACATTCAGCATGCGTAGGGCGGAAAAGCGCAGCGCCTTCCGCCTCTCCCCATCATTGGGCATACTCCGATCGTGCCGGATTATCGTCGCAATCGGGTTCCGGGCGGGACGTTCTTCTTCACGGCGAATCTGCTCGACCGCCGGTCGGATTTGCTGGTCGAACAAATCGACGCGTTGCGGGAAGCGGTTCGACGGGTGCGCGCCCGCACGCTCTTCCACATCGACGCCTGGGTCGTGCTTCCCGACCATATGCACTGCGTGTGGACCCTGCCGGAAGGCGATGCCGACTTCCCCGGACGTTGGCGCGCGATCAAGAAAGCGTTTTCGAAATCCGTACGCATCGGCGAGCCGCGATCACCGGTTATGACCCGCCGGGGCGAACGCGGTATCTGGCAGCGACGATACTGGGAGCACACGATCCGTGACGACCGCGACTTTGCGGCGCACGTGGACTACACGCATTTCAACCCGGTGAAGCACGGGCTGGTCGAGCACCCGGCGGAATGGCCGCATTCCTCCTTTCGCCGCTGTGTCGCCGGCGGGTTGTACCCGGCGGGGTGGATGCGCGGCAGCAGCGAGCCGCCAGAAACGGGTGAGCGGCGATGAGATCGAAACGGCCAAGCCAGGCGCAATCAGAACGTATTATTCGAGACCATCATTGTTGGGCCACAGCGCCTGAGATAGTCGACAGTTAGCGGCGGAAGGCGCTGCGCTTTTCCGCCCTACGCTTGCTGGCGTGTGGGTTTGCGATCTGAGCAGGATCAGGCGCCGGGCGGGTAGAACACCAGCATCCGGACTTCGAGGCTTTCGCGCGGCGGTGCGTCGGGCGGCGAGGTCGGATCGTCGAAGCCGGTGTGGGCGGAAAACCGCGCGGCGCCTTGGGCCGCGGAGTCGAAGCAGCGGATCAGCACCACCTCGTCCGACTGCATCTTCGGGAAGTAATAGTAGCGCTGCTTCGGGTTATAGGTGATCGAATAGGTCTCGCCGGTGCGGTCCGGGTATTTGAGATCGCTGGCGATCAGGTTTTCCTCGGAAAGGCTCTGCGCGTCGCACAAGGTCAGCGGCGATTCGAGCACCGGCCCGCTGATCGGGCGCCACAGATTGATAATCGCGTAGCGGTGCTTTAGGAGCTCCTCGGCCTCGTCGCCCATCAGGTCGCGCACCCGCTGCGGCGACGACCACGCGGTATAATCATTGTGGACCCGCTTGGCCGGGATCTTGATGGCGCTGCCCTTTTCCGACCTGCCGGCGTTGCGCACGATGTGGTCGAAGGCGACGACGCGCGCCGCCCCGGTCGCCTCTTTCATCACCCGCTCGCATTCGGGGTAATAGACGCTGCCGATCTGGTCTTCGTCGTAGAAGTCGGTCACTGCGGTCCGGCGGCGCAGCAGGACGAACCCCTCTCGATCCAGCGACAGCTGCCCGATCAGCGGCCGCGCATCGCGGATCGTCACCTGGTGCTCGACGTTGCGGCCGGTCCGTTGCGGCGTCCCCGGCGGCGGCTCGTAATTGTAGGCAACCGGCCTTTCCGCCATCGGCGCCAGAAAGTTCAGCGGCGCCACCACACCCTCGAGATCGAGCGATGCCAAGCCGTCCATCATCTCCTCCGCGTCTGGATCAACTGTCCGATGCTGCTGAACGGACGGTAGAATAGGTGACCGTCGAGGTCAAACGGCATATCAAATATCCCGGAATCGGGGCAGCGCCAGCTGGGCGCGCCAGGTTGCGCGCCGGCTCAATTTGTGAGAAAATTGAAGGATGCGATGCAATGGCGTCGTAAAAAGAACTTGGGAGCGCCCCGATGACCGAAGTCAAAGGCTATCACGCCCACGTCTATTACAATGCCGAGACCAAGCCGGTCGCGGCGCGGCTGCGCGACACGATTGTCGGCAAGTTCGCGGTCGAGCCCGGCGGCTTCAGCGACGAGCCCCGCGGGCCGCACCCGATCTCGCAGTTCAACGTCATCTTCAAGACCGAGGAATTCCAGAACATCGTGCCGTGGCTGATGCTCAATCGCGAGGGCCTCGACGTTCTGGTCCATCCGCTGACCGAAAGCTCCTACGACGACCACAGCAAGAATGCGCTGTGGCTGGGAACCCCGGTGCCGATGCGGCTCGACATCCTGCGCCCGACCTATCGCGCCGAGCTGTTGCCGCAGGAGCCCCACGCTGCCTAAGGCGGCGGGCTCAGCCAGTTTCGAGAGCCCCACCATCGCGCTGATGCTGCAGGGCGGCGGCGCGCTCGGCGCCTACCATATCGGCGCGTATCAGGCGCTGGCCGAGAATAACCTGCATCCGGACTGGGTGGCCGGCATCTCGATCGGCGCGATCAACGCTGCGGTCATTTGCGGCAATCGGCCCGAAGATCGGGTGGAGCGGCTGGCCGCGCTGTGGGCGGCAATCTCCTGGCCGGAGCTGCCGACAAGCTTGGCCATGTCGCCCTGGCAGACCCTGCACAACCTGGCCAGCAACGCCGAGGCGCTGCTGTTCGGCCAGCCGAATTTCTTCGCGCCGCGGCCGGTGAGCCCGCTATTGCTGCCCCAGGCGCCGCCGCAGGAGGTCAGCTTTTACGACACCACGCCGTTGCTGTTCACTTTGCGACGGTTCGCGGATTTTTCGCTGATCAACCGCCGCGCCGTCCGGCTCAGCCTGGGAGCGACCAACATCGCCACCGGCGATTTAGAGTTCTTCGACAACTGGCGGCAGACGATCGGGCCGGAGCATGTGCTCGCCAGCGGCTCGCTGCCGCCCGGCTTCCCGGCCACCCTTGCCGATGGCAAGCTCTACTGGGACGGCGGGTGCGTTTCCAATACCCCGCTCGACGCGGTCGTCGATGAACCCGGACATCCCCGCATGGTCGTGTTCCTGATCGATCTGTGGAACGCCGCCGGGCCACCGCCGCGGACGATCAACGCGGTGCTGTGGCGGGCCAAGCAGATCGAGTATGCGAGCCGCACAGCGCACCAGGTCGATGCCGTGGCGACCAAGATGAACCTGCGCCACGCGGTGCGCTTGCTGAAGGCGGCGGGGGTTCCCGAGGCCGCGGCGGTGCCGGACGATCCGGTGCTGAGGGCGCGGCGGCTCGACATCGTGCACATCGTCTATCGCCCGAGCGAGGACCAGATCCCCAACAGCGATGCGGAATTCTCCCGCAGTTCGATCACCGAGCGGCGCGACGCGGGCTATCGCGACATGCGGGCAGCACTGGCGGCGGCGCCGTGGTTGCGCCAGCAATTGCCGGCACATCTGGGCGCGTTGGTGCATCGGGTCGAGCGCGGCAAGGTGACCACCCGGCCCGAGCCCAACCTGCATTCGACGACCGACAAGCCGGCGGCAGCCTGACCCATTGCCCGATGGCCGAGGCTTTCGCCTGGCCTTTCAGCTCGCACACCCCGCTCAGGGAGGAGCCTGCGCCTCCGGCACGGGCTTGCCCGAAGGCGGCACGATCCCGATCGCGATCGGGTCATAGAGCTTCAAAACGTCGGCGGCAAATTTCGCCTCGTCGTCATCGGCGACGCTGACGAACACCGCCGTTTCGCCATTATGGATAAATTTGACGAAGGTATTCTGCACGTCGCCCAGCACCACCGGGTCCACCTGCAGCACCGCCAGCTCGGCCTGCACTGTCGGCGGCGGCGGTCCGGCCTCCCTCAGCACCCGATGCCCCAGCCGGTTGGCCGGGACACCCTCGGTGTGCAGCCGGTGGAGGGCGTCGAGCGCGATGCCGCTCGATTGAAACAGGCCGACAACCAGCTGCTCCGACATCCGGGCCTCCTCACCTTGTAACGATTGTTGAACGCGCTGCCGGCAAATGAGTTCGCCGGCGGCTGCGCGCCGCACGCATGGGCAGATCGCGTGAAACGGTCGACTCTCGCGACGATGCCGGGTTAGGGTCGAATCCCCCGACCGGCTCGGCGGTCTTGGCCGGCGTTTGGAAAGTGGTCGATCGCCAATGAGATACCTGATCTACGTCGTGCTTACGACCGCCACGATCGTTCTCGCCGGTGCGGCCGGCGCGCAGACCAGCGTGATCCAGCAGAACAACTCGTCGTCGCAGCCAGGCTCGATCCAGCAGAATAATGTCAGCGTCAACGGCAGCGGCGAGGGCAGCAGCGTGACGATCACCGGCGGAGCGATTTCGGTCGACACCAATAGCTCGGGCGGCGGGCGGGTCGTCGGCGACGGGCAGCCGGCATCGGAAGAGCGGCCGATCGGCCCGGTCGATGCGATCCACAGCGACGGCGCCTTTGCATTGACCATTCAAATCGGGCCGGCGCCAAGGCTGACCATAGAAGCCGACAAGAACATCCTGCCGATCATCAAGACCACAATCGAAAACGGCCGCCTGGATATATATTCCGATCGTTCCTATTCGGTGAACGGTCGGATCAAGGTCACGGTGACCTCGCCGAATGTCAGCGACATCTCTGCGTCCGGCAGCAACCAGATCGAGGCCCGGGGCTTTGCCGGGGGCCCGCTGTCGATCTCTCTCGACGGGTCCAACGGCGCTGTCCTCGCCGGGCGGGTTGCGGCGCTGACCTGCGTGTTGAGCGGCGCCAATCACCTTGCGGCGCAAGGGCTCGCGGCGGGTTCGGCAAATGTCGCCTTGAACGGGTCGGGCGACGCGGCGGTCGACGCCAGCCAGCGGATCGTTGCCAACATCTCCGGAGCCGGGACCATCACCATCTCCGGCAATCCCCAGGAGCGAAGCACCGGGGTCAACGGCGCCGGCCGGATCAGCTTTGTCCAGTAGGGTGAGTGGGGTGGCGGCCCCGATTGCGCAGCGAGCCACTCGTGACCCCCGTTCCCTCGTGACCCATGTCTGATTATCAGATATTCGAAGCGGGCGATGTCGTCCTGCAATCGGGGCTGACCTATCGCCGGGCCCGCCTCGCCTACAAAACCTACGGCGCGCTCGATGCCGCGCGGTCGAACGTCGTGGTCTACCCGACCTCCTACGGTGCGCAGCATTACGATCTCGAATGGGCGATAGCCCCCGGCAAGGCGCTCGACCCGGCCAGATACTTCATCGTTATCATCAATAAATTCGGCAACGGGCTATCGTCGTCGCCGAGCAATACCCCGCCGCCGTTCGACCGCGCCCGATATCCGCACTTCACAATGACCGACAATGTCCGGGTTCAACAGCGGCTGCTGCACGAAGTCTTCGGCATCGAGCGGATCAAGCTGGTCTACGGGTTTTCGATGGGCGCGCAGCAGGCGTTTCATTGGGGCGCCCTGTTCCCCGACCGGGTCGAGCGCATCGCCGCCATCTGCGGCTCGGCCAAGACCTCGCCGCACAATTTCGTCTTTCTTGAAGGGGTCAAGGCGGCGCTGACCGCCGACCCGGCCTGGCAGGATGGCTGGTTCGCGACGCCGCCGGTTCGCGGCTTTCAGGCGATGGGCCGGGTCTACGCAGGCTGGGGGCTGAGCCAAGCCTTCTACCGCGAGGAGGAATGGCGCAAGCTCGGCTTTTCGTCGCTCGAGGATTTTCTCGTCGGCAGCTGGGAGGCCGGCTTTCGCCGGCGCGACGCCAACGATCTCTTAGCGATGCTGTGGACCTGGCAGCACGCCAACATCAGCGCCAACGAGCTTTACGCCGGCAACCTCGGCAAGGCGCTGGGCGCGATCACCGCCGACGCGCTGGTGATGCCGTGCGAAACCGATCTCTATTTCACGGTCGAGGACAATCGCCGCGAGGTCGCGCGCATGAAGCGGGCCGAGTTGCGCCCGATCCCGTCGATCTGGGGCCACCGCGCCGGCAACCCCGCGCAAAATCCGACCGACGCCAAATTCCTCGACGACGCGGTGCGCGAACTGCTGGCGCGCTAACGCTCGCCGCGAATGGCCGACCCGAGTTGCGCCTGAGCGCCGGAGGCAGGGCTCTCAATCCTCCTGGCGGAATGGGGAATACTCGCCGAGGGCGTCGATCTTGCGTTCGACCATGTCGCGCTCGCGGGCGAGGAATTGCGCCACGGCGCGACGGAAGGCCGGGTCGGGGATCCAATGGGCGCTGTAGGTCGGCACCGGCAGGTAGCCGCGCTGCAATTTGTGCGGGCCTTGCGCGCCGGCCTCGACCCTCTTCAGCCCGCGGGCGATGGCAAATTCGATCGCCCGGTAATAGCAGCACTCGAAATGCAGGAATTTGTAATCGCCGTAGCTGCCCCAGTTGCGCCCGTAGATGGTTTCCCTGCCGAGCAGGTTGAGCGCCCCGGCGACGTATTTGCCATCGCGTCGGGCCATGACCAGCACCACCTTGTCCGGCATGCGCTCGCCGATCAGCGCGAAGAATTTACGGTTGAGATAGGCCTGGCCCCACTTGCGGTCGGAGGTCGCCAGATAAAACCGATAGAAGGCGTCCCAATGCCGGGTGTCGAGATCGGCGCCGGTCAGCACCTCGATCTCCAGCCCCTCGGCCAAGGCCTCGCGCCGCTCTTTTTTGACCGCCTTGCGCTTGCGCGAATTCAATGCCGCGAGAAAATCGTCGAAATCGCCATAGCCTTCGTTGGTCCAGTGAAATTGCTGGCCGATGCGCTGCAAAAACCCGGCCTCGGTCAAGGATTCGGCATCGGCGCGCTCGGGAAAGGTCACGTGCACCGAGGAGATCCGCCGCCGGCTGGCGAGCTCGACCATCGCCGCGATCATGTGTTCGCGCGCTTGTGGCGGCGCCTGCGGGTGCAGCAGCAGCCGCGGCCCGGGCACCGGGGTGAACGGCACGGCCGAGATCAGCTTCGGGTAATAGCGCCCGCCGGCCCGCTCATAGGCGTCGGCCCAGCCGTAATCGAAGACGTATTCGCCATAGGAATGGGTCTTGGCGTAAAGCGGCGCCACCGCGAGGATCGTGCCGTCCGCCCCGGCGAGCGATAGATGCTGCGGCGTCCAGCCGGTGCGCGGGGTGGTCGAGCCGCTGTCTTCGAGGGCGCTCAAAAAGGCGTAGCAGACACTGGGGTTGACATCGCCGGCGCAGGTGTCCCACGCCACCGCCGGGATTTCGGCGATCGCCGCGTGCACCTGGACCGTCACCGAGCCGCCACTATCGGTCATCGCTGCCTCGCCGACGGGTTCGGGAATCGCCCGCAGCCTTTTTGGTTCATCGACACTGCCTCGTCCTCATTCCGCCAATCCCGCGGGGCTCAGGATAGGATTTGTGGGAGACATGTCCAGCGCCGCGAAACGGCCGCATTCGCCGCCTAACAGCCGCCGCCGGTGACTTCTAGGCTCAGCATGCGCGCCTTTGTTTTCGCCCTGATCGTGCTCGCGATCCAGCCTGCGATTGCCCCTGCGGGACGGGCTGCGACGTTGGGCGACCCGCGGGTCGGCTTTAGCGCGGAACGGGTCCTGGTGTATGACGGGCATCGCTATGTCGGCCGGATGTGGAGCATGCCGGGCGAGCAGCGGCACGAGCAGAATCTGCCGTCGATGGAACCGATTTTCATCCTGCGCGCCGACAGCACGGTCGCCGATCTTCTGCTGCCGCAGCTGCATACCGCGGTCGAGTTCGTGCTGCCCCCGGCGCTGAGCGCCCTGGCGCAGCCGTCCCTCTTGGGCAAGCCGGTCGGGCACGAGATCGTCGACGGCGTCGCCACGACCAGATACGCAGTGGACAAGGCGATCCCCGAGGGGCGCCTGTCCGGCCTGTTGTGGCTGAGCGCCGACGGCATCCCGATGCGCTGCGACGGCAGCCTTACCCGCAAGAACGGAAAGGTCTCGACGGTGCATTGGGAATTGCGCCACCTCAGCATCGGGCCGCAGGATGCGGCACTCTTCGAGGTGCCGGCCGGGTATTCGAAACTGCCGCCGGAGGCGGCGGCGACCCTGCTCGGGCTGCGCCTCGCGCATCACGGCAAAAAGCTGCAATGATCAGGCCGTCGCGCGGGGCTGTGCCGGCGCCGCGCGGGGCCGCGCTGTCGGTCCCTTGAAGCGCTCGCACGAAGCGTTAGATACAGGCCTCCGGAAACCAAACGGTTGGCGCGGCGTTCGCCGAGGCGCGCAGCGAAGGTATTGATCGAATGAACCGGACATTGGCGGCGCTGATTGTGTCGGGTGCGGTCTCGCTGGCGGCTTCTATGCCTCAAGCGCAGGCCGGCGCACCGATTCCCGAGGCGAGCAACGGTGCGCCGGTCACTAGCGTTGCCGACGTGGTCAGCCGCATCACCCCCGGCGTTGTCGGCATCGCGGTGCGTGGCGAAGTGCGCGAGAACAATCCGTTGGCGCAGGATCCGGTGTTCCGCCAGTTCTTCAACTTCCGCGATCAGCCGATCGAGCGCGAGACCGAAGCGGTCGGCTCCGGGGTCATTGTCGATGCCGCGCAAGGCTATGTGCTGACCAATAACCACGTCGTCGAGAACGCCACCAACATCGAAGTCACCACCAAGGACAACCGCCGCTTCAAGGCGCGGCTGATCGGGCGCGATGCCGCCACCGACATCGCCGTGCTGCAGATTCCGGCGGAAAATCTGATCGCGGTGCCGTTGGGCGATTCGAGCCATCTGCGGGTCGGGGATTTCGTGCTGGCCGTCGGCAACCCGTTCGGCCTCGGCCAGACCGTGACCTCGGGGATCGTCAGCGCGCTCGGCCGCACCGGGCTCGGCATCGAGGGCTACGAGGATTTCATCCAGACCGACGCGTCGATCAATCCCGGCAACTCGGGCGGCGCGCTGGTCGATCTGCGCGGCCGACTGATCGGCATCAACACCGCGATCCTGGCGCCGGAGGGCGGTAATGTCGGGATCGGCTTTGCCGTGCCGATCAATATGGCGCGCGACGTGATGGACCAGCTGATCCGCTACGGCGCGGTCAGGCGCGGCCAGATCGGCGTGGCGATCCAGGACCTCACCCCAGAGCTCGCACGGGCGCTCGGCACGACCCGCACCGAAGGGGCGCTGATCGCCCGCGTGGTGCCGGGCTCGCCGGCCGAGCGCGCCGGGCTGCGCAGTAGCGACCTGGTCGTCGCGGTCAATGGCGCGCCGATACACAACGCGGCTGATTTGCGCAACCGCATCGGCCTTGCGGCGATCGGGGACGAGATCACCCTGACCGTCGACCATGGCGGCGCCGAGCGCACCGTCGAGGTCCGCATCGGCCGGGCGGTGGCCCAGCGCCAGCGCCTTGGCCAGCGCTGAGCGCCGATGGCGACCTCGCAAACCCAAACCCCCTACCAGGTGCTCGGGGTCAAGCCCGATGCGAGCGCCGACGAGATCCGCAAGGCCTACCGCAAGCTCGCCAAGCAGCTGCACCCCGATCTCAATCCCGGCAAGCCCGAGGCCGAGGCCCGGTTCAAATCGGTGTCGGCGGCCTACGATCTCTTGTCCGATGCCGACAAGCGGGCGCGCTACGACCGCGGCGAGATCGACGAGAGCGGCGCAGAACGGCCGCGCTATTCCTATCGCCCGCATGCCGAGGGCGCCGAAGGATGGAAGTACCAGCCCGAGGGCGAGATGGATCTGGGCGACCTCGAGGATCTGTTCGCGGCCTTCGGCTCGGCCGGGCGCGGGCGGCGGGGTCGAGGCGGCGAGGGGTTGCGCGCGCGCGGCGGCGACCGCCATTTCACGTTGACCGTCGATTTCGTCGAGGCGGCGACCGGCGCCAAGAAGCGCCTGGCGCTCGGCCCCGAGGAATGGCTCGACGTGACCATCCCGGCCGGGCTCGAGGATGGCCAGGTGTTGCGCCTCAGAGGCAAGGGCGGCCCCGGCTTTGGCGGTGGTGCCGCCGGCGACGCGTTGATCGAGGTGCATGTGGCCCCCCACCCGTTGTTCCGGCGCGACGGCACGACGATCCGGATCGAATTGCCGGTCAGCCTCGCCGAGGCGGTGCTGGGCGCTCGGGTCGAGGTGCCGACCGTCACCGGCCCGGTGACGATGACGATCCCCAAAGGCTCGGACACCGGTACCCAGCTGCGCCTGCGCGGCAAGGGCGTGCAGAGCCCGCGCGGCGCCGGCGACCAGTATGTGACCCTGAAGGTGGTGATCGGCCACAGCAGCGATCCCGACCTGGCGAAATTCCTCGAAGGCTGGGCGCCGGGGCATCCGTCCGACCCGCGCCGCGGGATGGCGTCGTCATGATCGCCTTCGACGAGCTGTTGGCCCGCCTCGCCGGGCTCGACCGCGGCGAACTCGCCCGCTGGGTCGAAAACCGCTGGGTGTTGCCCGAGCCGCATGGCGAGACCTGGCTGTTTCACGAAGTCGATGTCGCCCGGGTCGAGCTGATCCTCGAAATCCGCCACGAATACGCGATCGACGACGAGGCGCTGCCGTTGGTGCTGGGCCTGCTCGACCAGGTCTACGGCCTGCGCCGCCAATTGCGCCGCATCTGCGACGCCCTCGCCTCCCAACCCCCCGAGGTACAGACCGCAGTGAGGCGAGCATTGCCGCCGCGGGACGACGATGGCCGGCCCAATTAATGCCTATCGAGCAAACGGAGAAAGGCCGGTCACCCAGCCGCGCGGGCGAAGCGGCGACTTCGGCCGCCCGCGCCGAAGGGTCGCGCGAGCCCGATCATCCGATGCCGGCGACATCACGTCGAAACCAGCGGCTATGCCCGCGTGTCGACCGTAGAGCAGAACCTTGCCTTGCAGCGCGACGCGCTGACCGAAGCAGGGTGCGCCAAGATTTTCACCGAACAGATGTCGGGTGCGGTTAAAGACCGCTCGGTTTTGCATGACGCGCTTGAATTCGCGCGCAGCGGCGACACGCTGATCGTGTGGAAGCTCGACCGCCTGGCGCGGTCGATGAAGCAGTTGATCGAAACCGTCGAAACCCTGCGGGTGAGAGGTATTGGGTTTCGCAGCCTGACCGAATCCCTCGACACGACGACCGCACAAGACCGGCTGGTCTTTCACATGTTTGGCGCACTAGCGGACTTCGAACGTAGCCTGATCCGCGAGCGCACCCAAGCGGGCCTCGCCGCCGCGCGGCGTGCTGGCCGCACCGGAGGCCGTCCGCCGAAACTAACAGAGGATGATATCGAGGCTGCCAAGGCGATGCTGGCCAATCCCGACATCGGCGTCACTCAGATCGCGCACCGTCTCGGCGTCTCTCCGGCGACGCTCTATCGGTACATGCCCGCTGCGCGTTCCGCGAATTGCCGATGAGAGACCTCGCTGCGCCAACGGCGAGAGTATAAAAGGCAAGCGCCGAAGGCAGTTCCAAGAAGCGCGAGCGTGTTCGGTTCCGGTACACTGAAAGTCGTCGAAATTGGATTGCCGATACCGGGACTGATATTGATTGAGAACTCATCGGACAGGGGAAACGTTGGGTCGATCTCGAATGACGGATCGGCAAAGGCAGCGGCGAAGTTGTCCAATGAGCTACCGTATACCGCAGTCGCGGTCGCGCTCAAAGTTACACCAAGAATATCATTAGATTGAACCATTATAGTATCGTTGATCAGGACACTTGGCATGACACTTGGTGTGCAACCGCCGCCCGCCAGCCCTTGTTCAAAGCTGGAACAGGCATCGGCATATAAAAGGACCGAGTCCCCAGGACCATTAATAAGTTCATATGCATCCGTGTACAAGATTGCGCTGGTATCAAATCCTGCTACCTTAGTATAGACATTGCCTTCAACGATCAGCGGTACGGGAACGCCTACTGGCCCTACAATCTGTACATTATAAGATTCTCCAGCCTCCGTATTCATTTCAGCACCGGTTAGCGTTACTGCAACGGCAGGGCCGGCTGGATTTGCCGGTATACCACAAACTGAAGAAAAACCGTCTCCCACCGCGGCCGCACAACCGACGCCAAGTCCGGGGAAATCGAGGAGGGCGACCCTCGGAGGTACACCACCGCCGCCCTCTGATTCGTCGCCGACATACTCATATGCGTCTGCGGTCGGGGCGGGTAATGCTGCCGCCCATGCGCCATGTCCGGCAAGCCATCCCAGCAAGATGAATCCTGCCGCGCTCCGCCAGACTACTTTGGTAAACATCGTGCTCGCGAGGTTCTGCTCCAACATGCTGCGCCTGCCTGTCCTGCATCACACTTCTGCAGGATACTGCCGCGAAGGCCGCCTGACCAGGCAAAACTTTCGGCAAATTTCCTTGCCCCTGCCCCATCAATGGGTTATGGTTACCGCAAGATATGACCGAAACTCAGCAAGCGTAGGGCGGAACAGCGTAGCGCATTCCGCCTCGACTTGTGGGTCGGCACGCGCGGCTAATGGAGTGGCCGTGTCCCTGGACTATTTCCGCCGCTTCGACTTCACTGCCGTTCGCCAGTCTGTTGCGGTTCGTTGCCGCCGCCCGTCCAGTCGGCGGGATATATTCCGCTGGCGACGCATCGGCGAAATGACGAATGCGGCCAATCCGCCGGGTGCGCCACGAGACCATGCTTGACCGGGTTGAAATGCGTATAGTCCATGTGAGCCGCAAAGTCGCGATCGTCGCGGATCGTGTGCTCCCAGTACCGCCGCTGCCAAATGCCGCGTTCGCCGCGGCTTGTCATGACCGGTGATCGCGGCTCGCCGATTGGCAGCGATTTTGCAACCCGGTCTTGATCGCTCGCCACCGGCCCGGAAAATCGGGCATCGTCTTGCGGCAACAGCCTGCCCCGGCGAAGGCCGGGGTCCACAGACAGTGCATGTGGTCGGGGAGGACGACCCAGGCGTCGATGTGAAAAGGTGTGCGGGCGCGCACTCGGCGAACCGTATCGCGCAGCGCGTCGATATTTGCCACCAACAGGTTCGAGCGCCGATCAAAGCAGGTTTACGGTAAAGAAGAAGGTCCCGCCCGGAACCCGATTGCGGCGATAATTCGGCATCTCGGGAGTATGCATGGCCGCAGAGAGCGGCGGAATGCGCTGCGCTGTTCCGCCCTACGCTTGCTGGTGCTGGGCCTGCTCGACCAGGTCTACGGCCTGCGCCGGCAACTGCGCCGCCTGCGACGCGCTCGCCTCCCAGCCTCCCGAGGTGCAGGCCACGATCAAGCGCACAATGGAGCCGTCGGCCGGAAAGCAATGACCGGCACACCCGGTTCCCTCGCCCGCACCGCGGGAGAGGGAAGGGGCCCGTCGCGCAGCGATGGGAAGGGTGAGGGTCTACCCCGAGGTGTGTAGCGCCCGCAAAATGGTCTCGATTACCCCTTCAGCATTGCTCAGAATGTCATTGTTCCAGAACCGGATCACCCTCCACCCCTGGCGCTCGAGTAATATCGTGCGTCGCTCGTCTGCCACGTTGTCGGCATGCTGGCCGCCATCGGCTTCGACGACGAGGCGATGTCTGGTGCAGGCGAAGTCGGCGACATAATTGCCAATCGGATGCTGCCTGCGAAACTTGAAGCCGGCCAGCCGACGATCCCGTAGCAGCGCCCACAGCCGGCGCTCCGCCTCGGTCGACCTGTGGCGCAGCCGCCGTGCCTGCTGGTTCGGCATGGTCGTCTCGCCGCCCGACCCTCACCCGCCTCGCTGCGCTCGGCACCCTCTCCCGCAATGCGGGCGAGGGTTATCGCTACAGCGTCTGAAACCGTGCCCTGGCGCCGCGCTCGATGGCGGCGGCGGTCAGGCGCTCGATATTGAGGCGGTGGCGCAGCAGTTCGAGGATGCGCAATTCCTCCTGGGTCGCCTCGCCGTCGGTGGCGACCAGGTCGCAGGCGATCGCATAGGCGGTCTCGCACAATTTCGCCGGCAACCCGGCCTTGATGGCTTTCAGGGTCTCGTCGAGCCCGTTGTCGCCGCCGATCAGCTCGGTGCAATCGTTGAACAGGCCCGGCAGCTCGTCGTGGTCGAAATCGCCAAAGATCGGCAGATGGCCGACGATCTCGGCAAAGGCGTGCAATTCGGAATCGGGCATGTTGCGGTCGGCCGCCGAGACGATGACCATCGTGTAAATCAGGGCGCGGTGGTGGTCGAGCATCAGGATCCTTTCCGCCTGCGCGGTTGACAGACCAAAACCGGGCGGCACCTGTCAAGCCGCATCGCGGGTGCCGAGAAACCGCCCGGTCTGCGCCACCGCCTCGGCCAGCGGCACTCGCGCGACGGCGACACGGTCGGGAAACGCCGATAGCAGTCGCGAAGGGAGCGCGCGATCGAGGATCACGAAGACGCCGCGATCGTCGGCGCGGCGAATGAGCCGGCCATAGGCCTGGCGCAGCCGCAGCCGGGCGATTCGGTCGGAATATTGGGCGCCGCCGAACACCGGCCTGCGGGCGCGGTGCAGGATGTCGGGGCGCGGCCACGGCACCCGGTCGAAGACCAGCAGGCGCAACGAGCGGCCCGGCACATCGACGCCGTCGCGGATCGCGTCGGTGCCGAGCAGGCACGAATCCTCCTCGGCCCGGAAAATATCGACCAGGGTCGCGGTCGACATCGCCTCGACGTGCTGGGCCAGCAGCAACAGGCCGCGGGCTTCGAGCACCGGGGCGATGCGGTGATGCACCGCGCGCAGGCGCGCCACCGCGGTGAACAGGCCGAGCGCGCCGCCCCCCGCGGCGACAAACAAAGCGGCGTAGGCCGCCGCCACCTGGCCCAGATCGTCGCGCGGGATGTCGGTGACGACCAGGATGCGGGTCTGCGCGGGATAGTTGAAGGGCGAAGCGATCAGCGCGCCGGCCGGGCGCGCGCCGAGATGGCGCAGGCCGGTCGCGGCTTCGGCGGCGCGCCAGGCGAGGTCCGGGTCCGGGTCGCCGTCGGTCAGGGTCGCCGAGGTGACGACGAGCCCGTGCGCCGGGCGCGCCACCAGCTCGGCAAACGGGATGCCGGGGTCGATCCAGCTGCGGATCACCGCGACATCGGTCTCGAACCCGTCGATGCGGTCGAGCGCCAGCCACTCGACGCTCTCGGGCCGCGGCGGCTCGGCCAGCTCGCGCAACAGCCTGGCCCAGGAAGCGAGCTGCTGATCGGCGCGCCGGTCGAGGCCGCGCACGGTGGCGTCGAGCCGCTGGCGCAAGCCGGGCTCGGGCGGGTTATCCGGGTCTTCGAGCCGGCGGCGCAGGATCGCGGCGAGCCGTCTGAGCCCCGCGGCCAGTCGGTCGAGGCCCTGGGCCAATGGCAGTGCCGCCTCGGCCAGCCCCGCGACCGGCGGCCGCGCCTCGGCCTGGAGCCCATAGCCGGCATCGGCCAGCGCCGCCCGCGCCAGCACCTGCTGGCGAACGAGCGCGAGAAAGCCCTCGAACCCCGGCCCGCCGCGGCCTTCGGCGGCGCGCTGCGCCCAGCCATCGCCGGGCAGCACGCGGGCGGCGCCGAGCACCTCGATCAATGCCCGGCCGCCATCCTCGTCGCCGTCGACGAGGTCGCCGATTCGCCGCCGCAGGCCGCGGGCGCGCGACCCTCCCGCACCCTCGGCGCCGACGATCCAGCGGCGCAGCTCGCGCCCCTCACGGCCGGACAAACGCACCGAAAAGGCGTTGTCGGCGGCTTCGAGCAGGTGGTGTCCCTCGTCGAACACATAGCGGGTCGGCACCGTCGTGTCGTCGAGCCCGCCGAGTGCGGCCTGGGTCATCACCAGCGCGTGGTTGGCGACGACGATCCGCGCGCCGCGCGCCTTGCGGATGTTCTTCTCGACAAAGCACCGCCGGAAATGCGGGCAGGCGGAATGCACGCATTCGCCGCGGCGGTCGGCGAGCGCGCCGACCCGGGCGCGCCCGATCAGCTCGGTGAGCCAGCCGGGA
>DASYNW010000067.1:0-3686 GCA_036008325.1 Allostellaceae bacterium
TTCGCCAGCCCGATCGTGCTCCCGGGCGGTCCCCTCTACGGCAAGTTCAGCGGCGTCGAGCAGGTTGCGCCGGGCAACGATACAGTCGGCGTCGGCTCGCCCTATCTGGCGACCAGCGGCAACACCGGCGCCGATTGCGCCGGCTGCGTCCAGGAGCCGACCGCGGCCAATAATACCGAAGGCACGTTTGGCGCCTTCCTCGTCACCACCCTGTCGCCCGGCGCGGTGACCATCCCCAACCAGCATATCTCGCAGAACGGATCGCCGTTTTTTGTCGACGGACAGAATGGCGGGAATCAGATCACCGGGTTTTTCTATGGGACGACGTTAACCTCGTTCTCGGCAACCGGGGCCACCGGCAATGGCGGCATCGTCGACCTCTACTGGTGGGACAAGAACGACCAGACGCAGGCCAAGCTCGACGGCAGCAATCCGGCGACGTTGCGCACCAGCCAGACCCAGTTTACCGGCTATACCTGCGCCAATGCGCCGGCGGGAAGCAGCGGGTGCACCTTGCTCGCCCAGCTCGATCTAGTTCCCGGGGCGGTCGATAATGGCACCACCGTCGATCCGACACAGACCGCCGCGGCTGCGGGCGATCTCGAGGGCGGCACCGTCGGCACCTCGAACTTCTACCTCGAAGTCGACACCAGCGTCGTCGGGGCGTGGACGCAACAGCTGTCGAGCCAATTCTTTTTGAAAAACTTCGACGGGCTGCTGCTGCCCGACATCGCCGATCTCGAAGCGCAGTACGATTTCCAGCATTGCACGACCGGTTGCGCGGCTTGGAACGGCCCCGGCATGTTCGGCGAGGATCTGCAAGACCCGTTCACCGCGGATGTCGTACCGGAACCCGCCTCGATCGCGCTGCTCGGCACCGCGCTGCTGGGCCTGGGAGTCGCGTGGCGCCGCTACGGCCGGCGTTGATCACAACCGATTTGCGGCCGATCTTTCGCGCGCAGTCGACGGCCTGACGCTGCCTGTATTTCGCCCTGGCCACGTCAGCGCACGGGCAGCGGGCCGGCAGCTGTAAAATTCGCCGACACCCCAGCAACGCGCCGCGTCAGGCAGAAACCGTTCGCGAGGCCGCGGCGATTGTCGCGGTCGTCGGCATTAGACCTCCGCCTCCTGCCGTTCGGCCAATGAGGGCGCCGGCCCCGCCGCCGCGCGCCGAGACCATCGCACCGCGAGGCGGCGCATCACCGCGATCTTCATACGCTGGACCGGATTGCCGTTTCCAGCCGGCAGGCGCTTGACCGTCCAGCGCCCGCGATAGGCGTCGAAGTGGTGGTGATAGGGCACCGCCCGCACCCGGCCGCGCCCGAGCAACAGCTTCAGGGCCTCGACCGCGACAACACCGGCGCATAATTCGCAGGCCGCCGCCGTCGAGGGGCCGCGCCGCCCGCGCAGATCGACCCGGCTCGGATCGACCAGGTAGGCGCGATGAAAGCCGGCCGGCGCCAGGCCCAGCAGAAAATTGACCGACTGCTCCTCCTGAGACAAGCCGTCGAGCCGGAACCAGCGCTCAAAGCTCATGCCGCCCGGCTTGAACACCAGATAGGCGGCGCCCATGCCGAGCGGGGCGGCGAGGATCACCGGAATGCCGAGCTCGGCGCAGCGCGCCATCAGCTTGCGGCGGATGGGGAGCACGAAAAAATCGATCGCGTCGATACAGACATCGACCCCGGCCAGGAATGTGTCGAGGTTGGCCTCGTCGACCCCCTCGCCAAAGCTCGCGATGCGCAGCTCAGGATTGATCTGCCGCGCCCTCTCGGCCATCACCTCGACCTTGGGCCGGTCGAGGGCGTCGAGGGTGGCGCCGGCCTGCCGGTTGAAGTTGACGAGCTCGAAGCGGTCGGGGTCGGCGATGTGAAACTCGCCGATGCCGAGCCGCGCCAAGGTCAAGAGATAGGCGCCGCCGACCCCGCCCAGGCCGGCGATCGCCACGCAATTTTGCCGCAGGGTTTGCTGCTCGCCTTCGGTCACCCAGCCAAGGTTGCGGCCGAACGCCGCTTCATAGGAAAACAGCGATCGCGGCGGCGCGGTGTCGTTCGGCATGGTCATGCTGGCGCTCCCATTCGGCTATTGAGATGACCATCGCCGGTCGCCAGCCGCGGCCGTCCGTGCCGCCGCGCCGTTGGCGCCAGGGCGGACTGAAACGCCTCGTCCTGCCCCGCTTCACCGTTCTGGCGTGCGCCGAGCAGCCGGCCATGGTCGGTCATCACCGCCCAAACCTCCGGCTGCTCGATCGCGGCGCGGGCGAACAGCTCGACCAAATTGGCGAAGCATGGCTGCCGCAAGCCATAGTAGTCGACCGGCGGCCCGAGCGCCGCGAAGTGCAGACCGAAGCGCGCCAGCAGCCGCAGCAGGCTCGGCTCCATGACCGCGCAGACATCGCGGATCCGTTGCCCGATGCACATTTGCAGCGCCACCCGGATCAGACCGAGGGTCATCTGCGGCAGCAGCCGATGCGGGTCTGCGGCGAAATCCTGGGGCGGGTGGGGCTGGCAGGGCCTGTGGCTGTCGCCACGCGGGCGCAGCGCCTTCGAAATCGCGAAGCGGCCGATTTCCCCGGTCGTCTCGAGCGGCAAAAAATCCGGCTCGCATAGGCGCGGGTGGCGGCAGATCTCGTGGAACAGCAAGGATCCGTGAGGCGCGCCCGGCTTGTGCAACACCAGGCGCACGGTGCCGACGACGGCTTTGGTGGCGCGGTGCAGCAGCACCGCATGCATCGAATGCGCGTCATAGGCGTCGCGTTCGATGCCGTCCGGGTTTTTGGCCGGATCGAAGATCCGGTTTTCGACGCAAAACACCTGGTAGCGCAGCCGATGCGCCGCCCGCAACAGCGCCGGGGTGTGCACCGGAACTCCATCGAAAGCATCCCGATACGCCTCGACCAGGCTCGCCATCCTGGACCCGGTGCCGGCAAGCGGCGGCGGGGCCGGTCTCTGATGCGCCGACGGCAATACCGAATGCATGGCCTTACTCCCTGCTCAGCCTTGTTTGAACCGCGGCGCGTAAGCGCAGGCGAATGCGATCGGACGAGCAGCGGCCGGCGCCGGGCCGGCGCGGTTGCGCGCCCCCTGTGGACGAGCCTGGCCAACTTCGGCATAGCCTGGCCGGTTTGCGGCATCCCACGGCTCCGTGGGTCATTGGCAGCCGTTGCGGTCGCGCCGCGGGACCGCGAGCGGTCGCCCTCTGCCCATGCTCAGCCGAAAACTGTTGAGGATCGGTTTACGGGGCCGGCGCCGGATCGTCCGAGCAGGTCCACGCCCGACGACGGCCGGATCGCCGGCTCGGCGCCCGCGCCCGATCACCCGGACGGGCGGATAGCCAAAAATCCGGTCTGCGACCTTGCGCAATTGGGCTGGCGAACTGCATCGGCGACCATGAGGTCGATCCGATGGATCAACTATCCAGCGCAATGTGCTTCCCCAACATTAACTATGATGTTCTGTCTAGTGCGGCGCTGTCGAAATGAACGAGAGTGGCTCACAAAAGAACGCACGAAACTCCGACCGCAAAGCCGCACAGCGGCAAGCCAGCGCCGGGGCAACTTTGAGTTTCTCAGATCGCCGCGAGCCAGTCAATTTAGCGATTATGTCAAAGATCAGGCAAGCCGCTTTTTCCCCTGGCCGCCTGCCGCTCTTGCTCCGGGGAGGGCTAGACTAGCGAACGGTTGTTTC
>DASYNW010000068.1:0-3536 GCA_036008325.1 Allostellaceae bacterium
CGCGAGCTGTCGCCGGCGACCCTGGCGGCGATCAAGCAGGCGTGGTCGGACCATCTGGTGCTGCGCTTTCGCGGCCAGCGCCTCGACGACGACCGGCTGATGCGCTTCAGCGCGCTGTTCGGCGAGCTCGATTTCGCGCCGGTGATCGCCGCCGCCCGGGTCAAGGTGCATGGCGAGGACCGCTATGTTGACTCGGCCGAGGAAGGTCACCGCTATATCTCGATCATTTCCAACATCGTCGAGAACGGTGTCGCGATCGGCGCGCTCGGCGCATACGAGGCGATCTGGCACACCGACATGTCGTACAATTCCGAGCCGCCGATCGGCAGCGCGCTCTATGCGCTCGAAGTGCCGCCATCGGGCGGCGACACCGGCTTTGCCAACATGTACCGCGCCTACGACACGCTGCCGGCCGAGCTGCGCGCGCAGGTCGAGGGCCGCCTGTGCCGGCACGATTCGAGCCGCAACAGCGCCGGCGAATTGCGCCGCGGGATGAGCGAGGTGACCGACCCGCGCCAGACCCCCGGCGCCGACCACCCGATCCTCCGCACCCATCCGGTGACCGGTCGCAAGGCGTTGTTCCTCGGCCGGCGGCGCAACGCCTATGTCCAGGGCCTCGACCTCGACGACAGCGAGCGGCTGCTCGATGCGCTGTGGGCGCACGCCACCCGGCCCGAGCTGACCTGGTATCAGCAATGGCGGGTCGGCGACCTGATCCTGTGGGACAATCGTTGCGTCATGCACCGCCGCGACGAGTTCGACCCGGCGAGCCGGCGGCTGATGCACCGCTCGCAGATCAAGGGCGACCGGCCGTTCTGAGCGCCGCCGGTCGAGCCGGAACGACGCGCCGCTGAGCCCCTCTTCCGCCTGGAATGTTCCGGAGCCTGCGATGCTTGAAACCCGGCCCGACGGCCTCGGCGCCGACTACGTCGCGCCGGGCCGTGCCGAAGTGTTGGCCCGAACCTATCGAAGCCTGAGCCGCTCGCTGGCGCTTCCTTCCGCCGATCGGGCCGATTGCAGCCTCGACCCGGCGCCCGCCAAAGTCGCCCATCCGCTGCTGCTGCGCACCTTGCAGGCCGACCCGGCGGCGGCGGCATTGCTGCCGACGGCGCCGGCGCCGATCGCGCTCGGCCTCGCCGAGCATGCGCCGTTTTTTCTGAGCCGTGCCGGTCTGCTGCTGCTGCCGCCGGCGCTGCTCGGCAGCAGCGGCGCGCTCGGCGCCGCCGCGCGCTGGGGGTTCGAGGCGGCAATTCTGCTCGCCGGGCGGGCGCTGCCGCCCGATCGCCTGATGGCGGCGCTCGCGGCGACGTTGCGCCATGGCGCGGCGCTGGTCCATCAGCTGGGCGAGGCCGAGCGGGCGCTGATTGTCGATCTGTTGCCGCAAGCGGTCGCCGCCGCTCTCGCCGATGATCCGGGATCGCCGATGGCGGCGGCGCTGCTGGCCTGGCAAGCCTCGCGGGTCGAGGGCCTGGCCGTGCCGCATCCAACGCCGACGCCGATCGATCATCAGGCCGGCGGCGAATTGGCGCTGCCGCTCGAACATATCCTGGTGGCCGGCGGCGACAGCCGGCTCGTCCTCGATCGCCGGACCGGGCTCAACCGTTACGGCACCGTGGCGCGGCCGCGGCCGGAGGCCGTGCATTTCTCCTCGTCGACCGCGTCGAGCGTCAGCGATTACGGGTTCATGCTCGCCGACCTGTTGCGGCGCGAGCTGGTGCTGGCGGCGGTCCATGATGGCGTCGCCGTCGACGAGCTGCGCCGGCGGACGACCGACGCGGTGAGCGGCAGACTCGCGGCGCTGATCGGCATCGGCCCGGCCGAGGCCGACCTGATGCTCGCCCCGTCGGGGTCGGATACCGAGCTGTTGGCCGTCATGCTGGCGCTGGCCGCGGCCGACCGGCCGCTGACCAATGTTCTGATCGCGCCCGAGGAGACCGGCCGGGCCGTCGCTCTGGCCGGCGCCGGCCGCTATTTCGACGATATCGCCGGCTCGGGCGCGCCGGTGCGCAAAGGCGATGAAGCCTGGCCCGGCCGCGCGATCGAGGTCGTGCAGGTGGCGATCCGCGCCCCCGATGGCCAGCCGCGCCCGAATGCGGCGATCGAGGCCGAATTGCGCGCGCTGGTCGCCGCCGAGCTGGCGCGCGGTCGCCGGGTATTGCTGCATATGCTCGCCTGCTCGAAGACCGGCATCAGCGCGCCCTCGCCGGCTTGCATCGGCGAGCTCGCGGCACTCGCGCCCGAGCGCATCGACGTCGTCGTCGACGCCTGCCAGATGCGCACCCCGTTCGAGGAGATCGTCCTCTGGGCGCGGCGCGGCTGGATGATCCAGCTGTCGGGCTCGAAGTTTTTCACCGGCCCGCCATTCTCGGGCGCGCTCAGCGTGCCGCCGCATTATCGCGCCCGTGCCGGCCGGGTGCGCGATCTGCTGGCGGCGGCGCCGGGGGTCGGCCGGCCGGACGACTGGAACCCCTGGTGGCGGGCATGCCTGACGCCGACCGCCGGCTGCGATCCGGCGAGTTTTGGACTGCTGCTGCGCTGGGTTCCGGCGCTCGCCGAGGCCGATCTGGCCGGAGCGCTGCCGACGCCGCTGTGCCGCTGGGCCTTCGATCGCTTCCGCGCGCGGCTGGTCGAACGGCTGGGGCGCAGCCAATGGCTGACCTCGATCGACCCGCCCGACCTGCCGAGGGAAGCCGGCGACGACGCGCCGGCCGATCTCGCCACCCGCTCGATCGTCTGCTTCGGCGTCGCCGTGGCCGACGGGCCCGGCCGCCGGCGCCCGCTCGGCGCCCAGGAATGCCAGCGCCTGTTCGAGCTCCTCAATCTCGATCTCAGCCGCGATCTCGGCCCGCTGCGCCCGGCCGAACAGATCGTCGCGGCGCAGTGCGCTCATATCGGCCAGCCGGTGACGCTGGCCATCGGCAAGGGTCACCGCGAGCTCAGCATTCTGCGGCTGGTGGTCGGCGCGCGCTTTTTTACGATCGTCGGCTATGCCGGCGCCGGCGCCGTCGAGGCGGCGCTGGAATCGGAAATCTCCGATGCGATCCGGGCCATCGAAAAGCTCGAATTACTGGCCATGCGCTGGCCCGAGATCACCGGCTCGGCGATGCGCTGACCGGCGTTCGCCGGCGAAACCCGCCCGACCGATCGGCAGCGGCCGCTGTATCGGGGCGTCGGCGCAGCACCCCGATGGAACAGGGGAGCGGTGCGCACAATCTATCCAACCTTCGCTCTTTATACGGGATTTTCTCCCGGATAAATAGTTTTCCTTAACATTTACCGTTGTATATCGGCGCTCGCTGCTTCGGTTGCGGCGCAGCGTCGGCGCGACGCCGCCCGGAGCGCCAGCCCCGGGGCCGTTCCCCGCACACTCGAACGCATCCGCTCGGCGGCAGCCGCGGCCGGGCGAACGACGATCGCCGCGACAACGACAATCGGCGGCGCGCCGAGGTCGCCGCCGTAGCCGATCGGCCGAGCCCATGCCCGGACCATCCGTCTTTGGGGCTGCTTCGGCGGGAGAGGGACATGGACGATGCCGG
>DASYNW010000069.1:0-1952 GCA_036008325.1 Allostellaceae bacterium
AATAACGGCCAGTCGAACGGGACCAACCTGCCGAGCGGCACGGTGCTGATGGGCAGCGGCTACGGGATCGAGGCCAACAATCCGGTCGAAAACATCTACAGCAGCGCGGCGCCCACTTTGGCGATGGGGGCGAACGCGATCGGCGCGGCCGGCGGCAATCTACCGCACGAGAACCGCATGCCGTATTTGACGATCAATTATTGCATCGCCTTGCAAGGGATCTTCCCGTCGCGCAACTGACCGACAGCTCAGTTGAAGACGATCTGATAGTCCTGATGGGCGCGCGCCGCGGTGAAGATCGGAATGACATAAAGCGCCAAAGCGGGTCCGCCGCCGACCGCCAGCTGGTGGACACCTTCGGGCAATATCGGCTGATGCGGGCCGCGCAGGATCAGCGCAAACGGCTTGCGCGCCGCCGCCTCCCATCCCGGGCGCTCGCGCCGGTCGAGGGTTACCAGGACCAGTTCGAGATCGCTGCCGGTCGGGCGAAACCCCTGGCCGAGATACCCGGCAAAATCCTCGGCGGTCAGCTGGTCGATCGGCTTCATCGGGCTTTCTCACGGTTGCGGCGAGTTTTGACGGGGATCGCTGGTGGTGGCGGCGAAGGGGTCGGGGCATATTGCCGCCGGCGCCGTCGGGCGGCAAACCGCGGCGCCACCGGCCATACCACAAATCGCCTGCGATAGCGGCGGTGCCGGCCGATCTGAAAATCCGCACCGCGCACGGCACCGTGGGACTGCGGCCCGCCGCCGGCGGCCCCTCGGAAGAAGCCTTTCTGTACCTGCTGTTCGCCAGCAACCGGGCCGCCGAAATGGCGCTGATGCCACTGGCGCAAAACCATAAGGAATTCCTGCTCCAGGTGCAGTTCCGCTCGATGAACGAGACCTATCGCCGCAATTTTCCCGATGCGCGGTACGAGATCATCGAAATCGACCGCTGGCCGATCGGGCGCATCGTCAGCGAGGTCCAACCGCACTGCGTCTATTATATCGACTTCGCCTTGCTGCCGCAGGCGCAGGGCATCGGCATCGGCACCACGGTGCTGGCCGCCGCATTGGAGGAGCCGCGCCGCCTGGGCCTGCCGGCGCGCCTGCGGTCATTCTCCTATAACCCGGCCGCGCAGCGGATCTACGACAAGCTCGGCTTCAGGGCATTGGCCGAACAGCCGCCCTATGTTCTGCTCGAATGGCGGGCCGAACGCTGAAGGATTTGGCGGGTCGGGAAAGCGCCATCCGCGCCAACCGGGCGTCTTGACCTGGGCCGGGCGTCCCCCGAGGATGCCGGCAGGATACCGGGTCAGGGAACGGGGTTGCAGGTGTCATCCTCCGGCGGGCTATACGACGCGCCGCATCTCGCCAGGAACGCGGCGAACTTTACCGCTCTGACCCCGCTGTCCTTTCTGGCGCGGGCCGCGTCGATCTACCCCGACAAGCTCGCGGTCGTCCACGGCGACGCGCGTTTCACCTATCGCGAGTTCTACGCCCGCTGCCGGCGGCTGGCCGACGCGCTGCGCCGCCGCGGCATCCGGCCGGGGGACACGGTCGCGGTGATGGCGCCGAATGTGCCGGCTTTGCTCGAGGCGCATTACGGGGTGCCGATGGCGGGTGCTGTGCTGAATGCGCTGAACTACCGGCTCGACGCCCGCTCGATCGCCTTCATCCTGGCGCACAGCGAAACCAGGCTGCTGATCGCCGACCGAGAATTCGCCCCGGTCGTCAAAGCCGCGCTCGAACAGCTGGGCGACCCGTTGCCGCTGGTCGAGATCGCTGATCCTGCCGGCGGGGTTGGCCTCGGCGGAACCGAATACGAGGCCTTTCTCGGCGAGGGCGATCCCGCCTCCGATTGGGCCGGGCCGACCGACGAATGGGACGCGATCGCGCTCAATTATACTTCGGGCACCACCGGCGATCCCAAGGGCGTGGTCTATCACCATCGCGGCGCCTTTCTGAACG
>DASYNW010000070.1:0-9711 GCA_036008325.1 Allostellaceae bacterium
GGCCGTACCTCGACAGCTTCGGCAAGCGCGGGGACGAGCCCGATTGGCTGGCGCGCCTCCGTCGGCGCGGCCTCGCCCGCTTTGGCGAAGAGGGTTTTCCCAGCCGCCGCGGCGAAGCCTGGCGCTATCTCGATCTGCGCCCGCTCGAACAGGCGCCGCTGCTGCCGGCCGGGACCGCGCCTTCACCGCCAACCGATAGCGCGCGGGCGCTGTTGAGCGAGATCGGTTTCGCCCCGGCCGGCGCTCGACTGGTCCTGGTCGATGGCTGCTTTTCGCCTGCATTATCAGCCAGGGACGGGTTGCCGGCCGGAGTTTGGCTCAGGCCCACCGCGGCGGCGATCGAGGCGAGGCCCGAGCTGGTCGAAACCGCGCTCGAAGCGCTGTCGCAGGATCCCGACCAGCCCTTTGCCGCACTCAACGCCGCGCTCTTTGCCGATGGTTTCGTGCTCGAAGTGGCGCCGGGCGTCGTCGCGGAGCAGCCGATCGAGATCGTCCACCTCGCTTCCGGCGGTGTCCCGGCCTCGCTGCACACCCGCAGCCTGGTGACCCTCGGGGCGCATAGCCGCGTTCGGCTGATCGAGAGCTTTGCCGGCGCTGGCCGCTACTGGCGCAACGACGTCTTAGCCTTGCGGCTCGCCGACGGCGCCGCGCTCGACCGCGTGGCGCTGGTCGAAGAGGCGGAGGATGCACTCCATCTCGCCGCGATCGAGGCGAAGCTGGGCGCGGCCGCGCGGCTCGACAGCTTCGTCTTGTTGCTCGGCGGGCGCAGCGTGCGCCACGAGGTCATTGTGCGCAGCGAGGGCGCGGCGGCGCATTGCGGGCTTCACGGCGCCTTTCTGCTGGCTGATCGTCAAGAAGCCAACATCGTCACCACGGTGCGCCATCTCGCCGTGGGCGGCGAGACCCGCGAAATCTTCAAGGGGGTGGCGGCCGGGCGGGCGCACGGCGCCTTTCAGGGCCGGATCACGGTCGCTCCCGGCGCGCAGAAAACCGATGCGCATATGCTGAGCCGCAACCTGCTGCTCGGGCGGCGCGCCGCGATCGACACCAAGCCCGAGCTCGAAATTTTCGCCGACGACGTCAAATGCAGCCACGGCGCCGCGGTCGGCGACCTCGACGAGGCGGCGCTGTTCTATCTGCGCGCCCGCGGCATCCCGCGCGAGGCGGCGCGGCGCATGCTGGTCGAGGCGTTTCTGCGAGAGCCGGTCGAGCTCGTCGAGCCCGCGGCGGTGCGCGAGCACCTGCTGGCGCGGCTCGCCCGCCGCCTGACGCTGCTGGAGGACTGATCATGACGACGGCCAGCCCGCGGATTGTTGATCCCGCAAGCGACCGGCTGCCGGGCGGGTTCGACCCGCGCCGGCTCAGGACCGAGTTTCCGATCTTCGCCAACAACCCTGGCCTCGTATTTCTCGATTCGGGCGCCAGCGCGCAAAAGCCGGCCTCGGTCATCGACCAGATCGCCGATTACTACCGCACCGACTACGCCAACGTGCATCGCGGGGTGTACCACCTCAGCGCCCGCTCGACCGAATTGTTCGAGGCGGCGCGGGTCAAGGCGCAGCGCTTTCTGAACGCCGCCGATCCGCGCGAGATCGTCTTTGTCCGCGGCGCTACCGAGGCGATCAACCTCGTCGCGCAGAGCTGGGGTGCGGCCTTTCTCGAAGCCGGCGACGAAGTCTTGATCAGCGAGCTCGAGCATCATTCGAACATCGTGCCGTGGCAATTGCTGCGCGACCGGCTGGGGTTCCGCCTGGTGGTGGCGCCGATCGATGCGACCGGCGGGCTCGATCTCGCCGCCTTCGCCGCGCACCTGTCGCCGCGCACCCGCCTGGTCGCGATCACCCATCTCGCCAACGCCACCGGCGCTTTGGTCCCGGTCGAAACCGTCGTCGAGCTCGCCCATCGGGTGGGCGCCAGGGTGCTGGTCGACGGCTGCCAGGCGGCACCCCGCCTCGACGTCGACGTGCAGGCGCTGGGCTGCGATTTCTATGTGTTTTCCGGGCACAAGACCTATGGGCCGACCGGGATCGGGGTGCTGTGGGGCCGCCACGAATTGCTGGCGGCGATGCCTCCGTGGCAGGGCGGCGGCGAGATGATCCTCAACGTCACCTTTGAGAAGACCGTGTATCAGGAGCCGCCGCATCGCTTCGAGGCCGGGACGCCCGACATTTCGGGGGCGATCGGGCTCGGCACCGCGCTCGATTTCATCGAGAGCCTGGGGCGCGCCAACATTCTCGAGCACGAGGAGGCGCTGACCGGGTACGGCGTCGACCGGCTGTCGCGCATCGAGGGCCTGCGGCTCGTCGGCGCCGGGCAGCGCCGGCTCGGCATTCTGTCGTTCGACCTCGAAGGGGTGCACCCGCACGATCTTGCGACCGTGCTCGACCGGCACCACGTGGCGGTGCGGGCCGGCCACCACTGCGCCCAGCCGCTCCTGGAAAAGCTCGGCTACCCGGCGACCACCCGCGCCTCGCTCGGCGTTTACAACGACGAGGCGGACATCGACAAATTGGCCGCCGCGATCGAAGCGGCGCGGGAGATGTTTACGTGACGGACGATTTACGCGAGCTTTATCAGGACATCATTCTCGACCACGGCCGCCGCCCGCGCAATTTCCGGCCGATCGAGCATGCGACCCATACCGCCCAGGGTTACAACCCATTATGCGGCGACCGGGTCACCGTGTTCCTGACCCTGGACGGCGACCGTATCACCGACGTTTCGTTTCAGGGACGGGGCTGCGCGATCTCGACCGCGGCCGCCTCCTTGATGACCGAGGTGCTGAAGGGCAAGAGCGTCGAGGAGGCGCGCGAGTTGTTCGCGCATTTCCACGCGCGGGTCACCGGCGGCGAAGATAAACCGCTGCCGGAGCCGCTGGCCGAGGAGATGGAGCGGCTCGAACCTCTGACCGGGGTCAAGGCTTATCCGGCGCGGGTCAAATGCGCGACCTTGTCCTGGCATGCGCTCGAAGCCGCGCTGAAGGGCGGCGGCGACGCCCCGGTAAAGACGGAGTAGCGACGATGACGGAGCGCGATCCGTTCGATTTCGGCGTCGCCGGCCACGCCGCCGAGCCCACGGCGCAGGGCGCAGCCGAAGTCGAGCGCCCGGAAGGCGGCGAGGACGATCCGGCGCTGATGGCCCCGGTGCTGGCGGCGCTGAAGACGGTTCAAGACCCGGAAATCCCGGTCGATCTGGTCGAATTGGGGCTGATCTACGAGCTGATCGTCAAGAAGGGCGGGATCGTTTTTGTCGAGATGACCCTGACGACGCCCTCCTGCCCGGTCGCCGCCAGCATGCCGGGCGAGGTCGAGGCGGCGGTTCGCGCCGTGCCCGGCGTCAACGACGCGCGGGTCAAGCTGGTCTGGACCCCGACCTGGACCCCCGAGCGGATGAGCGAAGAAGCCAAGCTCGAGCTCGGCTTGCTGTGATCCGTCCGCGGGCGGTGCTGTTCGACCTCTTGACCGGGCTGCTCGATTCCTGGTCGTTGTGGGACAGGGTGGCCGGCGATGGCGACGGCCGGGGGTGGCGGGCGGCCTATCTGCGTAATACCTACGCCACGGCCATATATCGGCCCTATGAAGGGCTGGTGCGCGAAGCGGCGGTCGAAGTCGGCCTCCCGGCGAGCCTCGCCGATCGTCTGATAGAACGCTACGGCGAGCTCGCGCCATGGCCCGAAGTCGCAGCGGTGCTGGGCGCGCTCGAAGGGCAGATCCCGCTCGCCGTCGTGACCAATTGCTCCGAGGTGCTTGCACAGGTCGCGGTGGCCCGCACCGGGATCGGGTTCGCGGCTGTCGTCAGCGCCGAACGCGCCGGCTTCTATAAGCCGCATCCGCGTCCCTATCGGCTGGCGCTGGAAGCGCTCGGCGCCACGCCCGAGACCAGCTTGTTCGTCGCCGGCTCAGCCTATGATCTCTATGGCGCGAGCGCCGCTGGAATGCCGGTCTACTGGCACGACAGGATCGGCATGGCGGCACCGCCCGACGCGCCCGCGCCGATCGCCCGCCACGACAGCCTGTTTCCGCTCCGGCAGATCGCCCTCGGCTGAAAGCCGCCCTTCCGGTTCCGGGCGCCGACAGGGCGGTCAGTGCCCGGCCGGCTGGCTCCAGTCCGCCAAGTGGGCCGCCCCCGAACGACGGCGGCTTGCTCCGCCCCGCTGTACCCGATCCGGCGGCGGGTGCTATCATACGGGCTGTATCGCGAGGAGAAATTGCCATGTCCGAGCACGGCGCCGAGGAGATGCGGGGGGTTGCGTGGCCGTCGAACGGGCTCTCCGAGATCCCATTCCGGCTCTACACCGACCCGGAGCAGTACCGGCTCGAGCAGGAGCGGATCTTCAAGGGGCCGGCCTGGAGCTATCTGTGCCTTGCCGCCGAGATCCCGAACCCCGGCGATTGGATCGCGACCACGATCGGTGAGACCGCGGTCGTCGTCACCCGCGACAATGACGACGCGATAAACGCCTTTGCCAATCGCTGCGCCCATCGCGGCAACCTCTTGTGCATCGAGCGCCAGGGCAACGCCAAGGAGATCAAGTGCATCTATCACGGCTGGACCTATGACCTCGGCGGCAAATTGACCGGCGTCGCCTTTGAGCGCGGGGTCAAGCGGCAGGGCGGGATGCCGCCCGAGTTCAGGAAGGACGACCACGATCTGTCGCGGCTGCGGGTCGCCGAATTGGCCGGCCTCGTATTCGGCACCTTCAGTCGTGAGGCGCCCGACCTCGAAGCCTATCTCGGGCCGCAAGTGGTCGGCGGCATCCGCCGCGTCTTGAACCGGCCCGCGCATATTCTCGGCCGCAGCACCCAGGTGTTGCCGAACAACTGGAAGCTCTATGCCGAGAACACCAAGGACACCTATCACGCCAGCATCCTGCACGCCTTTCTGACGACGTTCCGGATCAACCGGCTGTCGATGCCGGGCGGTATCCATATCGACGACAGCGGCGGCCATCATTTCAGCCAGGCCAAGCTCGACTACGCCGCCGAAGATGCCGACTACCAGCGTGAGGGGCTGCGCGCCGACACCGACATGCGGCTCGAAGACCCCTCGGTCGTCGAGTCGATCGACGAGTATGGCGACGGCGTCTCGGTGCAGATCCTGACGGTCTTTCCCGGCATGATCCTGCAGCAGATCAGGAATTCGATCGCGGTCCGGGCGATCCAGCCGCGCGGCCTCGAAAAGACCGAGCTCGAATGGATCCATCTTGGCTTTGACGGCGACGACGAGGCGATGACCGAGCGCCGCCTGCGCCAGGGCAACCTGGTCGGCGCCGCTGGGTATATCTCGATGGAGGATGGCTGCGTCGGCGGGTTCGTGCAGCGCGCCCTGCGCTTCAACGACCAGGATGCGGGGGTGGTGATGATGGGCGGCTACGACGCGCAGTCGCAACCGTTCCGCTCGAGCGAAGCGGCGATCCGCGGCTTCTGGAAGAAATACCGCACGCTCATCGGCGACTGATCGCGAGCAGCGAAGCGGGGCGGCATCGACGACGTGCGTGCTTCGAGACGTACCCTTCGCGCGCTCCTCGGCATGAGGTGCTCCATTGATGGCAACAAGAAGACCCCTCACCCTGAGGAGCCCGTGAAGCGGTCGTCTCGAAGGGCGCACTACGATGATCCAATTTGACGCGCGGAAGGAAGCGGAGATGGATGAAATCGCGGTGCGTCACCGCATTCACGAGCTGATCTCCGACTATGCCGAATGCATCGACGACGACCGGCTCGAGGCGTGGCCCGATTTCTTCGTCGAGAAATGCCATTACCTGATCACCAGCCGGGAGAGCCACGAGGCCGGCCACCGCCACGGCGTCGTCTACGCCGCCTCCAAGGGCATGCTCAAAGATCGGATCCTGGCGCTGCGCCGCGCCAACATCTTCGAGCCGCACCGCTATCGCCACATCATCGGTCCGATCCGGGTGGGCAAGGTCGAGGGCGGGGTGGCCGAGGTGCGATCGAACTTCATCGCCGTCAGGATCATGCACGACGGCGAGACCAGCCTGTTCGCCGCCGGCCGCTATCTCGACCGCATCGACCTGTCGGCCGAGCCCTACCGCTTCATCGAGCGCCTGGTCATCCTCGACAGCCAGAAGATCGACACCCTCCTGGTGATCCCGCTCTGAACCCACTGGTGTCGGGGCCGCCTCTCCGCCGTGCGCAATCCTTGCGCAAACGAGAATTCGCCGCCCATGCCGCAGCCGCTACTGCTAAGACGCGCTAGCGTTGGCGATGAACCCCGATAGCCGCGATCCGAGCGTGCCAGCGGACGAGGCGGGGATCGTCCGCTTCGAGCGACCCGGCATCCGCGGCTTTCTGCATCGCCCGCAAGGGGCCGCGACGCACGGCCTGGTGCTGACCCACGGCGCCGGCGGCAACTGCCGTTCGCCATTGCTGGTGGCCGCCGCGGCAGCGTTCAGCGCGGCGGGGTTGTTGGTGTTGCGTTGCAACCTGCCGTTTCGCCAGCGGCGGGCGACGGGGCCGCCATCGCCGGCGACGGCGGCGGCCGATCGCGACGGATTGCGCCGTGCACTGGCGACGCTGCGCGGCTTGGCGCCGACGGGGCGGTTGTTTCTCGGCGGGCTCTCCTATGGCGGCCGCCAGGCGACAATGCTTGTCGCCGACGAGCCCGAGGCGGCGGCGGCGCTGCTGCTGTTTTCCTATCCGCTGCACCCGCCCGGCAAGCCCGAGCGGCTGCGCACAGAGCACTTCGCGCGGCTGCGCCGGCCGGCGGTGTTCGTGCACGGCACCGGCGACCCGTTCGGCTCGATCGACGAGCTGCGCCGGGCGTTGGCGCTGATCCCGGCGCCGACCGAGCTGATCCCGGTCGCGGGCGCCGGCCACGATTTGAAGCGCGGGCGCTTCGATCTCGGGCCGGTGAGCGCGGCGCTGCTGCGGCTGGCCGAGCCCTGAGGAGCGGACCTCCGGCCTTCAGCCTGGCCTTTCGGCTTCAGGCTTTGCGCCGCCGATCGGCCGCCGGCGCTGTTGCCGACTCGGCCGGGGCTTTCGCCCGGGTTTTGCGGCCCTTGGCCGGAGCTGGCGCCGCCGCCGGCGCCGTGGCCTCGGCGTCCGGTTCGGCTTTGGCGCCGCGCCCGCCGATCACCGGCAGCAACAGCGGCGGCTGACGCCGATCGGCTGCCGGCCGCTGGCGCTTGGCCGACGATGCCGATGCCGCGGCGGCGCCCCGGCTCGGCGCCGAGGCGTCTTCGCGCGCCAGGCTGCGCTTCAGCGCGTCCATCAGATTGACCACCTTGGGCGGCTCGGCGATCGAGCGCGACGCCGCAGCCGGTTCGCCCTTGAGCTTGCCCTCGACCAGTTCGCGCAACGCCTCCTGGTAGCGGTCGTGAAACGCCGCCGGCTCGAACTTGCCGGATTTGCGCTCGATGATGGTCTCGGCCAGGGACACCAGATCCGGGTCGATCTGCGCTTCCGGCTTGCCGGCGAATTCGGCCGGGCGGACTTCGTCCTTGCTGCGCAGCTGCGACATCACCAGCCCTTCGCCGTGTGGCTCGACCAGGACCGGACGCTCGCGGCCGGACATCGTGACCCGGCCGAGCCCGACCTTGCCGGTATGCGCCATCGCCTCGCCGATCACGCGAAAGGTTTCGGCCGCGAGCTCGCCTTCGGGATAAACGTAATAGGGCGTGTCGAGATAGAGCGGGTCGACCTCGTCGCGGCTGACGAAGCGGTCGAGATCGATGATCTTCGACGACTCGACCTGCAGGTCCTTCAGCTCCTCGTCGCTGAGCGTGACATAGCGGTCGCGGTCATACTCGTAGCCCTTGACGATTTCGTCGCGGCCGACCTCGTCGCCGGTCTTGGAGTCGACGAGACGCTGCGACAGCCGGTTACCGGTCTTCGCATTGAGCTGATTGAGCCTGATCCGCTTGGTTTCAGTCGTCGCCGGGGTCAGATAGACCGGGCAGGTGACGAGAGAAAGACGCAAAAACCCGCTCCAACTCGCGCGCGGCATGCCGATCTCCTATATTCCGCCCCTAGAAATGCACATTATCGGGCGCTCCGCAACGGCGCGCGCCCGGCGCTTTGGACAGGACCCGGCGCTCTCGACAGGATAACGTCTCCAGCAGGTGATCGGCGGCAATGGCGCTCACCGAATACCGCAGCAAGCGCGATTTCGCGAAAACCCCTGAGCCGGCGGGTGCGGCGGCGCGCCAAGCGGCGTCGCCCACGCTGTCTTTTGTGGTCCAGAAGCACGCCGCGCGCCGGCTGCACTACGATTTCCGGCTCGAGCTCGACGGGGTGCTGAAGAGCTGGGCGGTGCCCAAGGGGCCGAGCCTCGATCCCGGAGAAAAGCGCCTCGCGGTCCACGTCGAAGACCACCCGCTCGAATATGGCGGGTTCGAGGGGGTCATCCCGCACGGGCAATACGGCGCCGGCACCGCGCTGATCTGGGATCGCGGCAGCTGGACCCCGCTCGACCCGGAGCCGCAGGCCGCCTACGCCAAGGGCAATCTCAAATTCGTGCTCGACGGCGAAAAGCTGCACGGAAGATGGGCCTTGGTGCGGATGGGCGGCAAGCACGCCGGGCGGCGCGGCGAGAATTGGCTGCTGATCAAGGAGCGCGACGAGGCCGCGGTGCCGCAGAGCGGCGATCGGGTCGTCGCCGCTAACCCGAAGAGCGTCGCCACCGGCCGCGGGCTCGACGAGATCGCCGCCGATCGCGACCGGGTCTGGGGACCCAACGGCGAAAAACCGGGCGCCGCCGCCGATCCCGAGCCGCAAGCCCGCATCGCGCATCTCCCCGGTGCCAGAAAAGGGCGACTGCCGGCCGATCCCAAGCCGCAGCTGGCGACCGCCGCCGACCGGGCGCCGGACGGAACCCAGTGGTTTCACGAGATCAAATACGATGGCTACCGGCTGATGGCGCGGATCGCTGGCGGCCGGGTGCAGCTGCTGACCCGCAACCGCCTCGACTGGACCGCGAAGTTCCCGGCCCTGGCCCAGCGTTTCGTCGAGTTGCCGGCGGCGGCGGCGCTGATCGACGGCGAGCTCGTCCATCTCGAAGAGGACGGCACCACCAGCTTCGCCCATTTGCAGGACGCGATCGCCGAGGCGCGCACCGACGAATTGGTATTCTACGCGTTCGATCTGCTCCATCTCGACGGCTACGATCTGAGCGGTGCCGCACTCGAAGACCGCAAGGCGATGCTGGCCGGGCTGGTGCCGCCGGACGCCGCGGGCCTCTTGCGCTACAGCGACCATCAGGTCGGGCGCGGCCCGGAATTCTATCGCCACGCCGCCGGCTTTGGCCTCGAAGGGATTGTCGCCAAGCGCCGCGACCGGCCGTACCGTCCCGGGCGCAGCCAGGATTGGCTCAAGATCAAATCCGCCAGCCGCGACGAGTTCGTGGTGATCGGCTTCACCGACCCGGCCGGCAGCCGCCAGGGTTTGGGCGCGCTGCTCGTCGGCTATTATGACAGGGATGGCGCCTTGCATTATGCCGGCCGCGTCGGCACCGGGTTCGACGACGCCCGACTGGCCGAGCTGCGGGCGCGGCTCGGACCGCTCGAACGCGCCGCGGCCCCGGTCCGGGGATTACCGAAGGGCGCCTCGGTCAAGGGGGTGCATTGGACCCGGCCGGCGCTGGTCGCCGAGCTGCGCTATGCCGGCTGGACCGACGACAAGGTGTTGCGCCATGCCGCGTTCCTGGGGCTGCGCGAGGACAAGGATGCCGCCGAAATCGTGCGCGAGACCGCGG
>DASYNW010000071.1:0-11579 GCA_036008325.1 Allostellaceae bacterium
GTGGCACTCGTGACCCGGCCGCGGATCTGCACATAGCGATAGGCGTTGTCGGGGTCCATGATCGCCAGCGCCACCGGCGCGCCGGGCTTCAGGTTGCGCGCCTTGGTGCGGCCGCGGGCGGTGTTCACCCGGATCTTTCCCGCGCTGTAGTCGAACCACACCGGCGTCACCTGCGGGGTCCCGTCGGGCATCACCGTGGCGAGATCGGCGAACGCCTTTTTCTGCTGCAAAAGATCGAGATAGTTGTCGAGATTTGTTGCCATCCGACGAGCTCCTCTTCGAGGCTGAACGACCAAACGGAGACCGCTTCCGCGCCTCGCGGCAACGCTCCCGGTGCCAAACGGCGCTCTCCCGCCGCGGTTCCGCCAGGCTCGTTGCCCAAGGCATCCGAGAAGTGTGCTGTTCCCGATCGGCCGCGCTTGCCGGCTACATGTGCGCGTGCAGCAGGGTCTGCGTCGCGGTCCAGATCATGCCGCCGATTGCCAGCGAGGCAGCGACGCCGACGCCGATCACCCATTTGATCAGCCGCAACTCGATCTGCGCCAAATCGGTCTTGGTGGCGACGTTGGACAGGTCCAGATCCTGCGCCAGCCTCACCGCGCGAGTTACCGCCTCGGCCTGCTCGTCGGTGAACCCGGACGCCTTGAGATCCTTCACCAGCTCGTGAGTATCGAGGGTGGCAATCATAATAGGGATCGGTGTGCTTCAGCCATCGGGAGACACTCGAATATGTGCGACACTCAGCTTCTAAATGGGGCTGGCGGATGCCGCGCTTACCCGGCCTTCGGCGCGCTCTCCGCCCAGCGCTGCATCAAGGTGTTCGAGGGGCGGGTCTCGTCAGCGAGCTTTCGCGCGGTCTCGGCCCCGGCGACCGGCAGGCCCTCGGGGTCGATGAGGCCGATCTGCACCAGCACGCTCGCCTGGTCCCAATAAATGTGCTCGTGGCACAGCTTGTCGCCGCGGAATTTGATGATCGCCACGGTCGGCACCTCGACATAGCGCCCGGTCGGCGGCACCCCCGGCAACATGAAGTCGATCTCGACATCATGGGTAAAGCAGAACAGCATCTCATCGACGAGGCAATCGGAGCCGACCGTCCGCGAGATCGGCACCAGCCGGGTATCCTTGGGCAGCTTCGGGATGAAATGGTTGGCGTAAAAACGTGCTAGGTCGCCCGCGCCGACCCCGCCGGTCATCACCGGGACATGGTTGACGTATGGGTCGGCGACCATCGTCGCCATCGTCGCGCTGACGTCGCGGGTGTCGAATTCGTAGCGAGTATGCGCCTCCCACAAGCTTTCGAGATCGAAATCCGGGCCGATCGTCCGGCGCAGCAGCGCCACCGAGCGCGAATGGGCGAGGCCGGCCGACGGCTTGTCGTAATCGCCCCCGTCGGGGCGGGCAAAGCCGTGTCGCGCACCCGGATACGTATGAATCCGGATGCCGGAGCGGCCGGCGAACGCTTCGCGTGCCCGCGCCGCCGTCGACGCCGGCACGTAATCGTCGTTTCCGGCGAAATGGAGCACCATCGGGCAGACGATCCGGGGCGCCAGATCGAGCGCCGCCTCGATGCCGACGCCGTAATAGGCGACGGCGCAATCGATGCCGCACTCGGCCGCGGCGCGATAGGCCAAGCCGCCGCCGAGGCAAAACCCGACCGCCCCGATCCTGCCGTTGCATTCGCCGCGGTCGCGCAGCGCCGATACGGTCGCGGCAATGTCGGCAAGCGCGGCGTCACGGTCGAATTTCTGGTAGAGGGCCAGCATCCGCTGCCGGTCCGCCTCGCTTTGGCCGAGGTCCAGCCCCGGCTCGATGCGCCAATAGAGGTCCGGGCAGATCACCACATAGCCTTCCTCGGCATAGAGCCGGGCCATGTCGCGCATGTGCCGGTCGAGGCCAAAGGCGGTGTGCAGCAGCACGATTCCCGGCCCGTTCCCCGCCCGCGGCACGGCGAGGAAGGCGAGGAAGGTATCGGCGGCTCGGTTTGCGGCGATAGTGATAAACTCTGCGGACATGAGTTGCCCTCCCGATCCGATGTCGCACCCCATCTTACGCCTCGAGCTATTCATCGAGGCTGGTATGGCTCGCTCGCGCGCAGGCAGCATACCGAAGCTGATCGGTCCAGCCATTCAAGGAATAGAAAGATGAAAATATACGCAGCGATGGCCCTCCTCCTCTGCTTCGCCGCGGGTGGGGCGAAGGCGGAACAGGTGGGCCGCTTCAGCAACGACTGGACCGGCAACGGGCTGGTCGTCGAGGCCTTCGCCGATCCGCAAGTCGCCGGCGTCACTTGTCACATCGTCCATTTCGATCGCAGCGTGATCGACCGGCTGACCAAGGGGAACTGGTTCGAGAACCCGTCGAACAGCGCCATTTCCTGCAGCCAGACCGGGCCCGTGGTGGTCGGCAAGATCGCCCTCGGCGCCAAGGGCGAGGAGGTCTTCTCGCAGCGGATGAGCCTGTTCTTCAAATCGATCGCGGTGCGGCGCATCTACGACCAGAAGAACGACACCCTGATCTATGTCGCCTATAGCCGGCAGATCAAGGACGCCAGCGCCAAGATGGGGCTCTCGACCATCTCGCTCTACAATGCCCATGCCAGCTGGGCCGACGGCAAGCCGTAAAGCATTGCCTACTTGGCGACCATCACGTCCGAGGCCTTGATCACCGCGAACGCCTCGTCGCCGACCTTGAGGGCGAGATCGTTGACCGCCTCGTTGGTGATCGACGAGGTGACGATCACCCCGCTGCCGATATCGATGCGAACATGCGCCGTCGTCTGACCCTTGGTCACGGCGACGATCTTGCCCTTGAGCTGATTGCGGGCGCTGAGCTTCATCCTGACACTCCTTGGGAACTGGGAATTGCGGCGGCTCGACAGGAGGGGAGCCTCGCGCAAAAAATCCTTGGCGCGGTGCGCCGTCGATCTATCCTATCGGATATGGCGATGCCAGCGTCAGAAGTGGAGCCGTCGATGCCAAGTGAACAGAGTTCGATCCTCGCCGAGACAATCGCGACGATCGGCGCCGTTCTGGGCCCCGAGCTCGACACGATCTTGGTCGAAAGGGCGGTGGTCGGGCTGTTTTTCACCGGGGTCAAGCTTTCGAACGGCAGCGCCGGCGGCTGCGCTACGCCGCTGAAGTCGATCCCCGAGGCGGTGTGCTGTCCGAGCTCGGCGAGGGCGATGCCGTTCCCCGGCAAGCTCGCCGGCCGGCGCGCCGCCGATCTGGCGGGCGAGGCGCTCTCGGGCACCGGCATTCGCCGCGCGGTCGGGATCGCCGTGGTCAATGCGCTCGCCGATTATTGCTGGCGCCGCCGTCCCCATCCCGATGTCGAGCTGTGCCCGGGCATCGACGCGCTCGATGCGACCGAAATCCGCAATGGCGACCGGATCGTCGTCGTCGGCGCCTTTGTCCCGTTCCTTAAGGAGCTGAAACGGCGCGGCCATCCTTATCTGGTGCTGGAGCAGGACCCGGCCACCCTGAAGGCCGATGAGCTGCCGTTCTTCCGCCCGGCCGAGCAGGCTCCCGGCATCCTGCCGCAGGCCGATGTGGCGCTGATCACCGGCTCGACCCTGGTCAACGGCACGCTCGAAAATCTGCTGGCCCTGGTCAGACCGGAGGCGCGGGTTACCGTCGTCGGCCCGACGGTCGGGATGCTGCCCGACGCGTTTCTCGCCCGCGGCGCCGATATTCTGGGCTGCGTCGAGATCACCGCGCCGGACGCGTTCCTTGATCTGCTCGCCGAGGGCGGATCGGGCTACCATTTCTTCGGCCGGTCGGCGCAAAAGCTGGTGCTCGCCCGCCGTGCGCTGGGCTCAACCGCTTGTGGTGCGAACCTGAAGCTTGGCACCGGCGACCCCTCACCCGCCTCGCTGCGCTCGGCCCCCTCTCCCGCAATGCGGGAGAGGGGGACCCAGCCCGCCAGAGCCTGCCCCGGACGTGATCCGGGGGCTGGGTGGGTGAGGGCTTGAGTGGGAACCATCCGTCTGATTTTGACCATGAGGGACGACCTCCCTGGTAATGACGCCTAGGTGACGCTCAACGCCAGCCGGTGCGTTTTTCTGCCGGCGGCTTGGGCCGGTTCCGGGCCGGGCTCGGCAAGGGCGGCGGACAAGGCTGCGATATCGGCGGCGCCGGCATTCTGCGCGGCGCTCTCGACCGCGCGGTAGTGGCCCACCACCGCATGGCCAAGCGCGGTCAACGAAGCGCCGCCGCCGTGCTGGCCGCCCGCCTGCGAGGCCACCACCGGCTGGCGGAAGCAGCGGTTGACGCTGTCGACCAGCAGCCAGGCGCGACGATAGGACATGCCCATCTGCCGCCCGGCGGCCGCGATCGAGCCCAGGCTGTCGATCAGCTCCAACAGCTTGATCTTGCCCGGGCCGATTGCGCGGTCGTGGTCAAAGTCGATGCGCAAGGTCAACCTCGGCATGGCACCTCCGGCTCCCGGCAGCGGCTTCGCGCGCCGGCCGCCGCCGGCGCTCCCGCTGCCCCGTCTCAAGCGGTCTTGATCCAAACCGCCTTGACGTACAAGTATTCTTCCATGCGCCGGCACGCGGATTTCCGATGCTTTCCATCAATCGCGCGACCAGACCTGGATTGCGTATGGGTCGATCGTCAGGCGGCAACGGCTGCCGGCGGAACAATGCGCGGGATTGCCGAACCGAAGGCGCGCCTCGCCGAGGCGGATTGCGATCTGGCTGCCGATCCCGGCCGGGAGAACGGCTTCGACCAGGCCGTGATAGGGGCCGGCGGGGTCGAGGCGAATTTGACCCGGCGGGATGCTCCACCCGACCCGCTCGCCCGGCCGCAGCGGCGGCCCGGCGACCGTCAGTACAACGTTGCCGCCGATGGCGATCCGGCTTTCGTCGATGGCGACGCCCTCGCCAAAATTATCGGCGCCGAGGAGCCGCGCCACGGTCTCGTCGGCGGGGCGGCGAAAGACCGCTTCGGTCGGGCCGGATTGCAACGGCCGGCCGTCCGCGAGCACCAGGATCTCGTCGGCGAGGAGCGCGGCTTCCTGCGGATCGTGGGTGACGAGGATCGTCGTCGCCCCGACCTCGTGCTGCACTGCCAAGAGCTCGTAGCGCAAGCTCGCACGCAGCGGGGCGTCGAGCGCCGAAAACGGCTCGTCGAGCAGCAAAAGCCGGGCCGGCCGCACCAGCGCGCGGGCCAATGCCACCCGCTGCTGCTGGCCGAGCGAGAGCTCGGCGGGATAACGATCCTCCAGGCCGGCGAGGCCGAGGCGCTCGATCCAGCGCTGCGCCAGAAAAGGGTCGGCGCCGAGCGGAAAGCGCAGCTGTGCGGCCACGCTCAGATGTGGAAACAGGCCATAGTTCTGCGGCACGTAGCCGATGCCGCGGGCCGCCGGATCGAGTTGCGACAGATCCACGCCGCCGAGCTCGACCTCGGCCCGGTCGGGGCGGTCGATGCCGGCGATCAGCCGCAGGCTCAGCGACTTTCCCGAGCCGGAGGGCCCAAGGATCGCGAGCCGGCGCGCCGGCGGCGACCACACCAGATCGAGGCGAAAGCCGCCGAGCTGTTTTTCGAGGCGCAGCGAGAGGCCGATCAGGCTCGCCGCAGCGCCGGCCGCTGCCGGATAGCCGCCGCCCGAAACTATCCTCGCACGGGTCCGCCGCGCCGGAAGGGCGCGCCAGGTCCGGCGTTTGCGAGCCGCGCCATCACTGAGCGCCATCACCGCCACCGCGATCACCAGTGTCGGCAGCAGGATCGGCAGCATCGCCGGCAGGCCTTCGGCGCCGAACGCCACATAGGTATAGACCGGCAGCGAATACGGGTGGTACGCGACCATCACCGTGGCGCCGAACTCGCCGAACGCCCGCAGCCAGGCCAACAGCAGCCCGGACGAAATGCCGGGCCAGGCGATCGGCAGGCTGACGCGAAAGAAGGTCGCCATCGGCTTGCGGCCGAGCGTCGTGGCGACGCCTTCGAAAACCGTGTCGATCGCGGCGAAGGACGAGCGCGCCGCGATGATCAGGAACGGCGCGGCGACAAAGATTTCGGCAAGCACGATGCCGGCGAACGAGTCGGTCAACATGCCGCCGGCAAGGCGGCCGAGCGGCGCGCTGTAGCCGATCAGGAACAACAAGAGGATGCCGCCCGTGAGCGGCGGCAACGCCAGCGGCAGCTGTACCAGGAACCCGACGGCCGCCATTGCCCGCCCCGGCAGCCGCGCCAGCAGATAGCCGAGCGGGATGCCGCCGATCGAGATGATGATCGTCGCCAGGGTGGCGCTGCCGATCGAGATCGCGCAAGCTTGGCTCAGCGCGGCAACATCGACCGAATGCCAGTCGGCAAATCCGGCCTGTTCAATGCCCGCGGCCAGCGGGGCGATCAGGTAGATCGCCAGCAGGCCCGCGAGCCAGGGCAGCGGCGCCGGGACGCGTCGCGTCACTTAGCCTGGTCGACCAAGGATCGGATCTGCGGCGGCGCCGCGGAGGCCGCCCCTGCGATGATTGGCTTCTGCAACGCGAGCCCATGCTGTTTCATCAGGCTTTGCCCATCCGCGGCGAGCAGGTAGGTGACAAATTGCACGGCGCCACCCGGATTGGGCGCGTCACGCACGATCGCAACGGTGTAGACCGCCTTTGGCGCGAGCGCGGCCGGCAGCGAGATCGCCGGTATCTTCGCATCGGCGGTCTCGGTTGAATAGAAGAAGCCGGCGTCGAGCTGACCCGATTGCAGGCGGCCGACCAGGGTCTCCTCGGGCAGCACCTCGGCCGGATTCTCCGGCGCGCCGAGCACACGTTGCGACAGGCCGGGGATTTTGTAGAACGTTTCGACCCGCTGGATCAGCGCGATGGTCAGCGCGCCCTTCGGGTCGAGCTTGGGGTCGGTCCGCCCGATCCTGATACCCGGCTCCATCAGCACTTGATACCAGGGCTTGGACTTGAAGTCCGCGGCGAAGCGGCTCGTCGGGCTATAGCCGATCACCAGCGGCGATTGCGCGAAGGAAACATACCAGCTGACCCAATCGCCATTCGCCGGCCCCATCAGGCTGGCGTTGACCTTGGGCGCCGCGCTGATGAACACATCGGCCTGGCGAAGCTTGCCCTTGATCTGGTTGGCCAGCAAACTCGAGCCGCCGGCATAGCCCTGAAATCGATCGCCGCTCGCCTTGTCGAAGGCCGGCCCGAGGCTCCGCTCCATCAAATTCACCAGCGACCCGGCATAGAGGACGCTGACGGTTCCCGCCGCCCGCGCCGCCGGCGACAGCGCGACACATGCGATGGCAACGAGCAACCCCAGACGCAGCAGCAAGCGATTTGCGCAACTACGGCGGTCCCAGCAAATTAGCGGGGTTCGCCAGCCTGCCTTGGCACGCGCTTCGACACTCCGCATTGAAACCCTTCTTGCCACCATCGCCGCGCTCTCCCCCACAAACTCGACCGGCGCTATATTTCCTAGAATATTGCGATAAGTAAAGAAATTGCCGCGGCGCCGCCATCCGCAAGATTCCTGGGCTGGCCCAATCGGCCAGGCGTTACCGCGTAGCCTCGCCAGCAGCGCGGGCTGCCTGGATGGCGCGCCATACCCGTTCGGGCGTTGCCGGCATTTCGATATGGCGCACCCCGAATTCGGCGAGCGCGTCGACGATCGCGTTGATCACCGCGGCCAGGGCTGGCGTCGTGCCGCCTTCGCCGCCGGACCTGACGCCGAGCCGGTTGGTCGGCGACGGCACTTCGCTGAGCGCGGTGGCGAGGAACGGCAGGGTTGCGGCGCGCGGCATCGCGTAATCCATAAAGCTCGCCGCCAGCAATTGCCCGCTTTGCCGGTCGTAATGGCTTTCCTCGAGCATTGCCTGGCCCACTCCCTGCGCTATGCCGCCATGCGTCTGGCCATGCAGGATCAACGGGTTGACCGCCCGCCCGACATCGTCGACCGCGGCATAGCCGACGATCTCCACCCTACCGGTCTCGGGATCGACCTCGACTTCGCAGATTTGCGTCCCATAGGGAAAGCTCGCGACCGGCAATGTCCGGTCGCAGATGCCGGCGAGCGGCCCTTGCAGATCGGGCGGCAAATCCTCGCGCCCGGCTCCGGCGGCAGCGACGTCGAAGATGCCGATCTCGCGATCGGTGCCCGCGACCCGGTAGCGGCCGTGCACGAATTCGATGTCGACCTCGCCGGTTTCGAGCAGAAAGCTCGCGATCCTGCGGCCCTTGGCGATGATCTCGTCGGTCGCCTCACCGACGATCGTGGCGGCGAGCTTCATCGAGCGGCCCGAATGCGAGCCGCCGCCGGCCTCGACCCGCAGGGTGTCGTGAGCGACATAGTCGATGCACTCGAACGGGACGCCGAGCCATTCGGTGACGAGCTGGGCGAAGCTGGTCTCGTGGCCTTGGCCGGACGACATCGTGCCCATCACCAGCTCGACCCGGCCCTCGGGCTTGACGGTGATCTCGGTGCGCTCGCGCGGCGCGCCGCTGGTGATCTCGACATAATTGGCGATGCCGATGCCGCGCCGCCTGCCGCGTCGCCCGGCCTCGGCGCGACGCGGGGGAAAGTCGTGCCAATGGGCGAGCGCCAGGGCCTGGTCCATCGCCTCCTCGTAATGTCCGCTGTCATAGGTGAGGCCAAACGGGTTGGCATAGGGTTGCGCCTGCGGCGGGATCATGTTGCGCCGACGCAGCTCGACCGGGTCGAGCCCGAGCTGGTCCGCAGCCAGATCGATCAGCCGCTCGACGACAAAGATGGCCTCGGGCCGGCCGGCGCTGCGATAGGGGGTGGTCGAAACCGTGTTGGTCACGGCGCCGCGGCCGCGGAAATAGCCGACCGGGATTTGGTAGACGCTCGACATCAGGCCGAGCCCCTTCTGCAGGGACACGAAGGCGGCGGCGTGCCCGCCGAGATTGCTCAAATTCGAGCCGCGCACCGCGAGGAAGTTCCCCGCCTCGTCGAGCGCCAGCTCGGCCTCGACCGTCAGGTCGCGGCCCTGATAGTCGCTGAGGAAGCATTCGCTACGCTCGCCGGCCCACTTGACCGGCCGTCCGACCCGACGCGCCGCCCAAGCCAGCACCGCGTATTCGGGATAGAAGAAATTGCGGGTGCCGAAATTCCCGCCCATGTCCCCACACAAAACGCGCACCTGTTCCGCCGGCACGCCGAGGATCTGGGCGAGGTCGAGCCGCAGCTTGGCGACCCCGCGCCCGCTGCCGGAATAGAGCGTGTAGTGCCCGCTCGCCGCGTCATATTCGGCGCTGACCGTGCGCGGCTCCATCGGCACGCCGGTGACGCGCTGCACCCAGGTGTCGAGCCGCACGACATGGGCGGCGCGCCCAAAGGCCCGTGCGGTCACGGCCTCGTCGCCGACCTCGATATCGAGGCACAGGTTTTCCGGCGCCTCGTCCCACAGGCGCGGGGCCCCGGGCTCGATTGCCTCCGCCGCGCGCGCCACCGCCGCCAACGGCTCATAGGCGATGTCGAGCAGCTCGGCTGCGTCCTTGGCCTGCTCGACCGTCGCGGCCACGACGATCGCGACCGGCTCGCCGACAAAGCGCGCCTTGTCCGGCGGCATCGGATAGTCGCGGGTTGCGATCAGGGCAGAGCCGCGCACCCGCACGGCCACGTCGGGCGCCGCCATCAGCCCGGCATTGTGTGGGATCGCACCGAGCCCGTCGGCGACATAATCGGCGCCGGTCAGCACCGCGAGCACGCCGGGTGCTGCGAGTGCCGCCGTTTTATTTACCGAGGCAATGCGCGCATGGGCGTGCGGCGAGCGCACCATCACCGCATGCGCCAACTCCGGCAGAACGACGTCGTCGGCAAAGCTGCCCCGGCCGGTCAGCAGGCGAAAATCCTCCTTGCGCCGCACCGGCTGACCGATGCCGTTGCGCAGACCGCGCGGCGGGTTCATATGCTGCACCCCGGAAACATCGCCGTGTTCTCAGCCCTCGCCCAGGACGGCCATCAGGTCGCATTGGATCTGCATTGGCGGTGTAAAGTCGGTGCTGGTCAGGGTATGGCGCGCCGGCCGCGAATGCGCGTCGGGGAACATCTCGACCCAATGCTTGTTGAGGATCGGGCGCAGGGCGCGGTCGGTGATCCACACGGTCATCTTGACGATATCCTCGGGCGCGCCGCCGGCGGCTTCGACGACCCGGCGGACATTGGCGAACATCGCGTGGCATTGGGCGTCGAGGTCGGCCGGGACCTGGCCGGTTTCGGGATCGGCGCCCGAGATCGCCCCGCTGACGACAAAGGGGCCGCGCCGGCAGGCGCTCGGGATCGGATTGACGTGCTTTGCCCCGGCCACGTCGATGCTGCGCCGCTTGTCCATGATCGCCCTCCGCATCCGGATTGCCCGAAACCGCGACCTGACGACGGCCGCGCGCTATGATCGTAGCATCCTTTGCCGAACCGGGGGTCTGATGCTGACGCCGCTGCAGCGCCGCTTTCTGGCCGAGCGCAAGGTCGGGCATCTGGCGACCGCCGACACCCGCGCCGTGCCGCATGTCGTGCCGGTGTGTTTCGCCGTTGGCGACGACGCCCTCTACATCACCATCGACCGCAAGCCCAAGGGCGATCCCCGCGCGCTGAAGCGGCTGCGCAACATCGCGGGCAATCCCGCCGTGGCCTTTGTCGCCGACCATTACGACGAGAACTGGACCCGGCTCGGCTGGGTCATGGTGCGCGGCCGCGCCGAGATTCTCGAAGGCGGCGCGGAGCATGGCCGCGCGCAGGAGCTGCTGCGAGCGTGTTACCCGCAATACCGGACGATGCCGATCGGCGACCTGCCGGTCATCGCCATTCGCCTCGAACGGGTGACGAGCTGGGGAGACTTGTCGGCCGCTGCGTGATCGGCACGGCGGTGTCGCGGGGCGGGCCGGTGCGAGGCGGAACACCGGGCGCGCGGCCGTTTGTCTTGCGCCGGGCGCCGGGCGCGCGTATGGTCCGGCCGTCAACCTGCTTCGGGTTGGCGTTGTTTGTGGCGGCACTCGATCGATGACGGTATCGCGTATTCTGTTCGACCGCTCTGTTGCGGGACAGCCGCACGGCGAACCACGGACGGTTGCCGCAGCCGGCAGTCCGGTGGAGTGGGAGCAAAAGCAGGAGCCCGCCGAATATTACCGGGCCGCCGCGGCACGGGCCCGCGCGCTGGTGCAAGACGCGACGACGCCGCGGGTCAAACGGCATCTGCACGAGCTGATCGATCGGTACGATCGTTTGGCCGGGGAGATCGAGCGGACTGCGGACGGAGAGAGCGGCGTAAGCACGGTCCGCTTCCGCTAGGCGCCGTCGAAATCTGCTCGAAATCTGGGCCTCGGCCGGCAGCCTCGTTCATTCTCGTCCGAACCGACGCCGCAGCGCATCCTTGGCGCGCGATAGAATATGCTTGCGCTCCGCCGGCAGATTGCGCCCAGCGCGGTTGATGTAGAAATTCAGCATCGACATGGCCGATTGGAAGGCGTCGGCTTTGCGCCGCTTGCTGCGGTCGGCCGATCGTTTGAGGGATGCGGCGATCCGATCGGGATCTTCCTCGGCGAACACGCCGGGCTCGAGGTCGAGAGCGTCGCTCTCCTTGGTGACCTTGCCGGACCAGTATTTTCGGGGGTGCGC